>NZ_DATJMN010000273.1:0-3849 GCF_035508675.1 Dyella sp.
GCGCTTGCGCATCGAGGCGGCCGGCCTGGATCGTGCCGCCGGTGTTATCCACGGTGCCAGCGCTGCGCACGCTGAGCGCGCCCTGGGTGACCAGCGTGGCGTTGCGGTTCGCGATATCGCCGGCCGTGCTGGCCAAGGCGATGGCGCCGCCGGCTTGGGTGGTGGCGTTGGACAGGTCCAGCGCGCTGCCTTGCAGGGTGATCGCACCGCTGGCGAGGTTGCGGCCGTTCGCGGCGAGGTTGCCGGTAGTGGCGATATCCAGCGCACCGCTGCCTTGCAGGCTGCCGTCGCCCGCGATACCCGCGCCCAGCGTGCCGCTGGAGGCCAGTTGCTGGGCGCGTAGCGTGGTGCGGTTCGCTGCGGCGATCAGCTGGCTGTTGGTGAGCGCGCCGCCGCTGGTGAGAGTGAGATCGCCCGCGCTGTACACCGTACCGGTGTTGTGGAGATCACCGGCGGTTTGCACCGCCATGCTGCCCGCCGATTGCAGCACGCCGCGGTTATCGAGGGCGCTGGCGTGGATCGTGAGATGGCCGGCGGACGAGGTGGTGCCGGTCAATTGCAATTGGCCCGCTTCGGTGAGGGTGAAGTCGCCGCTTTGCGTAGCCAGTTCACCGGCATTGCGCACGCCCAGGCCCGCTTCGGTGCCGATCAGGTGGATCTGGTTGGCGTACATGCCACCCAGCGCCGCCACGTCCACCCTCACCCCCGGCGCGTTGCCCTCGCCGGCGATGGCCTGGGCGGACAGATCGGCATAACCGACCTGGTTGGCGCCGGTCACCACGTTGAGGTTGTTCGCCCATACCTTGCCGGTGACGCTAAGGCTGCGCGAAATGACATCCAAGCGGTCGATGTGGGAGGTGTTCAGCCCCTCGCCATCGATGCCGATGGCGCCGCGCGTGACGTGGAAGGCATGCAAGGAACCATCGCCGCCGAACACGGGCGTGCCGGTGGTCAACGTCGCGCGATGGGTGTTGATAAAGCCGCCACCGTTAACGGAAATCCCGTTCGGATTGGCAATGATCACATCGGCGGCGTTACCCGCCACTTCGGTATAGCCGCGCAAATAAGTCGGATGGGTCGAGGTGACTTCGTTGATGATCACCTTGGCCGACTGCCCGGCCTGATAGTTGGGATTGCCAACGATGTAGCCGCCCAGTTGCGTCGGCAACACACCGGCGGCGTTGTTGAGGATCACGCCCGGCTTGTCGACGTTGAACTGCTGGTACTGGTTGTGCGAGACGCCGGCCGCCGACGGCGCCACGAGGTTGACCACCGGGGTGCCGTTGGCGGCCGCGTCGACACCGGGGCGATGCGCGCCGGCGTTCGGATCGGGGGTGACTTGTGCGCCAGCCAGAGCAGGTGCGCTAAACAGCGCGGTCAGCACAGCAACGCTCAAGGCGCTGCGTGACACGCGGTGGGAAGAAGAAGCGGGCAAAACGCAACGTGCGGTCATCATCAAGTCCTTGACGAAGAGGTCAAGCAAATACGGGGAAAACGAACGGGCGTGGCTACCGTAGCAAGGCCATCCATGCGCTGACGCATGGCTGACACAAAATCAGTCATGGCTTACGGACAAAGTGGAACGCGGTGGCGAGACATGCTCCCGGGATCAAAACGCATACACCAGCTGAAAGCCGGTGGCCGGGCGCGTGTTTTCCAGCACCTTGCCGCCGTGCATCGCCTTGCCTGCGAACACATCCCAGCTCAACGACTTGAAGGTGCCGCGTAACCCGAGGAAACCGCCGGCCAGCGTGGTGTTGCCCGGGATGTACGCGGTGCCCGGCCCGCTCACGCGACCGGTGTCGATGCCGGCGTACCACATCAGCGGCCAGCTGCCGATCGGCTGGGTGATGGTGTTGCGCCAATACCAGCCGCGTTCGGCGGCGAGCGTTTGCTCGCCATCGAAACCACGCACGGTGTAGCGGCCGCCCAGGCTGAGATATTCCGAACCGTACAACTGGTTGTGGCTGTACTGGGCGTGGCATTCGCTGGTCCATTGCGCTGGTTGCCCGGCCAGCGAAAACGGCTGGTTGAGCGAGGCATCCAGCGTGGTGAGCCGATAGCGGAAGCTGGGATCGTCGGCCGTGCGCCCGGCCGGATCGCGCTGGCCGCCGAACCACGGCACACCGAAACGCTCGGCCAGCCGCAGATCCAGTTGCGCGCCGCCCACGTAGCGGCGATGCGCGATGGCCGCCTCGATCGTGCTCATGTGGCGGCGTTGCGAATCCAGCTCCACGTCTTCGATATAGCTGTGCGCCCAGCGCTTGCCGAGATGCACTTCGGCGGTGGTCTTGCTGTGGTGGTCACGATGCAGCAGGCGTTGCGCGCCAAGGTCGATGGATGGGGAAGTACCGCGGCTGAGGAAGGTTTGCGCGGAACCCGCTACTGTCTGGTGATAGCGATAACCGTAGACGCCGGCCGTGAACAACCAATGGCCACGAGGAATGGCGTAGTTGGCGTTATAACCCTGCGTACCCCGACCCGTGCCATTGAACACGTCGTGGGTGACGCCGAGCGAAAGGATGTCGTTGGCGTTGAGCGGATTGTCGATACCGAGGTTGAGGCCCGCCTGATAGCGCCCGGTGGACGATGCGCCCGAGTCATCCAGCGTGGCGACCATGCGCCAGGGCTTGCTGCGTTTGACCGTGATGACCAGGTCGGACTGGCCGGGAATCTCCGTCGGCGCGATGTCGATGGCCACGTCTTGCGATGGCACGCGCTTCATCTGCTCCAGGCCTTGCTCGATGTCGCGCAGATTGAGCAGATCGCCGGGACGGATCGGCAGCGCCCACGCCCATTCGCCGGCTGCGATGTCGTCGGCCTTGCGGATGGCGTGCACCATGCCGGGCACCAAGGTAAGGGTCAGCATGCCTTGGGAGAGATCCTGCTCGCCCAGTCCCACGCGGGTGGTGACATAACCGCGGTCCAGGATCAGATCGCCCGCGCGGCGCACGATCAGGCTGAGGCCTTCGCCGCCCACGCAGCGGCCGGCGTAGCGATCCAGATAGCGCTGCACGAAACCGAAGGCATCACTGTGTTCGCCACCGAGGCGAATCTGTTTCAGCGCGAAACAGGGGGTTTCGGCGGGAAGCTCGGTGCCATGGAAATCGGTGGCGGCACGCTGGCCGATGCGCACGTCCGCGGCTTGCGTGCGTGCGGCACGATCCTGCGCCTGCTGCTGCGTGCGCAGGCGTTGCTGCTGTTCGTCGAGGGTGAGGGGTTTTTCCTGCCCGTATGCGACGGGCGAAAGCGCGGCGAATCCGGCCAGAGGTAGCCAATGCCAGCGTGTCCGGTGACGACGCGCGTGGCGATCGTCCTTGATGCGTAGCGATTCCATAAGTACCTTCCCGAGCCAGCCGCGTACATGGGCTGCGCCATCACATTACAAAGCAAGCGCGCAAGGGATGACCATGGAAAAAAGTATCTTGATCGATGCCCTTTGCAGCGAGGCTTCCGCCAGGTCAGCGCACGACAGGTAGCTAAGGATGTTGCGCGTTGGACTTGCTTTCTACTCGCGGCACGCAGCACCTCACGGCTGGGCAGTAGTCCGCATGCAGCGGCCAAACGGAAGTGCCATGCATGCTGCATGCCGATTCGCAAAAAAGATATCCGTCGATTCCCTGCAAATACCGTCAGCTTTTACTGACAAAGTGATGCACTTTATTCGTCTTATGCTTCAAAGGTTGGCCCAGCTTGTATCGACTGGGCCATCACCACCGCATGGTCGCAACACTATGCTTGGGAGAACCTTGGTCGTACGTGCATGGCTTCGCAGGAGGCAAGGGAAATGATGCTCAACAGTTTTATCAAGGAACAGTGGCAGACTCATCGTTGGTTGGCGCATCTTGG
>NZ_DATJMN010000274.1:0-11328 GCF_035508675.1 Dyella sp.
TCGAGAAGACGCTGGATTTTTCCTGACGGCCACGCGCCGGTCGGTTTATGACGGAGGAAAAGCTCATGCACATCACGCTCGGCACCGCCGGCCTCTCCGAAGAGCTGGCCTTGCGCTTGTCGCTGGCTTGCGGCCTGCTGGCCGCATCGCAGATCCATGTGGAGCTGCAGGACTGGCGCGGCGGCGAAAGCGACATGCTGATCGTCGACATCGACAGCGGCCACGGCCGACTCGCCTATGAAGTGGCCACGCGGCGTGATCTGCCGGTGATGGTGTTTCCGCGCAGCGGGGACACCATTACCCCGTACACCTGCAAGCTCGACCGCGATGCGCCGGCCGCGGCCATTGCGCGCGCGCTGCAAGAAAAATTGCAGCCTTCCTCAGAACCGACCTGCGACGACGTGCAAGGCCTGCTCGGCATCTGCATCCGCGAAGCCGGCTGCAGCCAGGACCTGCTGGTGAAGCGCGGCCATATCGCGATGATCCTGCGGCATGCGGCGGGCCGCCTTCTCACGCGTTCGGTCAGCGACCTGCCGGCGGCGGAAACGCGCCTGCTGGAAAATACCTGGCTGTGCATGGCGCGCCCGGCGAACGATCCGTATGCAAGCGAATGGCTGGTCTCGCGCAGCCTGGAGAGTTTCCTGATCAACGCCTGCATGAAGCATCAGGCCAACCTGCCCTCGCTGGGCGGCAAGCAATACCGGCTCGCTCGCTGGCCCGATCTGGGCGGCGTGACGGAGAACGAAGAAGCGTTGCGCCTTTCCGCGCTATTGCAGCGTTGTGCCTGGTCGGCGGATGCCTTGGCGCAATCCACCGGTATCGCCACCACGCACATCAACGCCTTCTTGTGGGCGACGCTTGCCAGCGGCGCGCTCGCCTGCGCCGACACCGCGGCATCCGAGACGCAGCAAGTGGCGCTGCCCACCGCCTCGTCCCTCATTCAACGCGTGGCACGGCACTTCGGCCTGAAGTTGAGTTATTCGCATGCTTGATGCAGAAAAGACCATCAAACTCCTGTTCGCCGGCCCCGTCGGCTCCGGCAAGACCGCGGCGATTCGCGCCATTTCCGATACACCGCCGGTGTCATCGGAGGTGCCATGGACAGATGCCGTTGCCGGTGACAAGGCCACGACCACGGTTGCTCTGGACTACAGCACCATCCAGCTCAGCCCCGGCGAGATCTTGCACGTGTATGGACTGCCGGGCCAGGAATACCTGGATTTCATGGGCGCGATCGTCGGGCCCGGCGCACTCGGCGCGGTGCTGCTGCTGGATGCTTCGTCGCAAACGCTTGCGCAGGATTGCCACACCGGCGTGGAGCAATTGGCGCGCATCGATCCTGCGCTCAAGTTCGTGATCGGCATCAGCAAGAGCGACATCACCCCCAGCTTTTCGATGGAAACAATGTACGCGCTTGCCCGCCGCATGAGTCTGTTCGTGCCGATTTTTTGTATCGATCCGCGCGATCCGGCGCAGGTGCGGCAGTTGGTTCGCGCGTTGCTGTATGTGCTGTGACGTAAATCGGGAATCGTAAATCGGGAATCGTGAAGAGCGGTCCTGTGCATCTGTCGGTACCGCTCTTACGATTGACGATTGACGATTGACGGCGCCTCAAGCCACCTGCTGCGCCGCCGCCATCCCGCGCTCCAGCTTGTACGGCAACTTCGCCCGATACTGGCTCGGCGACTCGCCCGTCCAGCGCCGGAACGCACGCGTCAGATTCGCGGCATCCGAATACCCGCGGCGATTGGCGATTTCGTCGATGGTCATGGTGGTGTTCAACACATCACGCAGCACTTCCTGCTTGCGCGCCTCGTCCACCAGCTGGCGGAAGTTGAAGCCGAGGTGGCGCAGCTTGCGCTTCAGGGTGCGGCTGGACATGCACAGGGCTTGCGCCACATCTTCCATGCCCAGGTAGGTGCCGTCTTCCAGCGGCAGCAGGCCCTTGATGCGCGCGATCAGGCAGTTGTTCTGCCCGAGCGAGATGCGCTCGCGCTCGCAATGCTGCTTCACCTGGCTCAGCACCAGGCTATGCGCCGTGGGCAGCGGCAGATCGAGGTAGGTGCTGGGCATGCGCACCTGGCATAGCCCGGTGGCGAAGCGCACCTTCGGCAAGCGGTCGGCATAGGCGGCGGCGTAGGACGGCTCCTCGTCCTTGAACCACATTTCCACCTCCGGCAGTTCCTGCTGCGTCAGCTGCGCGGCGAGGCGCGCGGTCATGGTGGCCAGGCGCTCCAGCCCGAAGTCGCGCATCAGCGCACCGGGCGCCAGGTCCTGGATGTTCAGTTCGGCCAGTCCGTCATGTTCGTGCATGTAAATGCAGAACGAGCTGGTGCGCACATCCAGGTAGCCCGTCCACAGGCGCAGGGCGTCGCGCAGGGTGCGGCAGCTCATCAGCCCCAGTCCCAGGATGCCGTGCCAGGTCAGCGTGCTGCGCAGGCCGAGTTCGAAACCGAGACCCTCGTTGCCGGTCAGGCGTACCGCGTTTCCGCTCAGGGCTGCATCTTGCTGCGTCGTGAGACGCAGATCGCCCTCCAGCTGGGCCGAGCCGATGCCGGTGTCGGCCAGGGCCTCCTCCATGCCGATGTTCCACTGCTCCAACAGCTCAAGCAGCCCCATCGCATATTCCGCCGAGATATCGCCCCGGTACCACTCGTTCATGATCCAACCCTCGCAAGTTCAATGGCCGGGGGCCGGACGACCCAGTTTCGGCCTGTCACCCTCGGCAGCGGGGTGGATCATCGGGACGGGTGTCATGTCACGCATGCGGTTTGTCTATGCGGACTATGCGTTTGCGATGACAAGCTTTTGAATCAATGGGTTAGGCGCGGCAAAACCGGACAGGCCAAGGGCAGTGAAGGCAGCCGAGACGGTCCGAAATGTGGCCTGTCATGCCTGGTGATGCGCGGTGATGGGTTTGTCCGGGCGTGTCAGGGGCATGAGCTGACGGGACAAGCATGGCTCACCAAGATTCATCGGCCGGCGAAATACACATAAGTATGTATATGCACCGCACAACGGCCCATCCGCACAGCAATCTGTCCCGCCCGGCCCTGCGCGTCGGCCCGACCGACCCCTACACTTTCGCTCCACCCAATCATCTCCCTGCATCCGTTCCGTCCTGGGGTTTCGCGGACTACATGGCGGGACCGCAGCGAGTTCCCGACTCTGAACACGTTGATGTGGCTTTCTCCCTGCAGAGTCTCCGGTTGGACTGGCGGGGCCGGCAGAGTGCGTTGTTTGACTTTGCCGGCCCCGTTTTTATCCCGCTGCCGCAGCTACCGCGTGCTGGCTCGTACCACGAAAGGGCTGGGTCTGTTTGCCCCCATACCGCGTCATCGTTCCGTCGTGTAGCGACGTACACCTCCTTCGCTCTTCCTTGCCTGGCGGGCAAACAGCTCCCAGCGCGAGCTACGCCAATAGGGTAAACAGGCCCCAGCGACGTACACGATGGGCTTTGTTGACGACACGCATAAATCACGCACATCGCGACTATCCCCCGTTTTCGCACATGGTCCTCAAGTGACGGTGCTTGCACGAAGGCTTCGTCATCACACGCTCAGTCAGAAGACGACACTTTTCGGTCATGAGATGGCCAAACGTTTTCACTTGTGATGATCATCACGCGCACGGCACATTGCTCACGGTTGCAGAAGTAACTTAAGTTGCCGTGGTCTGTCGTCGGGGGACGGCAGATCGGCTCCATTCGTTTCGCCGTTCGCATTCGTCCTGAATATTCCGCAAGGTCCGTTCCGGCGAGCATGCGTGGAGCATGCAATCGCTACACAGCTGCATACCCTCATCAAGCAACGCATCTCTATCCACATGGGGCATGACGACCTCAGGGAGGTCGCTTGTCTCTTCACATTGCGGGGAATTTTGTGATGAAGAAAAGCTGTAATTCGCACGGCCGCAAACTGCTGCTGCCGCTGGCACTCGCCATGTGCATGGCCGCACACGCCCAGGAGGCACGCGTCGCCACACGCACGTCGGCGACGCTGCAGGACACCGGCAGCCATGCCTTTGCCTTGGCCACGACGCACCACCCCATCATCGACGCCGCGCTGGTTGCGCCGATGGATGCAAGCAAGACCATGCATGTGTCGGTGAGCTTGAACCTGCGCAACGTCGACGAACTGGAGAGCTTTCTCACCGGCATCAATGATTCGCACAGCCCGCTCTATCAGCAGTTCCTGACGCCGGCACAATTCAAGGCCAAGTACGCGCCCACGGACGATCAAGTGAAAGCCGTCGTGGCGCATCTGACAGCGGCAGGGTTTCATGATGTGGAAGTGTCATCGAACAACATGCTGGTGTCGGCCGAAGGTACGGCGGCAGCGGTCAATGCCGCCTTCCATGCCGACATGAAAACCTTCGCATTCAAGAACAAGCAGCACTATGCCAACAGCGCCGACGTCACCGTGCCGGCTTCGTTGGATGGCATCGTGGATGCGGTGCTGGGCCTGCAGGATTACGCCAAGCCCCACGTCATGTCGTATCACCCCTCGGCACTCGCCACGACGGCCGCCAGCGCTGGCGAGGTCGCGCACAACCCGACCGATTTTGCCGCCATCTATGACGCGGGCAGCACGCCCAGCGCCTCCAAGACGGTGGTGGGCATCATCACTTGGGGCGATCTTAGCCAGACCATCAGCGACCTCAACGCCTTCACCAAGGCCAACCATCTGCCCACGGTGAACACGCGCGTGGCGCCAGGCAGCGCCGGCAAGCTGGTTTCCGATGGCGATCCGTCCGAATGGGACCTCGACAGCCAGAGCATCATCGGCATTTCCGGCGGCGTGAAGCAATTGGTGTTCTATACCGCAGTCAACGGCGACGCCAACGACGATGGCCTGACCAACGCCACGCTGACCGCGGCCTACAACAAGGCCGTTACCGAGAACGTAGCCAAAGTGATCAACGTATCGCTGGGCGAGGATGAAACGGCGGCGCACACCGAAGGCGCGCAGGCTGCCGACGACAAGGTGTTCGCACAGGCGATGGCGCAGGGCCAGACCTTCTCGATCGCGTCCGGCGATGCGGGCGTGTACCAGTGGTCTGCGGATCCGACCGAAGGTGAGCCGGGTTATGTCGTCAACAGCGCCGGTACCGTGCAAATCGATCTCTCGCATTACTCGGTCAGCGAGCCGGCCACCTCGCCCTATGTGATTGCCGTGGGCGGTACCGCGCTCCAGACGGTAGGCGCCAAGACCTGGGCCGGTGAAACCGTGTGGAACGAAGGGCTTGCCGAAGTGGACCCGACCAACGGTGACTTCAATGGACGCTTGTGGGCCACCGGTGGCGGCGTCAGCCTGTTTGAAGCGGCGCCGTCCTGGCAGACGCACGTGTTCGGCGCATCGGCTACCAAGCGGCAATTGCCGGACCTGGCTTTCGATGCCGCCTACAACAGCGGCGCCATGATCTACGTCAATGGGACGCCGGAACAGATCGGTGGCACCAGCCTGGCGTCGCCCTTGTTCGTGGGCGTATGGGCACGCATGGAATCGGCGCATGGCAACACACTCGGCATGCCGGCACAGAACATGTACATCCATTTCAACAAGCATAAGGCGCCGCTGCACGACGTGGTCTCCGGCAACAACGGCTACGATGGCCACGGCTACAACGCGAAGGCCGGTTACGACAACGTATCGGGCTGGGGTAGTTTGAACATCAGCACCTTCAACAGCTATATCACCAAGTATTGGTGATATAGGCGCTTCGCTGCCATGCGCACGCCCGCTCTCCGGAGCGGGCATTTCCGCACCGCAACAAGCAATGGCCGCAAGCGCGCCTGATAAATTTTGTAATACCCGATCGCGACTAAGTTAATCGGGCTTTTGCTATACGTCGCGCTTCCAAAACAAACGCGGGAGCAGCGGCATGCGTGATCGGCTTTTAAAACGGGTTTTGAGCGGCGCGATATGCGGATTCATCGCCACGGCGATGGCGGGCACGGGCCACCACGCCTGGGTCGATACCTGGTCCGCCGTGCCGGACACCGCCGGCCCCGTGGTGAACGCGCAAACCGTGCGGCAGATCGTGCGCGTCAGCGTCGGCGGTTCGCAAGTACGCATCCGGCTTTCCAACCTGTTCGGCAACGTGCCCATCACCCTGGGCCCCGTCCACATCGCGCTGCATGCCAGCGGCGCGGACACCGTGCCCGGCAGCGATCACGTGCTGCTGTTCAACGGCAAGCCCACGGTCACCATCGCCAAGGGCGAAAGCGTGTTGAGCGATCCGGTGAAGATGGACGTGAAGCCGCTGCAGGAGCTGGCCGTAAGCCTGTATGCGCCGCCCGACGCGCCATACCACGCGTCGACCACGCACAACGTGGGCCAGGCCACGGCCTATCTCACCGAAAGCGGCGATGCCACCGCCGCCACGCACTTCCCGCAGGGCGAAACAAGCGGCGCGCGTTTCTTCCTCACCGACGTGGAAGTCAGCGGCCCCGCCGCCACCGCCACCGTCGTCGCCTTCGGCGATTCGATCACCGATGGCGTCGGCTCCACCCAGGATGCCAACATGCGCTGGCCCGACGACTTGGCCGAACGCCTGCAGGCGGATCCCAAGCTCTCCTCCATCGGCGTGGCGAACGCCGGTATCGCCGGCAATCACATCCTGCACGACGGCATGGGCCCCAGCGCGCTGTCGCGCTTTGACCGGGATGCGCTGGACAAGCCTGGCGTGCGCTGGATCGTGCTGCTGGAAGGTATCAACGATATCGGCGGCTCGGGCTATGCATGGGCGGCCAAGGACAAGATCTCCGCGCAGCAGCTTATCGACGGCATGAAAACCCTGATTGCCCGCGCGCATGCCAGGCACGTGAAAATCTACGGCGCCACCTTGACGCCGTATGGCGGCAGCGGCTGGCCGTATCACAGCGTTGCCGGTGAAAAGACGCGCGAGGAAGTGAACGAGTGGATCCGCCACGGCGGCGCCTTCGACGGCGTGGTGGATTTCGACCAGGTCATCCGCGATTCGTCCGCACCGCAAAAAATGCTGCCGGCTTACGACAGCGGCGATCACCTGCATCCAAACAGCGCGGGTTACAAGGCGATGGCGCAGGCGGTGGATTTGAAGTGGTTCGGAACGCCGTAACCCACCCAGTGGTGTGCGCGTAGGTTGGGGTTCGGCTGCGCGACTTGATACTCGCCACGATGCACTCCCTCCCCTGCGGCAGTAGGGGAGGGTTGGGGTGGGGTTGCTCGGGCTTTAGCGTACAGCTGAATTTGCTGCGGAAATGCATGGAAACATGTTCGGCTCCCGCCGCTCGCTGCGCTCGCACCCCACCCTAGCCCCAATGCTCCGAACTTAAGGGCCATCTATCGCCGGGAACTCTAATTCGTCATTCCGGCGAACGCCGGAATCCAGTTTAAATATATCGTGCGAAGCACACGAAGCCTTTATGTCGTGTGCTTCGCACGTCATTCTTCACTGGATTCCGGCGTTCGCCGGAATGCCGGGCTTGGATTTCTGGCGGCTGAAACATCCTTAAGTTCGGAGCATGGACCCTAGCCCTCCCCTACTTCGCAGGGGAGGGGACGCATCCTGGCGAGTGCGAGATACACGCTTAAGTTATTGCCCTTGCGCTTAGCCCGCCTGCACCGCGCAGCCGCCATTGCGCTTGGCCACGTACATCCGCTCGTCCGCGCGAATGCACAGCCCGTGCGGTGTTTGCGCATCGTCCGGAAATATCGCCAGGCCGATGCTCGCGCCGATCTGCATGGTATGGCCGTCGATCGACAGTGGCGTATCCAGCAATTGCCGCAGCGCGCTGGCAACGTCGGCGGCTTCCTTGCGTGTGATCGGCCCTTCCAGCACGACCGAAAATTCGTCGCCACCGGTACGCGCCAGCGTGTCGATGCGCCGCAGCCGTCCGCTGAACAGGCGCGCGACCTGCTGCAACACGGCGTCGCCGACGTGATGGCCTAGCGTATCGTTCACCTGCTTGAAGCCATCCAGGTCAATGGCCAGCATGGCCATGCATGCCTGGTGTTGACGTGCGCGTTCGATGGCACCGCTGATGCGGTCCTGGAACAGGCGGCGGTTCGGCAGGCCGGTCAAGGCATCGTGCTGCGCGAGATGCTGATTGCGTTTCAGCTGACCCTCCAGCAACAGCAGGATCATGCCCACGGCCACCAGGTACTTGGGCAGGTTCCAGACCTCCGGGCCGACCTCGACCTTCGGCCAGAACAGGTCGAACACCATGCCGACAGGAAACACCAGCGACCAGGCCAGCAGGCCGAGCGCCGTGACCACGAAGCCGCCTGTCTTGCGTTGCTTGGAAAAGCTGAATTGCAGGCAGCAAATGAAATAAGCCACGAACAGCGGCAGCACATTCATCAAGTCGGCGCCGTGCGGAGAAAACTGCCAGCGCAGCAAAGCCATCGCCAGCGCCGCATTGAGCCCCACGGTGATCCACCGGGTGGAGGGTCGTTCCGCCTGCGGCGCCATCGCGACAATGGCCAACGGCACCAGTGCGAACAGGCTGGCCGCCACCACCAGGAGACCGCTGGGCGGCACGGGTAGCGACGCCAACGCCAAGTAAAAGGTGTAGACGGCCGACACGGCCCAGAACAACAGGCGGCTTTCCCGTTGGCGGGGCCGCGGATCCATCGACCAACAGAACAACGCTGCACACCACACCAGCGCCGCGGTGCCGACAATGTCGGCAAGCACACCGCGCCACCCCGGCAGATCGAGGAACGAATAGGCGGCGAAATGCACTTCGACGCAGATCCAGCCGGCCAGCCAAAGCCGCGTCATCGCGTTGCCAGCGGGACGCGACACCGTCACAAAGGCATAGATCAGCAGTCCAACCGCCAGCAGATCAGGAACTTCTCTCCAGGACATTCGCTTGCCCCACGTCAGTGGGAAAACCTCATATGAAATCGATCGTGCTGCGATATGGGTTATGCGACGTCCTTATCCCCTCGATCATCAAAGCGCCAACCACTCCCCATGCATGGCCGGGCAGCCTTGGCCGTCTTGGAGAAGCCCGCGAATGCAGTGCCGGCCATGCGACATGCCCATGGCGTGGACCAGCATCGCGGGATAAACAAAAACCGCCGTGCTTGAAACCTGCCAGGGAATCGGCCGCCGCCGGCATATCTTTAATGCCCGAAGACATCCGCACTGCCATCGCCGGCCGCGCTGCCCGCTTGCGCCAAGTGTGTTGAACGCGACCCACGTGCGCCTCCCCCCCCTCTCGTTGGCTCTATTAATCAGCGCTTTGTCCTGCGACGCAACAGGTGGAAAGCCTTGCGCTAGTCAAACCGGTTCAAGCCGATTATTGCCACGCAACGTGACAAATCGCCCGCCGCCTTTCGTTCATGCACTTATTTCGTCACAAACTCTTTTTTAGATCGTGGCAAATTCCGCTCGGCAGCACTTTGCGCTGCTTATGACTTACGCTGCTTTTCACTATCGGTGCAGGGCACCCGATCGTTGCGGCGAAATCGTCGGCACGATTTTCACGGTACAGCTTCGCCACCGATCGGGATGGCTTTTTCGAAACGCCAAGGCGGAGGGGAAAAACGCACGCCTCCGCGCACCGGCAGTAGCTGCCCTAATACGCCGAACACACGGCTCAATATCTATAAGAACGGGCGCACGTACCTGGCGAGCTTGAACTTCAAGCTTTGACCAACCGCTCGGAATCGCAGGCTCTGCCGAAACGTCGACGGCACAAGTGGTCCACATATGGGAAAAGCCGAGGGGTTTCCCCCTCGGCTTCTCTTTCGAACGCACGCTTTGCCGCTCAGTTCGACTCGGTGAACTGAATATACGGCGACGAACCGCTCACCGCGCTGCAGCTGCCCAGGTTCAAGTTGTTGCTCTCGCCCGTGCTGCCATCATCGGCCACGCAAGTCGGCGCGCTGGTGGAACCATAGGTGCCGGCCACCCTCACCGTGATCGACGAGCCGCTGTTGAACTCGGCTTCCGAACCACCGGCGTTACCCACCACATTGAACTCCGACTGGTGCCACACGCTGGCCAGGTCCACCACGCTGTCCTTGCCGCTCGCGCTATAGGCCTTGCCCGAGTAGGTCACGGTGATGGTGTCGTTGCCGCCCGAAACCGCTGCCCCCGTAACGCTGAGGCTGGCAAGCGACGTAGCCGGCACATCCGGCACGCTCACATAGGAGCTGTTCCGGTAGCAGTCACCGCTGCCATCGCTACCCCAGCCGCTCGGGCAACGGCTGCTGCCATAGCCGATCAACCAGTACTGCATGAAGCCAGCGGCTTCGCCCTGGGTTTCATAGTCCGGCGCGTAGACGAACTGCTGCCACACGGTGCAACCGGAGTGGCTCTTGCAGGCCGCCGTGGTGGAGGTGAACTGCGAATTGATCTGCAGCGAGTATTCGTTCGCCCCGAGAATGCCGCCACCGCCATATGATGCAACGCCCACGCCCTGCTCGGACGTCACGCCCGTTACCGTCGGGAAGCTGCCGACCGTCTTGCTGATCAGGTCCGAACCCGGCGCCTGCATCACATAGTCGTCGCCGTTGCCGGCCGTTTGCGGCTGCAGATGCATTTGCCTCACCCTGGCCGGCAAGGTGTGTACGCGCGGCGTCAACTGCTTGCACGCCACCTGTTGCCAGAGGATGCTGGGATAATCCGCTTCAAAGCAGCCTTCCGAAGGTGTGGCGATTTGCGCCATGTTTTCACGCCACGCCTGACGCGCGAGCGCTTCGATCGGACCCACCTGCTGGTCGGTCTGCCCCAGAACATTGTCAGGCTGCGCCGCAAAAGCTGCGGGAACACAGGCAGCGCTGATAAGACCAGCCAAAAGTACGTACTTGAACTTTGCTTGCATTTTTGATTCTCCCCAGAAACAAAAGTGGCAATCGGTTTCGACTCCGGACCATCCGCGAGCCGAGGCACTACTCACAGCGACCGCATCCATGCAGACAACAAGCCTCATGATCAAAGAGGCCAAAACTCATCGACGTAGAGCGCAGTCGCATCGCCATACATCCCCACAAATCAAAACGCAGCTTCGCGCCCATTCCCTACCTGCCTAGCGCGATTTTTTTTCATTCGCCGAATTTTCGGCACAGCGAAGCGCCGCGACCGCGTTGCGTTCAACGCAGCCAAAAAATGAATACGGTGATGATTCCCCCAACGACCCTAAAGGCGCATTCGCATTGCGTCTCCCCACCTCATTTGCATGCTTCGCACCCACCCCGAAGAGTACGAGCCATTTGGTCAGCGCTGCGAGAATGCAGAGCGATATGTGTAGGAAACGTGATACGCAAAAGCTTGCGCCATCCGGCAAGCACCACTGACGCCGACACACAATGTCTACCTTTTCGAACCGTT
>NZ_DATJMN010000275.1:0-2228 GCF_035508675.1 Dyella sp.
TTCTCACCATGTCTCCTACCGCCAAGCAACCTCCCGTCAAACCATCCACCGTCGCAGCTGGCGCGGAATTTCCTGCGCTGGAAGGCGACCATTGGATCGAGCCGCTGCGCGATGGCACACGCGTGCTGATCCGCCCACTGCGCGAAAGCGATCGTGGACTTGAAGAAACGTTCATTCGCGAGCTGTCGCCGGAAGCACGCCGCTATCGTTTCCTCGGCGATTTCAAGGCGCCGAGCAAACAGCTGCTGGATCAGCTGATGCACGTCGATTATGTGCATGACATGGCCTTTGTGGCCTTGGCGCACGACAACGGCCGTTTGCGCGAAGTAGGCATCAGCCGCTATGCGTCCACCCGCGATGGCAAGCAATGCGAATGCGCGGTGACCGTGGCCGACGATTGGCGCAACCGCGGCCTGGCGGTGATGCTGATGCAGCATCTGGTCGACGTGGCGCGCAAGCACAAATTCACGCGCATCTTTTCCGTCGACGACACCACCAACGAGCCGATGCGCGAACTGGCCCATTTCCTGGGCTTTACGTGCGAATCGAATCCGGACGATCCCAAGACGGTGGTCTATTCCCTGTCGCTGTAATGTTGCCGGAGAACATCCATGAGCACCGAAACATCCCGCCATGCCGTTACCGGCACATCGCGCCAGCCGGCGCCAACGCCGGCGCGCTTTCACGACGTGCTGGCACTGGGCACTTCGGTCGCCCCGTGGAGCCCGGCACTGTTGGCAGCCATCGACATCGCCGCGCGCTGGAGCGGCAACGTCACCGGTTGCTACGTGCCGGGTTGCCTGCGCGAACTGCGCGCCTTGGAGGACGAGCCGACCGTGCTCAGCCTGCTCTCGGACGCCGGCTACGAATGCCTCGACGACGCCAATGCATTCCAGACCTATGCACAAAACCATGGCGCACGATACGCGGCATGGATGGTGACGCGCACGGCGATCGCGCCAACCCTGCGCAAACTGGGCGCGTGGCATGACCTGGCCGTGCTCGAGCGCGACATGGTGGATGAAACGCGCCTCTTCGACATTCTCGGCGAAGCCATGCTTTCCTGCCGCATTCCCTGCCTGATTCTGCCACCCGCCTGGAACCAGCCGCTGTCGTTCCGACGCATCGTGGTGGCCTGGAACGGCAGTTTCGAATCCACGCGCGCCTTGCATAGCGCCTTGCCGCTGTTGCAGCTCGCCAGCGACATCACGCTGGTCAACGGCCACGCTCGCGAACCGCGCCCCAGCCAGCTCAGCGTGGCCCAGCCCGATCCCATGATCTATCTCATGCATCACGGCGTTGCCGCCAAACCGCGTTACTTGGACGTACCCACGGATGAAGCCGGCAACGCACTGCTGGACAGAGTGCACCACGAAGCGGCCGACCTGCTGGTAATGGGCGGCTATGGACATTCACGTATACGCGAGCGCGTGCTGGGCGGCGCCACGCGCCACATCCTGGCACACGCAAGCATTCCCGTATTCATGCAGCATTGATTCCAAGGACCCATTCATGACCGCAACCATGAAAGCTGCCGTCGTGCGCGCATTCGGCGCACCGCTGACGATTGAAGACATGCCGGTACCTGCGCCCGGACCGGGCGAGGTATTGGTGCAGATCCACGCCTGCGGCGTATGCCATACCGACCTGCACGCGGCCGAAGGCGACTGGCCGGTCAAACCCACGCCGCCCTTCGTACCCGGCCATGAAGGGGCGGGCACGGTGGTCGCGCTTGGCGCCGGCGTCACGCATCTGAAAGAAGGCGATCGCGTCGGTATTGCCTGGCTGCACGACGCTTGCGGTTATTGCGAGCACTGCGTCGGCGGCTGGGAAACGCTGTGCGAGTCGCAGCACAACAGTGGTTACGGCGTAAACGGCGCCTTCGCCGAGTACGCCATCGGCGCGGCCGCCTATGTGGCAAAGCTGCCCGACACGGCCGATTTCGTTTCGATCGCGCCGATTCTGTGCGCAGGCGTCACCACCTACAAAGGCATCAAGGAAACCGGTGTGCGCCCCGGCGAATGGATTGCCATCTCGGGCATCGGCGGCCTGGGCCACGTGGCCGTGCAGTACGCCAAGGCGATGGGCCTGCACATTGCGGCCCTCGATGTCGGCGCGGAGAAACTGGCTTTGGCAAGGTCGCTGGGCGCGGACATCGCCGTCGACGCCAGATCGCCCGATGCCACGGACCAAGTGGTGAAAGCCACCGGCGGCGGCGCACATGGCGT
>NZ_DATJMN010000276.1:0-5167 GCF_035508675.1 Dyella sp.
GACTTCCAGCGCGTGCAGTTCACCAGCGACCTGCTGCCGTCCGACATTATCGGGGTCAGCATGTACGAGCGCGAGACCGCACAGTTCCGCTTCCATCCCGGCCCGGTATTTGCCGGCCTGCTGCTGGCCGATGAAATCAATCGCGCCACGCCGAAAACGCAAAGCGCCTTGCTGGAAGCGATGGCCGAAAAACAAGTGACGGTGGACGGACAAACCCACCTCTTGCCCGATCCGTTCTTCGTGGTTGCCACGCAGAACCCGCTCGATTTGGCCGGCACCTTTCCCCTGCCCGACTCGCAACTGGACCGTTTCATGCTGCGGGTGTCCTTGGATTACCCCGACGCCAGCGCGGAACGCGAATTACTCACCGGCAGCGATCGGCGCGATCTGCTCACTCACCTGACTCCACAACTGGATGCCGCCAGCCTCAGCGCATTGAATCGGCAGACGAAGACAATTACCGCCAGCCCTGCCTTGCTCGATTACCTGCAAGCTTTGCTGGCGGCGAGCCGCCGGCACCCGGAAATTCGCGTGGGCCTTTCGCCACGCGCCGGTCTCTCGCTGCTGGCCTCGGCGCGCGCATGGGCCATGCTCAGCGACCGCGGCCACGTGCTGCCGGAAGATCTGCAGGCGCTGTTCGTACCGCTCGCCGCGCATCGCCTGGTCGCCGCACGCGGGGCCAACGGCGAGACCCTGGCCCGCACGCTGTTGAACGAAGTCGCTGTCGACTGAGCCAACATGTCCGTACTCGCGCAGTGGCAGCGCCTGCAGCAATGGGCCGAGCGCCGCCTGCCGGCGTTGACCCGGCATCGCCGCCAGGAAGACCTGCCGATCGAACTGCATCGCCGGCGCATTTATATCGTGCCGACCGGTTTCGGCGTGGCGTTCACCCTGCTGCTGTTGGTGATGATGGTCGGCAGCCTCAATTACTCCAACAACGCAGGCTTGCTGCTTACCTGCCTGCTCGGCGCGGCGACCTCGATCAGCATGCTGGTGGCCTTCCGCACCTTGAATGGCTTGCGCATACGCGGCGTGCGTGCCGGCCACGCCATCGCCGGCGAACCGATCAGCGTCACCTTCGATTTCGAAGCCCCGCATCCGCGCCAGGCGGTGCGGCTGGATCTGGGCGAAGTCAGCCAGGCCTTCGATATCGATGGCCGCGCCGACGTCAGCATCAGCATTCCGACCGAACATCGCGGATGGCTGTCGATACCGCGCCTACGGATCTGGACCACCTGGCCGATGGGTCTGTTTCGCGCATGGAGCTGGGTGAACCCGCACTACGCCGTGCTCGTATGGCCGCGGCCGGAGTTCGGAGGTCCCGGCCCTAGCTTGCCGCAGGAAGACCATCGCAGGCAGCGCTTGCATCGTGGCGAAGACCTCGCATCGCTGCGCGATTACCGCAGCGGCGATTCCATGCGTCACGTGGCATGGAAGGCGAGCGCGCGGCATGACAACCTGCTGGTGAAAGATTACGAACAACCCGAGGCCAGCCACGAATGGCGGCTGGATTGGCGCCAACTGCGCGGGCTGGACAACGAAGCACGCATCGCGCGACTCGCCCGCTGGCTGGGTGAAGCCCTGGCGCAAGGCCGGCAATGGAGCCTGTGGTTGCCCAGCGAAGCGATCGGCATCGGCGGCGGCCCATCGCATTACGCGCGCTGCATGAGCGCACTGGCCGTACTGCCATGACCCCTTGGTGGCGTACAAAACGCCCTGCGCATGAGCGGATCAGCGAGCGCACGTTCGATCTGCTGTGTCTGACCACCGCGTTTGTCTTGGGGGTACATGCCGGGCATCTGCCGATCGGGCTGACACTGGCCCTGTTGGTGGCGCTGGGTTTGCGCTGGTGGCAGCGCCGCTACCGGCCGGGACGGGTGCCCGGCTGGTTGAAGCTGCCGATGCTGGCGATCCTGGTCGGCGCGGTCGTGCTCGATTACGGCAACCTGTTCGGTCGCGAACCCGGCTCCGCGTTGGCCGCCGGCCTGTTGGTATTGAAGCTCACCGAAAGCGAGGCACCGCGCGATGCGCGCGTGGCTGCCGCCTTTGCCTGCTTTCTGCTGATGGCCGCCTTGCTGTTCGGCCAGGGCATGGTGGCCACCTTCGTGGTGGCGCTGGGCTTGCTGCCGGCACTGACCACCTGGCGTTCGCTCGAACCCGTGCAGGTTTCGCCCACGCTGCCGCGCCAGTTGCTACCGGCACTCGGGCTGCTGGGCGCCTCACTGCCGTTGGCGCTGACTGCCTTCGTGCTGGTGCCACGGCTGAGCACGCCGCTGTGGGGCACCAACGGCGCTTCGGCGGCGCATACCGGACTCAGCGATCACATGTCGCCCGGCGAGTTCAACGAACTGCTCACCGATGACACCGCCGCCCTGCGCGTGAGCTTCGACGGGCCACCGCCGCCCCAAGATAAACGCTATTTCCGTGCGTTCGTGATGTGGAACTACGATGGCCGGGACTGGCAGCGATCCGAGCAATCGGCAAGCACATCCATCCCGGTCGAAGCCGCCAAGACGATCGGCTACCACATAAGCCTTGAGCCCACGCACCAACATGTGCTGCCCACGCTGGATGTACCGCTGGCGGCGCCCTTGCAATCGCAAGCGCATGCGGACGGGGAAGTTTTTGCGGACAAGCCGGTTGACGAGATGCGGGAATATGCGCTGCGCTCGGCGCTGGACTACCGCTTCCAGCCGAACCTGGATATCGCCACGCGCATGCATGCCTTGCAGTTGCCGGATGGCTTCGATCCGCGCACCCATGCGCTTGCCGAGCAGTGGCGCAAGCGTTACGGCCACGACAACGCGGCCATCATCCGGGCTGCCTTGAACATGTTCCACAACGACGGCTTCAGCTATACCTTGTTGCCGGCGCCGCTGGGCCGCAATGCCGTCGACGATTTCCTGTTCAACACGCACGAAGGTTTTTGCGAACACTATGCCTCCGCCTTCACTGTGCTGATGCGCGCCGCCGGCATCCCGGCTCGCGTAGTCACCGGCTTCCAGGGTGGCTTCTGGAACAACATGGGCCAGTATCTTTTGGTGCGCAACGCCGATGCGCACGCCTGGAGCGAGGTATGGTTGGAAGGACGCGGCTGGGTCCGCGTGGACCCCACCGCCGCGGTACGTCCGCAGCGCATTTCGCTCGGTGCAGCAAGTGCTGCCGGCGATCAGCTGCCCTGGTATCAGTCGGGCTCGCTGGAATCGATCCGCAATCAATGGGACATCGTCAACCGATGGTGGAACCAAAGCGTTATCGGTTTCGACGCGTTGCGCCAGCGCGGCCTACTGACACCGTTCGGCATCGGTGAGGCAGACATCGGCTTGCTGACCAAGCTGCTGGTGATCTGCGTCGCGGTGTTCGGGACACTGGGCCTGGCGTGGGCGTTGTGGCGTCGACCGGAAGGCGATCCTGCGCTCACGGCGCTGCGCTCACTGGAACGCAAACTTGCGCATGCCGGGGTCGTACGCCGACGCAGCGAAGGGCCGCAACATTTCCTTCGCCGCGCCAGCCGTGCACTGCCCGGCCAGCGTACGGAACTGGACCATTTGATGAGGTGCTATATCGAACTGCGCTACGCCACTGTTGAACCTTCCACTGAATCCTTGCGCACCTTCAGACAGGCAGTACGGAATTTCCACCCTCGCCGCGTGGTCTGAATACGGCGCAACGATGTAGCATGCATCCGCCCAAGCATGGAGAAACACATCATGTCTCCCCTGTACCGAATCCTCAGTCTTGCAGCGCTTTCCACCTTGTTGGCCGCGTGCGCCACGGTGCCGCAGCCGTTGCAGGGCAACTTCGCTCCCATCACCACGGCGAGCGTCCAGCAAGGTACTACCGCCAACGGCACGCAAGTGCGCTGGGGTGGCAGCATCATCAGCACCGAGCCGGGCCAGAACGCCACCTGTTTCTATGTGCTGAGCCGTCCGCTCGACGACCAAGCCCGCCCTGTTGCCGGCGACAACAGCAACGCGCAGGGCCGTTTCATGGCCTGCCGCCCTGGCTTCTACGATCCTGAAGTATTCAGGCCCGGCCGCGAGATCACGGTGACCGGTACACTGCAGGGCACGGTCAGTCGCAAGGTAGGCGATTACGACTATGCCTACCCGCGCGTGGAAGCCAACGTGGTCTACCTATGGCCGAAACGCCCGCTGGTGGTCGGCTATCCGTACGGCCCGGGCTGGTATGACCCGTTCTGGGGTCCCTACTGGGGTCCGTATTGGGGTGGCCCCTACTGGGGCGGTTGGGGTTGGGGCGGCGGTTGGTACGCTCCGCGGGTGATCGTGGTTCGCCACCGCTGATCGGCGCCCTGCGCAAAGCACCCAAAAACGCCGGCACACGCCGGCGTTTTTTATTTGTCCCGATGGCGATACATCAACCGGGCGGCCAATGCATGCGGCGCCCTGCCAGCAAGTGCAAATGCAGATGAAATACCGTCTGTCCACCGTGCTCGTTGCAATTGATCACCACGCGATAGCCTTCCTTGTCGACGCCTTGTGCTTTGGCGAAATCGGCCGCGGCAAGCATCAGCTTGCCGAGCAATTCGGCATCCGCAGGCGTGGCGTCGTTCAAGGTGGCGAGTGCGCGCTTGGGCACGAACAGCACGTGTACCGGCGCCTGCGGATTGAGATCCTTGAAGGCCAGCACGTCGTCGTTTTCGTAGACGATGTCGGCCGGGATGTCGCGCCGGATGATCTTGCCGAAAATCGTGTCTGCCATGGCGTTTTCTCCGTATGTTTAGTCGACGGATTGGCGGCTGCCGAACGCATGCGCCAGCGTGCCGCGATCCACGTATTCCAGTTCACCACCCAGCGGCACGCCGTGCGCCAGGCGTGTGGGCCGGATGCCGGCGGCGCGTGCAAGCTGCGCCAGGTAGTGCGCGGTGGCCTCGCCTTCCACCGTGGGATTGGTGGCGAGAATCAGCTCTTCCACTTCGCCTTCCGCCAATCGCTCGCTCAACAGCCCCAGGCCCAGTTCTTCCGGACCCAGGCCATCGAGCGGTGACAGACGTCCCATCAGCACGAAATATTGGCCGCGATAACCGGTGGCCTGTTCGATCGCGGCCAGATCGGTGGGCGACTCCACCACACAAAGCACGTGCCGATCGCGGCTGTTGCTCGCGCAGATGGCGCACACCGGTGTTTCACTGAAATTACGGCAGCGC
>NZ_DATJMN010000277.1:0-37901 GCF_035508675.1 Dyella sp.
CACCCCAGCCCTCCCCTACTTCGCAGGGGAGGGAGCAATACATCGCGAATTGAAAGCTCACGCAAACGCGTCGACCAAACCGATGGCCACACGCGCTGCCGTGGCAATGGGCGTATCGGCCATCTCCTCGTTGGCGCTACCGCTTGCTTGCCCCTGCTGCCCTTGCTGTCCACCGAATTGCTGCTGCGACTGCTGCCCCACCGTGGCGTGACCGAGCGACAGGCCCTGGCCGCCCAGCATCTGGTGAAGCTGCCCCAGGCTTTGCTGCACGGCCGCGGTGGTGTCCGGATGTTGCGTTACGAAGCTCACGTCCACACGGCCGTGTTCCACACTCACTTTCACATCCAGCGGCCCGAGATCCTGCGGATTGAGGCGAATCTGCGCCTGCTTCACATCCTGGCCGCTGAGCCAGGTGATCTGCTGGCCGAGTTCCTTCGCAAAGCCGGAGGAACCGACTGGAGCGTCCGTCGTCAGGCTGTGCGTGCCGGCGGTGCCGGAGGGTACGACCGGTGCGGCGGCGGTGAGATTGCCCAGTGCAGTGATGCCGGACGTGCTTGGCGAGCTGTTGTCGGTGAAGGTCGTGGCCGCGGGAAGTGCTGCGTGGCTGCTTGCGGCGATGCTGCCGGCGAGTGCTTGCGTGCCGTCGCCAACCGCTTGCGTCACGGCGCTGGCATCGGCGGGCGTGCCGGCGCCTGCCGTGCTTGCGTCGCCGGCGGAGAAACCATCGTCAGCCTTGAGATCTGCTTTGGACGACAAGCCGCTGCCGATGCCAGCCAGCGCATTGCCGGTCGGCGGCGTATTCGTGTTCGCGGCGGCGGGTGTTGCCACCGGCGCGATGGCGGGCAGCGGTACCGGCACCATGCCCGCTACCGGCACCGGCGGCAGCGGCGTAGCGGGCGCTTGTTTGTTGGCCGTGCCCTGCTTGCTCGCGCCGGATGCAGAGGCAGCACCAGCATGTGCATCGCCGGTCGCATGGTCGATCAGGCTGAGCACGCTGCCGACGAGCGTGCCGACGCCTCCGGTGAGGTCGATGCCGGGGCCGTTATCGCTGGCCGCGTCGTTCTGCTGGTTGTCGTTGGCATCGGCGCCCGGCTTGCTCGCATTGCCTGCGGGGTTGCCGGCTTGTGCGCCACTGCCCTGCGCGTTGCTGCCTTGTGCTTGATCGTTGTTTTGCGAATCGGCCTGGCTGCTGTCGGCTGACGTCTGCTGCTGGCTGCTTTGCTGCGCGGACTGCAGATGCGAATGGAAGCTGGGGCCGCTCTGCTGGCTATGGCTGCTGGCAGGCTGCGCCGACGGTGCCGGGTTGATCGGTAGTGCGGTCAAGGGCGTAGCGCTCATGCGCGGATGCTCGTCTTAGGGATAGGCGGAAAACAGCAAAAACCAAGCCAGCATGATGCGAGGCTCATATACGGCGGCCGCGATGCTGCATGCGCTCGTCCACTTCTGCCTGCTCCAGCCGCTGTTCGCGCTGGCTTTCCTGCTTGCGCAGGCGCTCCACCACGCTGTCGAGCGCGTTTTCACGCGCATGCGCCTGCAGCCAGCGCTCGCGCGCACCGTCGAGCTGGCGCTGCAGGCGCTCGACCAGCTTGCCCTGCTGCACGATGGCCTGGTCGATGCGATCGACGAATTGTTGACGGTTGAGCAGCGCGCTTACCGTCAGCCCGCCGTCGCTGAGACTGTAGTCGCGCCGGTAGCGCTGCAGTTCCTCGAGCTGTTGTTCGGCCTGCGCCAGTTTTTGCTGATGATCGGCCAGGCGTTGCAGCGCGTCTTTCTGGCGGCGCTGCGCCTGGTCTACGGCTGGTTGCAGTCGGTCCGAGCGCGATGGCATGGCTTAGCTCACCCCTCTGCGGTGATGGACGCAAGCCGTTCCTGCGCGGCGCGCAGTTCGACCGGTTCGTCGACTTCCTGTTGCAGGAAGCGGGTCAGGCGCGGATACATCGCGATGGCCTGGTCCACCTGTGGATCGGAACCTTTCTGGTACGCGCCGACTGCAATCAGATCCTGGCGCTGGCGATACGCCGAATAGATCTGGCGGAAACGCTGCGCCGCGCGCATCTGCTCTTTGGTGACTACCGCAGGCATCACGCGGCTGATCGAGGCTTCGATGTCGATGGCCGGGTAATGGCCGGCCTCGGCAAGATCGCGCGACAGCACGATATGGCCGTCCAGAATCGCGCGCGCTGCGTCGGCAATCGGGTCATGCCGATGATCGTCGCCTTCGGTCAGCACGGTGTAGAACGCGGTGATGGAGCCGCGCCCTTGCGCATCGTTGCCGGCGCGTTCGACCAGGCCCGGCAGCATGGCGAACACGGAGGGCGGATAACCCTTGGTCGCCGGCGGCTCGCCGATCGCCAGCGCAATTTCACGCTGCGCCTGGGCATAGCGCGTCAGTGAATCCATCAGCAGCAGCACGCGCTGGCCACGATCGCGAAACCATTCGGCGATCGCGGTGGCGTATTCGGCACCGCGCAGGCGCTTCAAGGGGGGCGCGTCGGCGGGTGCGGCCACGATCACCGCGCGCGCGCGGCCTTCATCGCCCAGCGTCTGCTCCACGAATTCCTTCACTTCGCGACCGCGTTCGCCGATCAGCCCGACGACGACGACGTCGGCATCGGTGTAACGCGTCATCATGCCGAGCAAGGTGGATTTGCCGACGCCCGAGCCGGCAAACAGACCGATACGCTGGCCGCGTCCCACCGTCAGCAAAGCATTGATCGCACACACGCCGGTATCGAGCGGCATGTCGATCGGTTTGCGCGCCATGGGATTGATCGGCTCGCGCTTGAGCGCCGCGTGATGTTCTGCGTACAGCGGACCCTCGCCATCGAGCGGCAGGCCATCGGCGCCGACCACGCGCCCCAGCAGGGCCTCGCCCACCGGCAAGCCGCCCGCACGCGTGCACGGACGCACGCGCGCATTCGGCAATACGCCGTGCATTTCGGTCACCGGCATCAGCAGCAAGCGTTCGTCGGCAAAACCCACCACTTCGGTATCCAGTTCGCTGCCGTCCGCGGCATCGACCAGGCAGCGCGCGCCGAGCGGTGCTTCGCAGCCTTCGGCCTCAAGGGTCAGCCCGACCACGCGGCGCAGGCGTCCTTCCACCGTCAGCATCTGGGCCGCTTGTGCGTACTTCGCACGCACACCGAGCTGCTTGCGCCAGCGCTGATCCCGGCCTGGCGCGGCGCCGATCACGCGGAAACCTCGTCATCGCCGTCGTCCAGGTCATCGCTGATGACGGCATCGACCACGGCAGCAAGACGTGTGGCGACGCGCGCATCGAGCCGCGAGCGTTCGCTTTCCAGGATGCAGTCGCCGCGTTGGAGCGCTGGGTTCGCACCAAGGCGCCAATGCGGTTCAGCCGCACCGAGTTCGCGCAGCAGATCCATGTCGCTGGGGTTGACCCATACGCGCAGTTCGCGCGTGGCCGATGGCAAGGCCGCGGCGGCTTCGCGCACGGTGCGCTCGATCAAGGCGGGATCGAGCTGCAATTCGCGTGCGACCACGCGGCGGGCGATCACGGTGGCGAGCAGCGCCAGTTCGCGTTCGACGGCGTCATCGAGTTCGGTGAGCGGACGCGCAGCGGCGGTGCAGATGGCGTCGAGGCGCGCCAGGCGGTCGTCGAGTTCTTTCTTCGCCGCGGCGCGGCCCTCGGCCAGGCCGGCGGCATAACCTTCTTCACGCGCCTGGCGCTCGATTTCTTCCAGTTCGTAGATGGTAGGGCCGGGCGGTGCTGCGGGTTCCGCTTTCGGTTCGCCACCGACCGACGGCGGCTCCCAGCGGTCGAAACCGGCGATGATGTCGCGGGACAGGATGCCGCCCATCACACAAACTCATCGCCACTGGCCGACAAACTGATCTGACCCGCATCGGCCAGCTTGCGCGCAATCTGCAGCACTTCCTTCTGCGCGGCATCGACGTCGCTGAGCTTGACCGGGCCTTTCACTTCCAGGTCGTCGCGCAACATGTCGGCGGCGCGCTTGGACATGTTGGCAAAAATCTTTTCGCGCACCGACGGTTCCGAACCCTTCAGCGCAACGATCAGGCGCGCCGACGGCACTTCGCGCAACAGGGTCTGCATGCTGCGATCGTCGATCTCGGCCAGGTCGTCGAACACGAACATCAGTTCTTCGATCTTGGTGCTGAGGCCGGCGTCGTGGTTGCGGATCGCGCTCATCAGCTCGGCTTCGCGCGCCGACTCCATCGCATTGAGGATGGCCGCCGCGGCCTTCAAACCGCCGACGGTGGCGGACTTCAGTTTGGTCGAGGTGCCGGAGAACTGGCGTTCCATGATCTCGTCCAGTTCGTTCAGCGCCTGCGGTTGCACGCCATCGAGATTGGCGATGCGCATCACCGCGTCGCTGCGCACGCGTTGCGGCAGGTAACCGATCACTTCGGCCGCCTGGTCCGGCTCCAGGTGCGCCAGCACCAGGGCGATGATCTGTGGATGTTCCATGCCGATCATCTCGGCGATGGCGCGGCTCTCCATCCACTTCAGCGATTCGAGGCCCTTGGTGGAACGGCCCAGCAGGATGCGGTCGATCAGGCTGCCGGCCTTGGTTTCACCCAGCGCACTGACCAGCACCTTGCGGATGTATTCCTCGGTGCCGACGCCCAGCGCGGTCTGGCGCCCGATGTCTTCATTCAAGCGGCCGAGCACCTGCTCGACCTGATCGCGCGAGATGTTGCTGAGCGTGGCCATGGCGGTGCCGACCGCCTGTACGTCGCGCGCGCTCAAATGCTTCAGCACCTCGGCGGCATCTTGCTCGCCCAGGGTCAGCAGCAGGATCGCGGCGCGCTGCGCGCCGTTGACCGCGTTGTTCTGCTCAGCTGCCATCCTCACCCACCCAGTTCATCACCACTTGCGCGACCTGCTTGGAATTCTCCTGCACCAGCTTGCGTGCCACGCCGATCTTCTGCTCGTACGCCATGCTTTGAATCTGCGGCGAGGTGATGCGCACGGCATCGTTCCGATCGTCGCGGTCGTCATCGGCAATCCGCACTGAAACGGTGGGTATCGGGCCGGCCAGCGCGGGCATCGGCTCCGGCGCGCGCAACAAACCCTTGAGCAGGGGCCGCAGCAGGCCGAACGCGATCAACAGCGCGATCAGGATGCCGGCGCCCTGCTTGATCAGGTCCAGCATGCCCGGACGCGTCCAGAACGGTTGCGCCACCGGCGTGCTGTCGATGACCGTGTCATCGGAAAACGCCTGGTTGATCACGGTGACACTGTCGCCGCGTTGCTGGTCGTAGCCCACGGCGTTCTTGGTGAGCTCGGTGAGATGCTGCAGTTCCTGCGCGGTGAGCGGAATGCTCTTGCCCTTGCCGTCCGGCGCCGGCTTGTTGTCGACCACCACGGCGACCGTCACGCGGGTCAGCCGGCCGGCGGGATCGGTCACATGACTGATGGTGCGGCCCAGTTCGTAGTTGCGGGTAGCGCTGGAAGAACTGTCGGTAGGGGTTGTATTGGCCGTGTTGCTGGCCGCCGCATTTGCAGCCGGCGGCGTGCCGGCATTGGGTTTGGCCGCGGTCGGCTGCGCCACGGTGTTCGGCGGTTGATTGCTGAGCGCGCCGGCGATCTGGCCGCTGCTGTCGTCGCGCTTGGTATCGCTGCTGGTCTGCTCGCTGCGCAGCGCGGGCTTGTCGCCGTCGTAGCTTTCGCTGGCTTTCTCGGTCTCGCTGAAATCGAGCGCCACGTCGACCTGCGCACGCACGCGGCCGGCGCCGACCAGTGGCGTGAGCAAGGTTTCGATGCGCTGCGCATAGCTGTTTTCCATGCGCGTGACGAGGCGCATGTGCGCATCGCCGACCGCGCCGGGGCTGTTAGGGTCCGATGCCGTAAGCAGCGCGCCCTGCTGATCGACGATCGAGACTTGTGCAGGATCCAGGTCCGGCACGCTGGCGGATACCAGGTGCACGATCGCCTGCACTTGACTGCTATCGAGCTGGCGCCCGGGGTACAACGTAAGCAGTACCGACGCGCTGGCGGGATGGTTGTCGCGAATGAACGCGGAAGGTTTCGGCAAGGCCAGATGCACGCGCGCCGCGCGCACGAATTGCAAGCCGGCAATGGTATTGCCCAGATCCGTTTCCAGCATCTCCCGATAGTGCGTGCTTTCGGCCAGGTCGCTCATGCCGAACGGCGAATCGCTCTGCGGCATCATCGCGCCGGCCGTACTGCCCTGCGGCAAACCCTGGGCGGCAAGTTTCAGGCGCGTATCGGCCAGCACATCGGCCGGCACCGAAATGGAGGCGCCATCCGCACCGAGGCGGAACGGCGTGTTGGCGCTCTGCAAAGCCTGGGTGACGGCAGCAGCGTCTTTCGGATCAAGCCCTGCGTACAGCAATGCGTAGTTGGGACCGCGCGACCACAACACGATACCCACACCCAAGGCCACGGCCGCGGCGACACCCACCAGCAACATCAGCAGGCGTGTGGTTGGATTGCGCAGCAGGGTTTTCAGATGGTCCTGGCGTGCGTTGTTCGTCGCTGGAATGTTGTCGGCCATGAATCGTCGAAATGAACGTTATGAGTTATGTGACCGCCCCGCTCCCCATCCTTGATCAAAGAGGGGGAGGGGGAATGCAAGGGGTCAAACCGGCATGTTCATGATGGTGGTATACGCATCGACCAGCTTGTTGCGTACTTCCACCAGGCCGCGGAACGCGAGATCCGCTTTCTGTCCCGCGATCGATGTCTTTACGATGTCGGCGCCGGGATCGCCACGCTCGAACGCGGTGACCTGTTTCTGCGCTTCATTCTGTTGCGTCGCCACCGAACCGATGGACTGCTTGAACAGCGTGCCGAAATCTACCGCCGATCCACTCGATGCAGCAGGCAAGGAAGCATTCGGCTTCGTACCTTCGGCAAGCGAACTGAGCGCACGCATCTGCGAAAGCACACTGTTGACGTCGATCTGACTCATGTCGGTTTTCCAACGCTTGAGCGGTTAGTAAGGTGCTTCAAGCAACGGCTGTGCCACTACCTTCCGGCGTGGCGTCGCTGCCGCGGCAGGCGGCTTGCAAGCCGTACTTGCGCAGCTTTTCCACCAGCGTGGTGCGTTGCATGCGCAACAACTTCGCCGCATGCGCCACGACGCCGTCGGTGATGTCGAGTGCTTGACGGATCAGCCCCACCTCGATGTCGGCCAGGTGATCTTTCAGGTCCACGCCACCCTCGGGCAGCATCACTTCGGTATCCAGCAGGCTGCGGTGATGCGTCGGCGCCGCAGGCTTGGCCTGCCCGTCGAGCATGGCGCGCACCACGCCGCCACCGGTTTCGTCGATCGGCTGCACGCCGCGGTATTTTTCCGGCAGGTCGCTGGCGCGCACTTCGCCGTTCGGATAAAGAATGGCCAGGCGCTCCACCAGGTTGGACAGCTCACGCACGTTGCCCGGCCAGCTGTGCTGGCGCAGCGACTGCAGCGCACTGCCGCTGAAGCGCACGCTCTGCAGGCCGCGGCGATGCAGGCGCTGGTTGAACTCGGCGATCAGTTCCGGCATGTCTTCCAGGCGCTCGCGCAGCGGCGGCATCTCCAGCGGGAACACACTGAGGCGGTAGTAGAGGTCTTCGCGGAAACGGCCTTCGGCGGTGGATGTTTCAAGATTGCGATGGGTGGCCGCGATGATGCGCACGTCGCAGCGCTGCGTACGGTTGCTGCCGACACGCTCATACATGCGCTCCTGCAGCACGCGCAACAGCTTCACTTGCATCGGCAGGCTCATGTCGCCGATTTCGTCGAGGAACAGCGTGCCGCCTTCGGCCATTTCGAAACGGCCCTTGCGCGTGCTGATGGCGCCGGTGAACGCGCCTTTTTCATGGCCGAACAATTCGCTTTCCAGTAGCTCGGCGGGAATGGCGCCGCAGTTGATCGCCACGAACGGCTTGTCGCGGCGCGGAGAACTGTCGTGGATGGCGCGCGCGACCATTTCCTTGCCGGTACCCGACTCGCCCAGCACCAGCACGCTGGAATCGAACGGCGCCACCTGGCGGATCAGCGCGTTGACACGCCCCATGGCGAGCGAGCCGCCGACCAGGCGCAGCGGCGCCGGGCTGCCGCTGGCGGCACGCACGGTGGGCGCGCGGCGGACGGCCTCGGCCAGGCGTTCATAGCGCAACGGAAAATCCAGTACTTCAATCTGTGCCGCGCAAGCCGAGCCAACCTTGGTCAGCCGTTCCAGCTGCGGCGAATCGGAGCCGACCAGCACCAGCAGCTGGTCGGCCGGCACTTCGAGCGAGGCCAGCAATTGTTCGCAAAGTTCATCGTCTTCGATGCTGCCAATGTAAACCGCTCGCCATTCGTGCGTAGTCGAATTCATCGGCAGCGATGCGTCCCAGCGCTGCGGGAAAAAACCCATGAACTGCATGGCCGACGTAATGATGTCGGCGCGTGTTGCGTTGGATTCGATGATGAGTACGTTGCTATTTGGCATGGGCACGAGTCCTGCTGCGTTACTGCGACTGCTGATGAGTTGAACAACGACGCCTACCGATCCATCCCCAAAGTCGTGTGTCCCCTGATGTGTCAGCGATCCGTCGTGACACGTTTGCCAATCCAGCAAGAAGAACGCCAAAAATTTCGCAGTAAGTTGACCAGTGCGGCGCTTCCCGTTTGCCACGTGACGGAATTCGCGCACCGTACCTCGACGCATTCACATTCGTGATTGACAAAAGAAACCGTTTACTTCAAGGGTTTAGCTTCATTTGTCAGACAGGTAATACGGATGGTTCATGTGCCGCCTAGCGTCACTACACACACTGGCATGGCGGAAATCCGGCGTGGCTGGATGTTTCGCCGCGTGATAACCATCACATTCTGTGCTTGTGCCCTGACACAGTTTCCGGCATGCCTGACAGACGCGCTTCGGCCACTTTGCGTCTGTGGTGACAAAAAACGAAACGTTCCAACCCATCCTCGACCGCTTCGCTCAATTCACGAAAACAAAGGAAAACGTTGTCATTACCGAGTGCTTTCCCATGCTGCGCCGGCAGCTCCAAGGGCAAGGCGCGGCAAGCTTCGAAATGCAGCCGAACGAGCAAGTATCCGTCAGGCGGAAGCAGGCTTGCCGGCACGACCAGTCCCACGGCGTTGAAGCTCACCGCCTGACGGGACGGCAGCAGCGTAGAGGGCAGCAGCAGGCGGTCGACGATGTCCAACAGCACGTTGAGCTTGCTGTCCATGCGCTGCAGTTCCTGCATGACCGGGTCGTCATCGTCCGCGGCACCTTCGGCCCGGCGCTCGTCCAGTGAGTCGAGCGTCCTTAGTACGTGCAGGCTGCGTTCGTTAAGACGTGCCACATCATCCGGCGTGGGTTCGAATGGCTCGATGGCCAGGTGCGGATGCCCCTGCCAGGTCACCCGCTCGGAATACGCCTGCCATCGTTCTTCGGTTTGCGTGGTTTGCATGACACCCTCCCTTGTGCCGGCTTTATGACGGAGTGCCGGCTAAAAGCAATGGTATTCATGAGGCGTGCCATCGACAGCTTTTCCCCGGAAGAAGCCGCTGATTTGGGATGAAATCGCGGCATTATGGCGGCATCCGGTGCTGGGATTGCATCCCGGCCGGCGTGGCTCCGCGAGAAGTCAGCGCGATGATGAGACGTAGCTACGCAATGCCCGAAAGTTGTACTGATGCTGGCTGAGTTGTTGCTCTACCGCATCGCGCACTTGTTGGACGCGTTCCAACACGGCGCGGTTATGGGCCTCCAGGGAAGCCAATGTATCGCGATGCATGATATCCAATGGGGTGTCGTGCATCTGCTGTAGCGGTGGCTGCCGCTGCGCATCGAGTTCGACCACCAGGGTCCAATTGCCGTCGGCGGCGGCTGCGCTCATCTGGATGGTGAGCGCCAACGCTTGCTGCAATGCATGTTGGGCTTGGCTGGTCATGACACGGTGGCGGGCGCTTTCGCTTGCGCGATTTCCGCCAGATAGGGTTCGCGGATCGCGTGCCAGGCTTCGCGGATCGGCACAATCAATCGTTCGCATTCATCCAATGCGCGTAAATCATCATTGAGCTGGGCGTGCAGCAGGCGCCGGGTGATGTAGTCATAGAGCGCATCGAGGCGGCCGGTGAGCGTGGGCTCCACGCTATGGTCGAGGCTTGCGCGCAAGGTGTTGAGCATGGCGATGGCCTTGGCAAAAGCCTGGCCTTTGGCGGGAATATCCTTGTGCAGGATGTGCCCGCGCGCCTGGTTGATGCGGTCGACCAGGCCATCGAGCAGCATCGCCAACAGTTGATGGCGATCCGCCCCCTCGACGCTGCCTTGTGCGCGCGTTTGTGCGTACAGGGCGCTTCCGTTGCGTGACATGTAACTCATGGTCACCCCTTGCTGCTACTGCTGGTACCCGTTAACGCATTCATGGCCTGGGTAAGGTAGGAACTGGTGTTGTTGAGCGACGACATCAAAGTGCTCAAGCTGGTGTACTGCTGAACCAGCTGCTGCTGATATACCGCCATGCGTGCATTCAGGGCGGTTTGCTGGGTCGACTGATTCGTCAGGTCGCTATTGAGGTTGTTGATGCGCGACTGCAGCACGCCGCTGCTGCTGTTGAAACTGGTTACCAGCGAACTCAGCTGCGTGGCGACGCCGTTGGTGCCCGAAAAAAGCTGCTGCACGGATGACGGATTACTGGCCAGCGTATTGGCCAGCGTGGTCGGGTTCGACGTCAACGTACCGTCGGCGTTGCGTGTGATGCCAAGGCTCGCCAGGTTGCCGATGCTGCTGGCGGAAACATTGCTGCCCAGCACGTTGGAGATCTGACTCTGCACCGCCGACAGCGTAGCATCGCCCAGCAGCACGCCGGCAACCTTGGTGGTGCTGTCGTAGCTGTCGAGCTGGCTTACGGTGGTGGCGTAGGTGTTGTACGCGGACACGAAGTCGTTCACCGCGGTGCTGATCGGCGTGGTGCTCTGTGCGACGGTGAGCTGCGAGCTACCTGTCGAGGTGAGGTTCAACGTGACACCTGTCAACGCGCCGCTCACACTATTGTTTGCGCTGCTGACGGAAATGCCGTCGATCGTCAGCTGGGCATTGGTGGCCGCGGTGCTCGGCGTGTTGAGCGCACTGGCCAGCGAGCTGACGCCGCTGCTGCTGCCGCTGCCCGCGCTTACGCTGAAGGCGTTGGCCGTACCGGTACTGGTAGAGGTGAGCACGAGCTGGTTGCCGTTGACGCCAGACACGATGGTGGCGGTCACGCCGGGGTTGCCGCTGGCGTTGTTGATGTTGGCGGCGATCGCCGAAAGCGTATCGGTTGCACCCACCGACACACTCACGCTCTTACTGCCCACCGTGATGTTGAGCGTACCGGTACCTACCGTGGCCGTGCTGGCCTGCGCAGTGCTGACACTCTTCTGCGCCGTGGCGAGCTGGGTCACATTGATGTCGTAGGCACCGGGCGACGCGTCAGGCAGCGTACTGGCCGTGCCGAGCGAGGTGTTGGAAAGCGTGGTGGTGTAAGTGCTGTAGGTAGTGCTGGAAGTCAGCTCGTTCAGTGCGGACTGCAGGCCGGACAGCGAAGTCTGCAGTGCAGTGAGGCCGGCAATCTTGTTGTCGTCCAGATTGGTCTGGTTGGTGATCTGCGCCTGGGGACCGGCTTCCTGCGCATTGACCAGCGCGGTGATGATCGCATTGACGTCCAGCCCCGTGCCCAGGCCCAGCGAGCTGAGCAGGCCGGTACCGCTGATGTTGCTGCCGCTGCTGCTGGTCCCCGATGTGGAAGCGGAGGAGCTACCACTGATCGCGCTGGAAAGCGCGCTCGAGGTACTGCCTACACTGGAGATGCTGCTCATGAAGGGCCTCGTCGAAAATTGCTGGCGCCGTCGAACCGCCGGCAAAGCTCATTTGCGAATCAGTGCTCGAATAAAAGCTTTACCCGCCGCTCGCGTGGGTTTTTTGACGGCCCATCGGCCGCCAGAACCCCTAGAAGCAAAATCCCGGCCATGGCGGTTACCCGCCATGGCCGGTCGTACCGATTAACCCAACAGCTTGAGGATCTGCTGCGGCTGGGCATTCGCGGTGGCGAGCACCGAGATACCTGCCTGTTGCAACACCTGCGCCTTGCTCAACTCTGCGGTGGTGGCCGCGAAGTCGGTGTCCTGAATCGAACTCTGCGAGGCCGTCAGGTTGGTTTGCTGCGCACTCACCGTGGCGATGGTCGACTGGAAGCGGTTCTGCACCGCACCCAACGTGCTTTGGAATGTGCTGACCTGAGTCAGCGCAGCATCGACACGGGAGATCAGGTTGTTGGAATCGTCCACCGTCAGAACATCGCCGCCGGTCAGCGAGCCGGAAGCCGTGATCACCGAGCCATCCGTGTAGCTTGCACCCGTGGCCGCGAAGCCCGTGGCCGTCGTGCCCGTGCCGCTGGCGCCGAAGGCGACCGCACTGTTGGTGAAGTTGAATGCCGTGCCGGCAGCACCCGTCAACGCGGAACCCGTTACAGCCAGTTCGCCCGTGGAGTAGATGTTGATGCCGCCGCTGGCGTTCACGGCTGCGCTGACGCCCGCGATACCTGCTGCGTTGATCGCATCGGCCAAGCCCTGTGCGTTGCTGGCGCTGGCACCGCTGAGGCTGTAGCTATTGCCGTCTGCACCCTCGATGGTCAGGCCGCTCAGACTGATCGACTGGCCCGACAAACCGCTGGCATTGACGAACGCGCCGCTGACGTCGGCAGTGGAGATTTCCGAGATCTGACCAACCTGCGAGGTGGTGGCACCCTGGCCGAGCTGCACATTGATCTGCTGGCCCACGTTCGCGCCGATCTGGAATGACAGCTGGCCGACCGAACCATTCAATACGTTGGTGCCGTTGAAGGTGGTCTGGTTGGCGATACGGGTGATTTCCGACAGGTACTGCTGCACCGAGGTGTTGATCGCGGCGCGGTCGGACGACTGGTACGTACCGTTGGCCGACTGCACGGCCAAGTCACGGATGGACTGCAGGTTGGAGGTGATCTGGCTCAGCGCGGAACCCGCGGTCTGCGCCAGGTTGATCGCATCGCTCGCATTTTCGCTGGCCTGTCCCAGACCGCCGATCTGCGTCTGGAAACGGGTGGCGATGGCGTAGCCGGCAGCATTGTCGGCGGCGCTGTTGATCTTCAAACCCGAGGACAGATCTTGCGTGGCGGTGGACAGCGCGCTGCCCGACTTGGTCAAGTTGTTCTGGGCCTGCAGTGAAGCGATGTTGGTATTTAGAACGAGTGACATGGAATGTCTCCTGAAACCGGATAGTTGGTACTCATGCCGGCGGGATCCAGTCACGTTTGCTGTGCCGACCGCCTCAGGGACTTTTTCGGCGCTGGGAGGGATTACTTGAGGCGCCGCTGAAAAAATTTCGCAGCTGGCCCAACGAGATAAGCGTGAAAACTGTGATGGATGGCGCTAAAGGTTTCAGTGCTGCGGCCGAGGCGCGAGGTAGGCCGGGATGAAATCCCAGCTTTCGTCGGCATGGTGACGCTGGGATTTCATCCCAGCCTACGTGGTACGGCGATACAAGGCCGCCACGCTTGGCACCAACATTGCTCCCACCCTCGCATACCGGCCCGGGATGCGCCGGAAGTGTCAGATTTCCGACGCCTGCGCATCCCTGCCTTATCGATCAGACGAGGAAACCACATGCGTTGTGTGCTTGCGATTTGCGCCGTGTTCAAGGACGAGGCCGCCTATCTGCGCGAATGGGTCGAGTTCCACCAGCTCATGGGCGTGGAACGCTTCTACCTATACAACAACAACAGCTCGGACCGTTACCTTGACGCGTTGCAGCCGCATATTGCCTCCGGCGCAGTGGTGCTGCACGAATGGCCGCGGCATCCGGCGCAGTTGCAGGCCTACGAGCACTGCCTGAAGACGCACGGCAGCGAAGCGGACTGGATCGCCTTCATCGATTTGGACGAATTCCTGTTCGCCCCCAACGCCAAATTTTTGCCGGATGTGCTGGCCGACTACGCGGATCACCCCGGCGTGGGCGTGAACTGGGTGATGTTCGGCTCCAGCGGCCATGTAACCAAGCCGTCAGGCGGCGTGCTGGAGAACTATCTGCGTCGCGGGGTGCTCGACGGCGGCATTCCGTATCGGCAGCAGGATGGCAGCTATCGTCCTGAAAACACGCACATCAAGAGCATTGTGCAGCCGTCCAAGGTCGTCGCATGCACCAATCCACACTTCATGTTGTACGCAGACAACATGCGCGCAGTGGATGAAAACGGTCGTTCCATCGATGGTCCCTTCACCGAGAAAGTGTCGGTGGAAAAACTGCGCATCAACCACTACTGGAGCAAGTCGGAAGAGGAATGCCGGCTGAAGTTCGCCAAATCTCTGGCCGACAGCAAAGGCACCAGGGACTGGAGCCGGTTTCTGGAGCATGAAAAAGTTCTCAACGAAGTGCATGACGACATCGTGCTACGCGTCGTCGCACAACTGGGTGTATTGCCGCCAACGTGTCCACTGGACAGCTTCGTCCGCAACGAGGAAGGCGTATGGCATTCGCCGCTGCGCGAGCGTCCTGCGCACAAGACGATCCATACCCTTGCCTCGCAGTTGCATGACGTCGTGAAGGACGCAGCCGATACCCGGGTGTACTCGCCGGTATTGGCAAGAGAAATCCATACCCGTACCAGCGCCCTGCATCTCTCTGCGCGGCGCGCCAACGTGTTGCAGGCGTTCGACGCTTTTCCTGCCGGCACCCGTGTCCTGGAGCTCGGCTGTGGCGGTGGTGCACTGACCCGTGCCTGGGCCGAACGCGGCTGCGTGGTGGATGCCATCGAATTCGCACCGCACTGGGCGCGTGTTGCGGCGGCGCGCCTGCGTGATTGCCCACAAGTACGCGTATTCCAGGCGAGTCTGCGTGAGCTGGCTTTGCAGCCCGAATACGATGTGGCAACGCTCACGGTTGCGGACGATTACGCCGAAGCCTGGCCGCGCGCGGATGCCCTGCAGGCAGCGCTGAGTACGGCCGCCAAGGCATTGAAGCCCGACGGGGTTCTCATGCTGGCGCTGCCCAACCGCCAGGCATCGCAAGAACGACGCGACATTCCCTCACGCATGAAGATCGAAGCGGTCTTGCGCGCAGCGGGCCTCACCGAAATCGATACCCGGCTTGCCTTTCCGGATGCCTTGCTGCCGGAAGTACTGGTCTGCGCGCAAGCACAGCAAGCCGCACCCGCGTTGCGCCTGGACGATCTGATTGCACAACGGCCCTTGCTGCGTGATGCCGGCAAGGAGGCTGTGCAATGGGAAATGCACTACGAGGCCGGGACACTGGCCGAGTACGCACCAGGCCTGCTGCTGGTGGCACGCCGCAGCGGCGCGCCCTCACCCATGCGCAGCAACGTCCTCGCACAAAGCTTTGCGGACAACCGTGTTCCTGCCGGCAACACCGTCACCGAATACGTGCTGGAAGACGGGAAGGTGCAAGTAGTGCCCCGCGCCTTGTCGCCGGAGGCGACATGGGTCGGATCCGCTTTCGATCCCGTGCGCGAGCCGTACCCGCTCGCTCCTGGGCGTTCATTGCTGGTGCTGATCCGCAAGGCCATCCACGAGCAACGTACTGACCTGCTGGTCGCCCTGCTACGCAAATGGGGTGCGCTCATCTATGCGCAGGCCAACGACGAGGACAAGATTCCCGGCGACTGGCTCGATGCCCTGCCTGCGCACGTTTACCTGGAACCGGACGGCGAGAGCCTCGCCTTCCACGGCGGCGAATGGCGCGCACGGCAGCCTGTAGAAAAGCAGATTCCGGTGTATGTCGGCCTGTGGCAGATCGCTTATGAAGCCGGCCTGGAAACTCTGCTCGGCCTGGCCTCGCCGGCCGAACGCGTCACCTGGCTATGCAAGCGCCTGCTGATCGACGCCTCGGCGGAGTGGACCGGGCACGGCCGCAACATCAACGAAGCCTTTGCACGTGAAATCCATGAGGGTGATTGCTGGAACCGCACCGACCGCCATCTGAAGATCATTCCGGAGTGGTTGATCCCGCCGCCGCCCTCGAATCTCTACAAACATTGGCAAACGCAACTCCAACTCAGTGCAACGGCCGTGGCGCAGGCCATGCACCGTATCGACGCATACGGCGCGCCGCGTGTGCAGGTGATCGTGATCGATCGCGGCAACAACGTGGAAGCCGTGCAGGCCACCCAGGCCAGCCTGGAAGCACAGCATTATCCGCACTACCAGCTGAGCGTGATCGGCAGCGACGACGATATCATGCAGCGCCTCAACAGCGAGGTCGCCGCCAGCGACGCGGATTGGGTGCAACTGCTGCATGCCGGCGACCTGTTGCATCCCGCTGCCTTGCTGCTGCTGGCCGAGCGCGCGGTATCGCACCCCTATCTGCGCGCCATCTATGTCGATGAAGACGCGCACGTCGGCGGCGTGTTCGAGCAGCCCATTTTCAAGCCGGACTTCAACCTCGACATGCTGCGCAGCTATCCCTATGTGGGTCGCGCCCTAGCCCTGCAGCGCCGGCGCTGCATCGAGCTGGGCGGCCTGCAGGCGCACTACGGCGACATGGCGCCGTACGACCTGCTGTTCCGACTGATCGAAACCGATGGCTTGCAATCCATCGGCCATATCGCTGAAGTGATGCACCGCGCCGCACTGCCGTACAGCCAATGGCTGACGTCGGAGACGGTCAAAGCACACAGCGCGGCAATCGTCGCCAACCATCTCACCCGCATCCGCGTGCCGCATCGCATGGAGCCAGGCGTCCTGCCCGGTTTCAATCGCGTGGTGTATCAGCACGCACGGCAGCCGCTGGTGTCGATCATCGTGCCGACCAAGGACCAGCTGCCGCTGCTGAACGGCCTGATCGACAGCCTGCTGTCCAAGACCAGCTACCTCAACTACGAGTTGCTGATCATCGATAACAACACCGAAGAGCCGGCGGCATGCGCCTACCTCGACGGCATCGAGCGGCTGAATAGCCAACAATTGCGCGTGTTGCGTTATCCGCATCCGTTCAACTACTCGGCCATCAACAATTTCGCCGCGGCACACGCACGTGGCGAATATCTGATCCTGCTCAACAACGATACTGCCGTATTGCATGCGGACTGGATCGAAGCGCTACTCAACCACGCACAGCGACCGGAAGTCGGCATCGTCGGCGCCAAGCTGCATTTCCCCGACGGCCGCATCCAGCACGGCGGTGTGGTGCTGGGCTTGCGTGGCCCGGCCGATCACCCGTTCATCGGCCAGCCGATGGACGCGGACGGCTACATGCATCGCCTGCGCGTGGATCAGAACTACACCGCGGTCACGGCCGCATGCCTGATGATCCGCAAATCCGTCTATGACGAAGTCGGCGGCCTGGACGAACAGGAGTTCAAGGTTTCCTACAACGACGTCGACCTGTGCCTGAAAGTGCACAAAGCCGGCTACCTCGCCGTGTGGACGCCGTATGCGCGCCTGATGCACGTAGGCAGCGTCAGCCAGACCAAGGTGGACAAGACCGCGCAGGACGCCAAGCAGAAACGCTTCGAGGGCGAGCAGGGCGCGATGTATCGCAAGTGGCTGGCGCTGCTCGCGCGCGACCCTGCCTACAGCACCAATCTCAGCATCGACGGTTCAGGCTTCGAACTGGATCCGCTGCGCAGCAAGGCCTGGCAACCCTTCGCCAGTCCGCTGTTCCCGCGCATGTTCTGTGTTGCCGCGGACGAACACGGCTGCGGTCATTACCGCATCCGTCAACCATTCGCCTCGATGCAGCGGGAAGGCATGGTGGAAGGCGTCATCGCCGGCGTGCACCTGACGCCAGTGGCGATGGAACGCTTCCAGCCCACCTCGCTGGTGATGCAGCGGCAGATCAACGAACACCAGATCAAACTGCTGGAGAGCTATCGCGATTATTCCAAGGCCTTCAAGGTGTTCGAGCTGGATGACCTGATCCAGCAGATCCCGGTGAAGAGCATGTTCCACGGGCTGATGCCGAAAGATGTGGTGAAATCGCTGCGCCGCGCCTTGTCCACGATGGACCGGTTCGTGGTTTCCACCGATACCCTGGCGGAGGAATTCAAAGGCTTTCATGCCGATATCCGCGTGGTGCTGAACCGCCTGCCGGTGGATTGGTGGCGCGATCTGTCGTCGCAACGCCGCGTCGGCCGCAAGCCGCGTGTGGGCTGGGGCGGCGGCTCCAGTCACCGCGGCGACCTGGAATTGATCGCCGACGTGGTCCGCGACCTGGCCGGTGAGGTGGAATGGGTGTTCTTCGGCATGTGTCCCGACAAGCTGCGCCCTTACGTGCACGAATTCCACACCGGCGTACCGATCGAGGAATATCCGCGCAAGCTCGCTTCGCTCAACCTCGACCTCGCCCTGGCGCCGCTGGAAGAAAATGCATTCAACCAGTGCAAGAGCAATCTGCGCCTGCTGGAATACGGCGCTTGCGGTTTCCCGGTGATCTGCACCGATATCGTGTGCTACCAGAACGACCTGCCGGCCACGCGCGTGAAGAACCGCTACAAGGATTGGATAAGCGCGATCCGCATGCATCTGGACGATCTGGATGCAACGGCAAAGATGGGCGATGCGTTGCGCGATGCGGTGTTGAAGGATTGGATGCTGGAGGGCGACAAGCTGACGGCTTGGCGGGATGCGTGGATGCCGAATTGATCGGCGTAGATGTGTCCTCTCCTAAGCGCGATGCCATTCCCGGCCGCCAACCCGTGAGGGCACGTCGAACGACGATAAGGGGGGGCCGATCTCTTGTTTGTCCCAGAAGCACGATGTTGCCGAGATTGGCATTCGCTGCTTAGGCCGCGGGACGCCTTCCGTCCTACGCTGAGCAAGGAAAAATACGTACCGAGATAGACCAGCGCACCGATAGAGCGCAGGACGAATGTTAACTATAGTTGACTATCTGACAACTACAGTTGACAATTAAGCCGTGGTCGAAATCATTCGAAGTGCAACCTTCGACCTGTGGATGCGTAGCCTTAGGGATCGTCAAGCCAGAGCACGGATTCAGATGCGAATAGATCGCCTGAGCCTGGGCAATCCTGGCCAACATCGCAAGCTGGCGAACGGTATCAGTGAAATGAAGATCGATCACGGCCCCGGCTACCGGGTGTACTACACGATGCGGGGCTCAGAGCTCATTGTTCTGCTTTGCGGCGGCGACAAGGCCTCGCAACAAGAAGACATCGCCAAGGCTATTCGCGTTGCTGATGCCTGGGAGACATGAAGATGGCATTGAAGAAAGAGAGCTTTCGCCGTTACGACTCGGCGGACTACCTCAAAAGCGAAGAAGACATCGCCGCCTACCTGGAAGCGTGCTCCGAGGCAAACGACCCGGTTCTGATGGCCGTCGCACTCGGCACCGTGGCACGCGCGCGAAACATCAGCCAGCTTGCGCGGGAAACCGGGCTCACCCGCGAGGGGTTGTACAAGGCATTGTCAGCGGAGGGCAATCCGAGCCTGGCGACCGCCATGAAGGTGGCCAACGCGCTCGGTTATCAGTTGCGACTGGTACCGGCAGGGCATTGACGAGGCGACCGGATGCCGAATTGATCGGCGTATCCACGCGTGCGCCTTCGTAACCTCATGGCGGTCACCGCTAAGACCGAGAAAGCTGGGATTTCATCCCGGCATCGTGAAGCTTCAAAAACGCGGATGGATACCCTACGCCCTTATGGCGACAACGCCCTGGCCACCACTGGACTCAGGCCACGCATGAACGCCTCGACATCATCGGTATAACCCGAAGCTTCTCCAAGCTCCGCGTTGATCTGCTCGTGCGTGAGATCTTCCGGCAGCACCTTCGCCTGTGAGCCGAATGACAAAGCCTTCGCGACGAACCGCCGTGCCTGCAGGCAGGAGTTGTTGCGACGCGTGGAGCACACGGCAAGCAGGGGCACGATGCGGGCGTGCATCTGCTGGTAGGGCGATACCGCCACCCAGCCGGCGTAGTCGCTACCGAAAGCACGGTCATACAACGGCAAGTGCCGTTGCTGCATCATCGCCACCACATCCATCGCAGCGCTATCCAGCGAGACCGTGCCTAGCCAGGGCTGCACGCCGTTGCGCTGTGCCACGGCCGTGTCCGTGGTGATCAGCGACACGAGATGCGCGCCGGCGGAGTGGCCCATCACGATGAACTGCGAAGGGTCGCCACCCCATTCCTTGGCATGGCGTTGCGCAAAGGCCAGCGCACGGGCCACGTCATCGGCCTGTGCCAGCGGCGGGGTGTCGGGCAGCATGCGGTAGTCGATCGAGATCAGGATGAAGCCGCGCGGCAGCCATCTGGCCGCCTTGTTTTCCACCACGCCGCGCGCGCTCTTGGTGCCGAACGCCCAGGCACCGCCGTGCACCATGAAAATGACCGGCGCGTTGCTCACCTGCGCCGGCCGGTAGACGTCGAAACGTTGGCGGGCGTCGTCGCCGTAGTTGATATTGCCGTAAACACGCGTGCCCGCGGGCACTGCCGGTTGCTGCAGCATCGCGCGCTGGCCGAAAAGCGTCGGACGCTGCGGCGCGGCCTGCGCACCGGCAACCCCTGCGATCAGCAGGAGGGAAGCGATGACGGAGAGACCTTTGCGGTTCATGGGTAGATCCTGCTTTCCGGGCGGTTGGCGGGACACAGTTTATGGGCCGCACGGGACGGTGGCGCCAGCGGCGTTGGTGCACGAACCGCTATGCGTGATGCCCTGCCCCTTGGTGTAGGTCGTCTGGCCGTTGTAGGTGATGCCGCTGGCGGCGTTGGTGGCGGTGGTGTCGTGGGTCGTCACGCCGTTGGCGGTGTTGGTGCTGGCGTCATACGAACCGCGTGGACCGCTGGCGTTGGTCTGCGAGCTGCCCGTGACGGCGCCGCTGGCGCTGCGCGAGTAGGCGCCGTTGCTGCTGTAGCTGCCGCCGGCCGCGGTGGTGCCGTGGAAACTGTGGCTGCTCGATGCCGATCCGTCGGCGTTTAGTGTCTGGCTGTTGTGTCCGGCGTAGCTGGCGCCGTTGTTGCCGCGCAAATAGTGCGCGCCGTTGTGCGTAACGCTGCCGTTCTTGACGGTGGTGTAGCCGCCGCCGATGGCGGTGCCGCGCGGACCGCTGCCGCCGCGCAGGTGGAAGTGGCCCTGGGCGCTTGCCGCGCCCGCGACGGACAAGGCCAGGCAGGCCAGGAGGATCGGTGCACAGCGGAGAGTCGATGACATGGACATGACGCACTCCAGATGGATGAGAAGCCGCAGGCCCCAATGCCTGCGTGGCGCCATCTTCCACGCACCGCGCCGCCGGAGTGTTTCCAAATCCGGCCAAGTGTGAGCGTTTGTTGCGGAGTCCGGCGCCGGAAACATGTGCTTACATCTGCCGCCGGCGGGCGCTTGTCCGGGCCTCGCCGCTCGCGAGATAGTGGAAGCATGGAAACCGTCCACATCCTTGTCGTCGATGATGACCTGCGGCTGCGCGACCTCATCGAGCGCTACCTCAGCCAGCAGGGCTTCCACGTCCATGGCGCCGGCCACGCGGCGGCCATGCGGCGCGAACTGGCCGCCCATCACGTCGACCTGATCGTGCTCGACCTGATGCTGCCTGACGCAGACGGGCTGCAGCTATGCCGGGACCTGCGCGCCGAGGGCATCGACATCCCGGTGATCATGCTGACGGCGAAAGGCGACGACGTGGATCGCATCGTCGGCCTGGAAATCGGTGCGGACGATTACCTCGCCAAGCCCTGCAATCCGCGCGAACTGGTGGCGCGCATCCGCGCCGTGTTGCGCCGTCGCCCGCGAATGCCGGTGGGCGCGCCGCAAACCGACCAGGCGCCCATCGCATTCGGGCGCTTTACGTTTGATCTCGCCACCCGCCAGCTACTGGACGACGGTGCGCCAATCAAGCTCACCAGCGGGGAATTCGCCGTGCTGGCTGCCCTGGTGACGCATCCGTTCGAAACCCTGAGCCGCGAACGCCTGATCGCCATTGCGCGCGGCCGCGATCACGACGCGTTCGACCGCAGCATCGACGTGATGGTGTCGCGCCTGCGGCGCTATATCGAAGACGACCCGCGCCAGCCACGTTGGCTGCAGACGGTATGGGGCGAAGGCTATGTGTTCGTGCTGCAGGGAACGGGCGCATGAAGCAAAGCCCTTCCACCTTCTCGCTGATCTTCGGCCTGCTCGCCCTGGCGTTGCTGCTGGCGCTGTCGCTTGCGTCGATGCTTACCACGCGCATCACGGTAAAAGCGGGCAGCGAAAGCTATGGCCGGCTGGTCATCGCTGCAGCCTTGGCCGCCGATGAACTATCGGCGCGCCACGACCAGGATGCCGTGCAGACACTGCGCCAGCTCGACGAAGCCGGGCTGCATTTCTCCACCACGCCCCCGCCGCCGGCCACGGTGCGCATTTCCCCCATGCTACGGGACATCGGGCTCAAGGTGTCGCAGATGCTGGGCGATCCGTCGCGCGTCGCCGTTACCCAGACGCCGGAGCCGCAGATATGGATACGCAGCGCCCATGATCCGGCCCGCTGGATGGTGCTGCATGCGCTCAGCTACCGCCGCCAGGTGCTTGCATCCAGCATCCTGGTGATGCTGCTGGCGGGGGTGATCGTGCTGATCATCGCCTCCGCCGCCGCGCGTTTGCTAACGCAGCCGCTGGAGCGTCTTGCCGCGCATGCGCAAGGACTGCTGGCCGGCGAGCCCGTGGTGCAAACGCAGTTGAAGGGCAGTCCGCGCGAAGTGCATCAGCTTGCCTTTGCGATCGGCCAGGCCGGCGAGCGGCTGCGCCACGCCGCGCGCGAACGCGAATTGATGCTTGCCGGCATCTCGCATGATCTGCGCACACCGCTGGCGCGCCTGCGGCTTGCGCTGGAGCTGGGCGACGCCAACGATCATCAGCGCCGCGAGGCCATGGTGGCCGACCTGGAAGAACTCGATGGCGCGCTCGAACAATGCCTGGCGTTCGTGCGCGACGGCAGCGACGAACCGCGGCGCGACATCGACGTCATCACCTTGATCGGGCAATTGCTCGCACTGCGCGTGCAGCCCGATGATTGGCAATTGCACGGTCCCGCGGTGTTCCAGGCCAAGGTACGCCCCAGCCTGCTCCGCCGCGCCCTCGGCAACCTGATGGACAACGCCGAGCGCCACGGCGCCGCCCCGTTCGAGGTGGCGCTGGATACCGGTGACACATTCTGGTGCGTGAGCGTGATCGATCACGGCGCTGGCGTGTCGGCCGAGCAACTGGAGCGCCTGGGGCGTCCGTTCCAACGGGGCGACCCGGCGCGCGGCCAGGGCGGCACCGGCCTTGGGCTGAGCATCGTCGCACGCGCTGCGCAGGTGCATGGCGGGACGTTGACGTGGGGCAATCGTGCGCCGCGCGGGTTCGTGGCGTCGATGCGGATTCCGGTTGTGGCGTGAGGGATGGCTGGCGTTTTTTGCTCGAACTTGGGGGCAATGGCACTAACGCGGCCAAGAAATCTGCTATTCGCGATGATCCACTCCCTCCCCTGCGAAGTAGGGGAGGGCCGGGGTGGGGTTGCTTGGGCTTTAGCGTGGGGCCGAATAGCACCATGACTTTTGAACAAAGAAACGCGTCGCAGCAACATGGCGTTGCTACCGCTCGCTACGCTCGCAGCCCACCCCTCCCCTACTTCGCAGGGGAGGAAACGCATTCTGGCGAACTAGAGATACACGCTTAAATTAGGACCACCTTTGATGGCGGCACGCGCGCGGCATCCCGGCAGCAAACCTGCTAGCGCAAACCGTGAGATCGCTACGCTGCAACCTTGCGCGCATCCGCTCCTTACCATTCACGATGACCGATTGACGATTCCGGCATACAAGGACGACCCCGCATGCTCACCACACTGGCAATAGCCAACTACCGCTCCCTGCGCTCCCTTACCCTTCCGCTGGGTCGATTGAACCTGATCACCGGCGCCAACGGCAGCGGCAAGTCGAATCTTTATCGCGCCTTGCGCTTGCTTGCCGAGACCGCACATGGCGGAGTGGTGAATGCGTTGGCGCGCGAGGGCGGTTTGTCCTCGACGCTATGGGCCGGCCCCGAACGCATCACGCGCCGGATGCAGTTGGGCGAAGTACCGATCCAGGGCGGCCCGCGGCAGGAACCGGTGGCGCTCAAGCTTGGCTTTGCCGGCGATGATTACGGTTACGCCATCGACCTCGGCCTGCCGGTGCCGGCACTTACCGCATTCAGTGCCGATCCGGAGATCAAGCGCGAAGCGATCTGGGCGGGGCCGTTCCTGCGCTCGTCCAATGCCCTGGTCGACCGGCATGGCGCCGTGGCGAAGGTGAAGGACGGGCGCAGTTGGCGCGTCGTTGCCAAGCATCTCAATCCGTTCGAGAGCATGTTCACCCAGTTGGCCGATCCCGAACGCGCACCCGAAGTGTTGACGATGCGCGAGATGATCCGCGGTTGGCGTTTCTACGACCACTTCCGCTCCGACCGCGACGCACCGGCGCGATTACCGCAACTGGGCACGCGCACACCGGTGTTGAGCCACGATGGCAGCGATCTTGCGGCAGCCTGGCAGACTATTCGCGAAATCGGCGACCGCGCCGCGCTGGACCAGGCTGTCGACGATGCATTTCCCGGCGCGTCCGTCGAGGTGGATATCAGCGATGGCCGCTTCGGCCTGGTCTTCCAGCAACACGGTTTGCTACGCCCGCTCTGCGCCAGCGAATTGTCGGACGGCACGCTACGCTATCTGCTATGGATCGCCGCGCTGCATACCCCACGGCCGCCATCCCTGATGGTATTGAACGAACCGGAGACCAGCCTTCATCCCGACCTGCTGCCGGCGCTGGCGCGCCTGATTGGGCAGGCTGCAACGAAAAGCCAGCTGTGGGTGATATCGCATGCTTCCCGGCTTATCGCTGCGCTCGAAGACCTGCCCATCTGCAATGCCATCGCGCTCGAAAAGGAGTTGAGCCAGACGCGCATCATCGGGCAGCGCGAATTGGATGAGCCGGCGTGGCATTGGCCGGAGCGATAGCGAATTCCGTTTTTCAAACAACTGACGACGCCAGCGCGGGAACGGGTCACGAAAGATGGAGAAATAGCGAAGAAAACGCATCTGCGGACAAAAGGCGCTGACACGAGCGGCACCTCCTTCTAGCCTGCGCCTAGGCTCTCAGGGATCTCCGCTATGACCCATCGAAAGAACGGCCACCACCACGACGGTGGCCTGCAACAGGACCTCGACATACTTGCCCGGCGCATGCGCGAACGCCGCCAACTGCTGGGCTGGATCACCACCGGCAGCGCCGCCGCTTTGCTCAGCGCTTGCACGAGCCGCATCGGCAAGCCGGAAAATCGCTCCGCATCGCGATTGCAGTCGACATCCTGCCTCGCCAATCCCATGGAAACCAATGGGCCGTTTCCAGCCGACGGCTTCAATGGCGTGGATGATCGCATCATCAATATCCTTTCCACCCAGGGCATCGTGCGCAGCGATATCCGCAGCAGCTTTGGCGTATCCACCGCTACCGCGCCAGGCGTGCCGTTGACGCTGAACATCCGGCTGGCCAACGTCCGTGCGCAGTGCAGTGCCTTGTCCGGCCATGCCATCTACGTGTGGCAATGCAATCGCGACGGCGATTATTCGCTGTATGCGGACAACCTCCGGCAGGAGAACTATCTGCGTGGCGTGCAGGTGACCGATGCCCACGGAGAAGTCAGCTTCCGCACCATTTTCCCTGGCTGTTATGCCGGCCGCTGGCCGCACATCCATTTCGAGGTGTATCGCAGCCTGTCGGCGGCGACCGGTTACGACAAGGCCATGCTGGTATCGCAGTTCGCGCTGCCGTCATCCACGTGCGCGGCGGTCTATGCGAAAGCCAGCGGCTACGCTGCAAGCCAGGCCGAACTGGCCGGCCTCAGCCTGGCTGACGACATGGTCTTTGCCGACAGCACGCCGGCAGAGCTGGCGCAGATGACGCCCACCATGACTGGCGACGTCGCCACCGGCTATGTCGCCACCGTGCTGGTCGGCGTGGAGACGCCCACATAGTTGACTGAGTCAACTATGTGGGCGTACCTTGCGCACGTCGTTCGCGAGGTACGTTCCATGCCCGTTCCCGCATCGCTTTCCCGGCAGGCCGAAGCCGTCCGCGACTTCAATCGCTTCTATACCCGCCAGATCGGCGTGCTCGACGAAGGGCTGCTGGCCAGTCCCTATACCCTCACGCAAGCACGCGTGCTGTTCGAACTGGGCACCCGCAAAACCATCACCGCGCGCGAAATCGGCGAACTGCTGGGCCTGGATGCCGGGTATCTCAGCCGCCTGGTGCAGGGTTTCATGGCCGAGGGTCTGGTGGCGCGAAAACCGTGCAAACAGGACGGCCGGCAATGGCTGCTGTCACTCACCGCAGAAGGGCGCAAGGCATTCCGCGAACTGGACCGCGCATCGCATCAGCTGACGGCGACGCATCTGTCCCGCCTGTCGGAACCCGGCAGGCATCGCCTGCTGGCGTCGATGCAGGAAGTGCAGCGGCTGCTTTCCCCCAGCAACGATGGCAGCAAGCTGATCATTCGCACGCATCGCATCGGCGACATCGGCTGGGCGATCGAGCGTCACGGTCAGCTGTATGCCGACGAATTCGGCTGGAACGACGAGTTTGAAGCGCTGGTCGCCACGCTGTTTGCACAGTTCGCCAGTAAGCATGATCCAGCCAAGGAGCGCATGTGGGTCGCCGAAGTGGATGGCGAGCGCGTGGGTTGTGTATTCGTGGTGCGCAATGCGGACGATCCCGGCGCCGCGCAACTGCGCTGCTTGCTGGTGGACCCGAAGGCACGCGGCCTTGGCATCGGCAAGCAACTGGTCGACCAATGCCTGGACTTTGCGGCCGAAGCGGGCTACGCCAGGATGCTGCTATGGACCAACGACATCCTGGTTTCGGCCCGTCGCATCTACCAGGCCGCCGGCTTTTCGCTGATGTCGGAGGAGCCGCATCGCAGCTTCGGCCATGATCTGGTCGGGCAAGTGTGGGAGCGGACGCTTCGGTAAACCTGGTCCTCAAACGAGTGCAAAAGTACCGTATACGTGACATATAAATGTGTCGCATACAGCACAGGCCCTCGATTTCGAGGCAGCATGCAGGCTGGGATGAAATCCCAGCGTCGCTATTCCAACAACGCGCGAGGGGATCACCGAGCTGTACCGCTCATCACCCATGCTGGGATTTCATCCCAACCTACGTCGCCCTCAACGCATGGACGCCTTATTTACATCAGGGTGAACAACTTTCCCGGCACATTCTGGAAACCGGTCGCGCTTGCCAGCATCGTGCCGCGCTGATATGAAAAATTCCTGTCCGTGGTCGGCTGGAAGAATTCGATGAAATCCAAACTACGCTTGCCAAGCACGAAGCCACCGATCAGCGGCGGGTTGACGGCATACATCATCGGTACCAGCGCCATCATGGAACTGGCGGGTACGCCGATCAGGTGTTCTTCCAGGTCGCCGCTTTGCTGGCTGTGCTGGGGGTAGAACCACAGGGGGGTGCTGATGAAGAGGAAGGAGTTGTCGCCCATGCTGGTGAGCAGGGTACGCAGCAGCCACTTGGCCGTCTCCGCATTGAGATGCTCGATCACGTCGAGTAGGCAAATGATGTTGTATTGCGCGAAGCGGTCAGACGGAATGCTTTGCGCCAAGCCATGCCAGGCATTGCGATAGATCTTGCGTTCGAACAAAGCCTGGTTGGCAAAAGCGCCCTCGAAACCATCCACGCCGTCGACGGACCAATGCTGGGTCGCTGGATGGCTTTTGATCATTTCACCGAGGCGACCCATGCCAAAGCCGATATCGAGCACTTCGACGTTCGCGGCGTTGTCCTGCATGATGTGGAAGATCAATTCCTTGGGTGATGCCGAATCACCGGCAGGCAGCAGCTGCGTGTCGATGGAGTCGATCTGTTGATAGTCTTTGAGAACTTGCCGCAACATGCCTGGCCTTCGATAAAAAATAGGGGTCAATAACAGATGTGGCCGATCAGACCGGGATAGCCTTCACGACAAACTGGAATACGTTCGCATCCTGCACCGCCTGCTCCGGATTCCCACCAGCCGCCTGGGCCAGGGCGCGGATGTACGGGGCGAACTGTTCGCCACCGGGATGGTTGAGCATGCGCGTGATGCCGGTGACGATGCCAAACCCTGCACGCTGGAACATCTCCAGCAACGTAACGCGGGTAAACCAGCGCAGATGGGTACGATCCAGCAAGCCAGCCGGCTCGTAGCGGAAATCGCCACAGCTAAGGCGCGCCTGAATGCTCCAGTGCTGCACGTTGGGCACGCAGGCCAGCAGGCAACCGTCGGCGGGCATGATCTCGCGCAGATTGGCCAGCAGTTGCCAGGGGTCCCGCAGATGCTCCAGCACGTCGGCAAACACCCAGCAGTCGGCGTTGAAACGGTCGCGCAGAAAATCTTTGTCCATGGCTTCAATGTCGAATGAAAGCACTTCGTCGCAATGGACGGCAGCCATCTGGGTGTATTCCGGCACGATATCCACGCCCACGTAGTGGGCATGCGGATTGCGTTTCTTGTATTCACGTGCAAGCACACCGGAGCTGCAGCCAATCTCGACGACACGGCGCCGGTCGAGCGGCATCAGGTTGAGCACGTCTTGATTGTGGATCTGATTGACAGGTGTTTGTTGCATGATGTGAAAACTCCGGAGGCGCAAAGCCCGTGCGGGTGTATCAGCGGATGTAGTCGAACAAGCTGGTGCCCTGGATCTTGGCGAACACCTGCTGCGATGCCTGCAGCGCCGTGGATTGCAACGACAGATTGCTGATGGCCGTCGCCATGTCGACATCCTGCACGTCGGACAGCGCACTCTTGTAGGTCACGCTGAGGTCCGAATAGCTGCTGCTTTGTTGCTGCAGCGTGTCGATGCGGCTACCGACGGACACCTGCGTGGTGGATACGGCATTCATCGCCTGGTTCAGCGATTCGAGCTGACGGCTCAGCGTGTTGTTGATGGAGGTCGAGCTGCCGCCGCTCTGCAACGCGGCGATCATGTTGTTGAGCGTTGTGAAGACATCCTGCGTGTTGGACGCGGTGTCCGATTGCACGTTCACCGTATCGCCCGCGGCGGGCGTGCCGGCCATGCTGATGGTGACGCCGTTGAAGCTGATGCTGCCGCCATCGGCATAAGTGCCGGTGACGGGATTGCCGCTGCTGTCGGTGACCGGATTGCCGGCGGCATCGGTCACGCTATACGTGCCGTTGGCGCCGAACGTGATGGTGTCGTTGACCGGCCCCGAAGCGGTGGCCGCACTCCATGCTGCCGTGTCGGTGACGCTGTTGGCGCCGACTACCAGCGTGCCGGTATTGCTGCTGCCGGCACTGGCGACGAAGGAGCCGTTGCCGGCCGGCAGGTTCATGAAGATGTCGCTGCCCGCGTCGCTGTTGGCCACCTGCAGGCCGCTACCAATGGCGGTGAATGCTTGCTGGTCGTTGCCTGCATAGGTCACTGCACCGGTGCTGCTGTTCTGCGTGAACGGCGTGCTGGTGGTGCTGGTGCCGGCGAACAGCGCCTGGCCGTTCGCATCGGTAGTGTTGGCGAGCTGCACGAGCTGGTCGCGGTACTGCGTAAGCTGCGTGGCCATGTTGCTGAGATCGGCGGACGACATGGCGCCGTTGATGCCGCCCAAGGCGATGTCGTTCACGCTGCTCAGCAGGTTGTTGACGGTTGTGAGCGTGCTCGACTCGGTGGACAGGCGCGTATTGGCTGCATTGATATTGCTGGCGTACTGCGTGTTCTGCGCAAGGATATGATTCAACTCCACCACTTGGGCGGCGCCGGTGGGATTGTCCGACGCCACATTGATGGAATAACCGGTGCCGATTTCGTTTTGCGTCTGCGCCAGCGCACTCTGCTGGTCGAGCATGGTGCTGAGCTGCTGCTGATACATCCAGGAGGTGGAGATGCGCATCGTGAAACCTTGGCTCTTAACCGTATTGAATGGCGGTGATCAGACTGCTGAAGAGCTGCTCGGCGGTAGAAATGACTTGCGCCGAGGCCTGGTAAGCCTGCTGGAACTGCACGAGATTGGCGGCTTCCTGGTTCATGTTCACGCCGGCGTAGCTTTGCTGCGTGCTCATCGCCTGGTTGTACAGACTGGTCTGCGTGGTGAGGTCGGAACTGGCATTGCTGCCGGCGCTGCCGATCTGTGCCGTGAGATTGGCGTAGCTGGTCACCACCGAGGTCTTGCCGCTGTCGAGCACGCCGGTGTCCGACAGTGCGGCGAGCGACAGCGCATTGCTGTTGTCGCTGAGGCCGTTGCTGTTGGTCGCCACGGTGAAGCTGTCACCGCTGGCCGGCGTGCCGGTGAGACTCAGGCTCCAGCCGTCGGCCGTGATCGGCTGGCCGGCGGTGTAGGTGCCGGTTGTCGTGTTGCCTGCGCCATCGGTAATCGAATAATTGCCGCCCGCGCCGAAGGTGATGGTGGCGCCGGAAAGCAGATTGCTGTTGGCGGAATTGGTCACGCTGACCGCGCCCGCCTTGCCGCTGCCGGTATTGCCGGTGCCCGCCGACGCCGTCAATGCGGCGGCCGCGGCGATGCCGTTCGGATCAGTCAAGCTCACCGACAGCGAGGTGGAAGCGCTGCGCGTCGGCTGGATTTCGTAGCTGTCACCGGTCTGCGCGGTGCCCGCCACGCTGAAGGTGAGTCCGTCGGCGGAAAGCGTGCCATTGGCGTTTGCCGTGAGCGCCACGCTCTGCCCGCTGGTGGTCGACAACGTCCAGCCGTTGGTGCCGGTGCCCGCGCCGGTGTAAGTCAGCAGGTAATCCGAGGTGGTGAGCTGCGACACGTCGCTGACGGCGGCACTCACTGTCGCACCACCGCTGGAATTCTTGCTCGACGCCAGCACCGTGGGCGATGAAACGCTGAAGATGGCCTGGCCCTGCTGGCCGTTGAGATCCAGGCCCGCCGCCTGCTGCCCGTTGACGCTGGAGGCGAGTGCGATCGCCGACTGGCCCAGCGCATTCTGCGCGGGTTGCAGCACGGTGTCGCGATAACTCACCAGCGCACCCAGCGTACCGCCGCTCAGCTGCGAAGTGACGTCGTTGCCGGAGCTGTCGAACACGTCGGTGCTGCTTGCATCGTATTGATTCGCGCCGGAAGACAGGGCATACGACTGCGTGCCGCTCACCAGCGTCGAGCCGGCCGAGGTGTACACGCTGATCGAGCCATCGTTGCTGGTAGCTGCGGAAATACCGGTCAACCCAGCCAGCTGCTGCACCAGCGTGTCGCGCTGGTCGAGCAAGGCATTCGGATTGCCGGTGGTGCCGGCCTGCGCGATCTGGCCGTTGAGCTTGGCAATCTGCGCGGCCACGGTATTGATACTGGAAACAGTGCTGCCGATCTGCTGGTTGACCTGCGTCGACTGCTGGCTGAGCTGCTGGCCGAGCGTGTTGAACACGCTGGTGAGCGAAGACGCGCTGCCGAGTGCTGCCTGCCGCACCGAGGAGGAACTGGGCGAGTTCGCCACGCTGCTGAAGCCGCTGTAGAAATTGTCCAGCGATGTCTGCAGGTTGCCGCTGTTGGCCAGCAGGCCGTTGAGCGTGGTGGTGAGGTTGTTGGTGGTGGTCGCGTTCTGCAGGCTGCTGTTGCTGCTCCACAGCGCCTGGGTCAGGTATTGACTGTAGGCGCGCTGCACCGCCGTCACGTTCACGCCGGAACCGATGGTGTACTGGCTGTTGCTTTGGCCGATGGTTTCGGCCTGCACCACGCTCTCCTCGCTGTAGCCGCTGGTGCTGGCATTGGCGATGTTGTTGCTGACCGTGCTCAGTGCAAGCTGGGCGGCGTTGAGGCCGGAAATGCCGATGTTGAGAATGCTGGACATGGGAAAGGCATTTCCTTGATCAGTAACGGATTCGCCATGCCGTCATGCCGGCCTGCGCCGGAATGACGACGGCAAGGGAAGGTGGTACCCGTCGGCTAGTCATAAATTCGGCACTCCTAGGGATTTCTTGAGCGCATCCAACGCCTGCCGCATCACGCTGCTGTTGGCGATGGCTGCCACCTTGCCCGCGTATTCCGGATCAGTGGCATAGCCACCGTCGACCAGCGCCCGGGCATAGCCCATCACGTCGTCGCCGCGGCCACGCGCCTGTGCGTAGCGCGGATCCTTGCCGATCAGGTCGGCGTAATCGGCCAACGATTCGGCGGTGGATTTATAGGAGCGGAATTGCGCCTGCTTGCGTACGGCGATGCCGCCTTCGTATTCCAGGGTCGGCACGTTCACGCGCGAGCCGCCCCAGCTGCTGCCGGCCTTGATGCCGAACAGGTTGAAGCTGCTGCTGCCGTCGGCGTGCGCAGGCATGTGCTTGCCCCATTGCGTTTCCAGCGCAGCCTGCGCCAGTACGGTGCGCAGCGACAGGCCCAGTTCCTTCGCCACGATGCTGGCCTGGGGCGCGAGTTCGCGCACGAAGGCTTCGGCATCTTGCGGCAGCCAGGCCATCGCCTTGCGTGCGGTGGATTGCGTGGCATCGCCGACCGCGAACAGGCGTTGCTTCCAATCGTCGACCAGGCCGGCGGCATTCGGGTCCACGGCGCCGCTCTTGCTTGCATCGCCTTGGTTATGGCCGCCGAGCTGATGGATCAACAATTCGGCTATCCCCAAGCCTTTGCCATGCTGGGAAAGATTCAACGAAAGCTGCTGGTCATACATGTCTTGCCAGGCATCGGTGGCTTGGCTTTCGAACAGGGGGTCACCGAAGTTCGCTTCGCGCATCGACTTCAGCAGCATTTCCGTAAACATCGACTCGAATTGCTTGGCGACCGCCGGCAGGGCGGCATTGCTGTCCGTATCGGCTTGATGGCGCAACGCACCGAACCCGGACAGATCGGTCCAGGTGCTCAGCGTTTGCGCAGCAACGTTGCCGATGTCAGCCATCAGATCACCACCAGGTCCGCATGCAGGGCGCCGGCTTGCTTGAGCGCCTCCAGAATCGAAATCAGGTCCGTCGGCGTCGCGCCCACCTGGTTCACCGCGCGCACGATGGAGTCCAGGCTCACGCCGGGACCGAACTTGAACATGTGCGCGCCTTGCTGGTTGATCGACACGGAGCTGTTCGGCACCACCTGGGTAGTGCCGTTGCTGAAGGGACCGGGCTGGCTGACTTGCGGTTGCTCGCTGATCGTTACCTCGATCGAACCGTGCGCCACTGCCGCAGCCGTTACGCGCACGTCCGTGCCGATCACCACCGTGCCGGTACGCGAATTGACGATCACACGCGCAGGCGCCTCGCCGGGATCGACATCCAGCGCTTCGATCGCAGCCAGCCACGCCACTTTCTGGCCGGGATCGGCCGGCCCGCGCACGCGCACCGAGCCGCCGTCGAGCGCCTGCGCCGTGCCGGCGCCGTAAAGATGGTTGATGGCATCGACGATGTGATTGGCGGTGGCGTAATCGGCACTGTCGAGGTTCAACACGATGTCGCCGCCATGGCTGAAAGAGTTCGGTACCACCCGTTCGACCGATGCGCCGTTGGGAATGCGGCCGCTGGCGGAAACATTGATCTGCACGCTGGAACCGCTGCGGCCCGATGCACTGACCCCGCCGACCACGACACTGCCTTGCGCCACGGCGTAGACATTGCCGTCCGCACCACGCAATGGCGACATCAATAGCTCACCGCCACGCAGGCTCTTGGCATTGCCGATCGAGGCCACCGTGATGTCGATGGTCTGCCCGGGTTTGGCGAAGGGCGGCAGCTCGGCGGTAATCGTCACCGCGGCGACGTCTTTCAGCTGCGGCTGGATGCCCGTGGCCGGCACCGACACGCCGAATTGCTTGAGCATGTTCTCCAGGCTCTGGGTGGTGAACGGTGCCTGCGTGGTCTGGTCGCCGGTGCCGTCCAGGCCTACTACCAGGCCATAGCCGACCAGCTGGTTGCTGCGCACGCCGGCGACCTGCACGAGGTCGCGGATCTTGTCGGCGTGGGCGGTGGGAATGCAGCCCAGCGTCGAGACAAGCAGCGCAACGACGCCAACGAGCAGACCCTGTTTACGCCACCGTGCGTTCATCAGAATGGCATCCACTTGGAGTTGAAGAACTTCGCCAGCCACCCTTGCGTATTGGCCTCGTTCAAGGTGCCGCGGCCGGTGTAGGTGATGTTTGCATCGGCCACGCGGGTGGAGTCGACCGAGTTGTCCTGGGCGATGTCCTCCGGACGCACGATGCCGGAGATGCGGATCAGCTCCTGGCCCTGGTTGATGGTCAACCACTTCTCGCCGCGTACCAGCAGACCGCCATTGGATAGGCGCTTGGCGACTGTCACGGTGATCTGGCCGGTGAGCGCGTTGCTCTGCGTGCTGCTGCCGGCGCCGTCGAAACTGTTGGCGGAGTTGAGCGCCGAATCGGCCGACTGTCCGGCAATGCGCAGCGACTGCCCGAGAATCTGCGGCGCACCCACATTGACCTTGTCGGTCTTGCTGGTGGTGGTTTCGGATTTCTTGCTGGCCTGCATCGCCTCGACCAGGTTGATGGTCAGGATGTCGCCGACGCGATGCGCGCGCGCGTCGTTGAACAGTTCCATGTTCTGCATGTCGTGATAGGTCGAACCATCCGGCGGCGGCGGCGAGGTTTCCTCGACCGGCGCGGTGGCGGCCCATTTGGCGTCATCCTGCTTCTGGCGTTCCTGGATGGCGCCGCAGCCGGCAAGCGCGGCAGCAAGCAATGATGCCGAAGCGATGCGTAACAGCATGGACGGATAAGACATAAATCACCCATCAAGTCTTGTTGATCACGAACTGCAGCATGTCGTCCACGGCGCTGATCGACTTGGAGTTCATTTCATAGGTACGTTGTGCCTCGATCATGTTCACCATCTCCTCCACCACGTTGGTGTTGGACGATTCCAGCGAGCCTTGCGCGAGCGTGCCCATGCCGTTGACGCCGGGCTGCCCGGTCTGTGCCGTGCCGCTGGATTGGGTTTCCAGATAGAGGTTCTGACCCATCGGCTGCAGGCCGGCGGGATTCACGAAATTGGCAAGCTGCATCACGCCGAGCGTGGTGGGGGTGGTGGAGCCGTTGCTGGTGGCGCTGACCGTGCCGTCGGTACCGATGGTGACGCTGTTGACGTTCGCCGGCAGCGTGATCGCCGGCACCAGCGGATAGCCATCGGCCGTGACCAGCTGACCGGTGGAATCTTCATGCAGCGAACCGTCCCGCGTATAGGCGATGGTGCCGTCGGGCATGGTCACCTGGAGAAAACCATTGCCCTGGATCGCGACGTCCAGCGAGTTGCCGGTCTGCGTGATCGCGCCCTGCGTGAACAGCTTTTCGCTGCCCACCACTTTCACCCCGGTGCCGAGCAGCAAGCCTGACGGCGCTTCCGTCTGCTGCGTGGTCTGGCTGCCGGGCTGGCCTTCGTTCTGGTACATCAAATCCTGGAACGAGGCGCGCGAGGTCTTGAAGCCGGTGGTGCTCGCGTTCGCCAGGTTGTTGGAGATCACGTCCATCTGCGTCTGTTGCGCATCCAGGCCGGTCTTGGCGATCCAGAGAGAAGAGAACATGGGTTACTCCGTGGTATGCGTTAGCTGTTCTGCAGCAACTTGGTGCTGTCGTCCGCGTCGTCTTCGGCGGTCTTGATCGAACGCACCTGCATTTCGTATTGCCGCGACAGCGAGATCATCTTCACCAACTCCGACGACGGATTGACGTTGCTTGCTTCCAATGCGCCGGAAGTGAGCGTCACCGTGCTGTCGGCATCGGCCGTGCTGCCATCGTTCATATGCATCAGGCCATCGGCACCCTCGCTCATCTGCGTGGGATCCGGATTGACCAGCTTGATCTGTCCAACCGCGGCAATCGTGTCAGGCCCCTGGCCCATCGGCACCGTGGAAATGGTGCCGTCGTCGCCGATGCTGATTTTCGCGGCGTCCGGGATGGTGATCGGACCACCCGAGCCCATCACTGGATTGCCGCGCGCATCCGTAAGACTGCCGTCGGAACCGAGCTGCAGGTCGCCCGCACGGGTATACGCTTCCGTGCCATCCGGCGCCTGCACCGCAATCCAGCCCGGACCGTTCACCGCCACATCGAGCGAACGCCCGGTGTGCTGGATCGAACCTTGTGTTTCGTCCTGACCCACGCCTTGCGCCACCGCGTTGATGCGCGTGCTGGCACCCGGGCCGAGCACCGGCACGCTTTGAAACGCGCTCAGCTCGCTCTTGAAGCCCACGGTGGATGCGTTGGCCAGGTTGTGGCTTACGGCATCCTGTGCCCGCATGGTTTGCGTGGCACCGGTCATGGCGATGTAGACGGAACGATCCATAGGTCAGGATCCGGTTATAGGTTTAGCCGCGGTCAACGGCCTGGAACAGCGTCTGCGAGAGCGAATTCACCGTGCCCAGCATCTGCGAATTCGCCTGGTAGTCCTGCTGTGCCTGGATCATGTTGACCAACTGCGCAGTGGTGTCGGAGGTGTTGGAGGTTTCCAGCTGCCCCTGCTCGATGTTGCCGTACTGACCGACGCCGGCCGTGCCGATGACCGCCGTGCCCGACGATTGCGTCGCCACCCAGCGGTTGTTGCCGATTTGCTGCAGGCCTTGCAGGTTGGCGAAATTCGCCACCGCGATCTGGCCGAGCTGGCTGCTCTGGTTATTGGAATAGATCGCCGTGACGATGCCGTCGTTGCCGATCGTGACGTTCTCCAGCGTGCCGGCTTCATAACCGTTCTGGTCGATCGTTCCAGGTGCATACGCCGTGCCGAACTGCGTGGTGTTGGTCACGTTCACGCTCATGGTGGCGGGGAACGAAGCGCCATTGGTCGGCTGCACCGGGGTGAAACTGAGATTGCCGTTGGCCGGCGTCGTCAGCGCGCCGGCACTGTTGAACGTCATCGCCGCGGTGCCTGCACTGTTGCCATCGATGTACAGGTTCGCGTTCCAGGTGTTGTTGCCGGTCTTGACGTAGTAAATCGTCGCCGAGTGCGAACCGCCTTGCGAATCGTAGACGGTCAGCGTGGAGGCATCGTTATAGCTGGTGGAATCGGTCGTGCTGAACGGTGTCGTGGTCGGCACCGTCGCGCCAGCCGGAAGATTCGAACTGATGGTGATGGTGCTGGTCGGCGTCGCCGCGCTCTGCGCGGTATTCAGTTGCAGATTGGTCAATGTGCTGGTGTTGAAGCCGCCGGTGGTGGTCGGCGGATACACCTGCAGATAGGCACCGTCTGCGGTGACCACATTGCCACCGGCGTCTTCATGGAATTCGCCGTCGCGGGTGTACTGATTGCCGGCGCCATTGTTGACGATGAAAAAGCCATTGCCGCTCAGCGCCATGTCCAGGCTGCCGTTGGTCGTTTCCAGATCGCCTTGCGAAAACTGCTGCGCAACGCCGGTGAGTTCAGCGCCGCTGCCCGTGGCTACCGAGCTCAGGTTGAGACCGGTTACCGCATACACCTCGGCGAACTGGCCGGCGGAACCCTTGAAGCCCACCGTGCCGGCGTTGGCGATGTTGTTGGAAATGACATTCAACTGGGCCTGTGCCGCGTTGATGCCACTGAGCGCCTGATTGAGAGCCATGCTTTGTACCTCTCTGGATGATGACGATGCGCGTTATCGATGCGCGGTCAGTTGATCTGTGCAACCTGGCTCAGCGGCACACCGCCGATACCCGCCACTTGCAAATACGTACCGGTGCTGCTGCCGCCGTAGCCGACGCCGGTGACCGAACCGGACGCATACGTGGAGAGCGCGGCGGTGTTGCCGCCGTTGTTTGCCGAAATCATGTAGGTGCCGTTGGCCACGGTGTTGCCGCTGGCGTCTTTGCCGTCCCAGGTGAATGGCGCGAGCCCGGCTTGCTGCGTGCCAAGGTCGATGGTGTTGACGACGTTGCCGTCGGTGTCCTTGATGGTGACCACCACGTCGCCCGCGCTACTGACGTTGACGCCGCCGCTCACCGCGCTGCCGCTGTAGCTGAGCGCGTTCGACGGCACCAGCACCTGGCG
>NZ_DATJMN010000278.1:0-11658 GCF_035508675.1 Dyella sp.
ACGCTGCCGGTTGCCATGAACTGGCGCAATTGCTCCCAGGCAACGTTGCCGCCCGACGAGCGAATAGCCTTCCATCCTTCGTTGGCGATTTGGTTGAACTTCTTTGCACTCGAAAGACCGCCGCGCATCTCGATGAAGCGAAGCATGGCGAGACTCTGAGTGTGAATCTTGGCTTGCGACTCTTCATCCAGGCCAGAGGTGGCGAAGGCGATCTTCGCCAGCATTGGGGCGGCGAGCTTCGAGCCTGCCAATGCGGCAGGTCCCTGCAGGCCTGATTCGCGGAAGACGCCCTGCGCCTCCGTCATGAAGTTCACGGCATCCGTCATGGATGTGCCGACAATGTTCATGCTGTTAGCGAATTTAATCGCCTCGGCATTGAGTTTGTCGCCAAGCCCGAAGAGTTTGAACCTGGCCACCGCGGACTGATAGCGGGTGGCTTCGTCGATCGGCCCCTTAAGCATTCCAAGCTCAACTTCGCCGGCACGCGCAAGCATCGCCCCACCCATCATTCGGCCAAAGGCGCCGTAATTGAAGCCGCCGCCATTGCCGCCGCTCCCTCGGCCGCCGCCACCTCTGCCCCAGGGCCATCCGGCAGCGGCTGGCATGCCCGTGCCTCCGTTGGGAAAGCCCGTGGTGCCTGATGCTCCCGGTGGAGCGACGCCGCCGCTCCCAGCACCACCGGCCATGCTTAGGGCACTCCCTGCAGACCCACCAAGCAGCCTCATGGGAGGCGACCCCAGCCGTTTGGCACTCTCAAAGGGAAGCGCCGCATTGGGATAGCCTCGAAACCGCAGCATGTCTTGCTGCTGCATCCGATTCAGGGATGCAACCACGGCCATATTGGCGACCGTTGCACTCGAGGCTGAGGCCGTCCAACTGGAGCCGCCGGTGGCGCCGCGTGCAGACCGGGCCGCGCGGGCGTATCCTTCCGCCTCGCGACGGGCGTTCCGGAAGTCCTGGGCGGCACTGCTGGCCCAACTCGTCTTTCGGCTAAGTTCGTCGTTGACCGCACGCAGTGTCTTCAAAAACGCAGACGCTTCAGCCTGAGCCTTGGCGAATTGCGCCGCGATCTTGAGCACGTTGCCACGAGTGGCATCCGTGACTGCGATGCGGACGCCAATTTTGTAGGCTTCGAACATGGCTCACCAAAGGATGGCTGTATGAAAAAAATGACGCGACTGGAAACCATGGCATCATTGCTTATTGCTGGTGTTGTTATTTATTACATGGCTTCTAGGCAATACGGAGAAGCAAATCCAGCGCCAAGGGCGGACGTGAATGCAAGCTGGGAAGAATTGGTCAGCGAATATGGCAGCAATGAAATAGCTTTTGCCGATCGCTATAAAAATGCGACCTTTCATCTCTCAGGCAAGGTAGTCAAAGTTTCCGATGGCGCCGGGCCTACCGTGTCTATCATCACCGATGGTGGCACTTCGCTCGATGCAGGATTTTTCTACAACCAAAGCGACAGGCTGAAAGGCTTGGCACCATCTGACATTATCGAGTTTCACTGCCTTCGCTTCAATTCGAGCATCGATGTGGATAGATGCAAATTGGATTCGGTGAAAAAGGCTGAGGGCTGAGGCCGTGCAAGCTTCAATTCGCATGCGCGTCCAAGACTGGCTCGCCGACCATTTCAAGTTCGTGCAGTATTCGGTGCCCCGCAAGAAAACTGCGAATAATCTTCCCGCAACCGACTATATGAGGCTGGCTCGCGATCTGGCAGTTGGCTTTTTGCAGGTGATGCTGTGGTGCGTGCTGGCCATAAGTGCTATCTACCGAATGCGCAGGCAACCTGGCGTGGGCATCGCCGCGCTTCTGCTGGTCTATTTCCTATCCCTTGCGGCAGGAAAGCTATTCGCTTTTCTCATTTGATTCTTGACCGATGCCGATCGGCAACACGACTCCACCCAGCCAAGCGATCGCATACGCCTCACCCAAGTCCCTGACCACGTGCTCTTCGTTGACCAACGCGGCCGGCCCCATCACGGGACGCGGCGGTATGTCCTCGGTGCCAACCTCCTGCCAATAGAGGATGTCGCTTTCGCTCGCCACGACACCTTCCATGTCATGGATTTCGCTCTGAATCGAGTCTCGCGTTTCCCCGCTTCGCAATAGTGGATCGTTTTCCGAATAGCCTTGGCGAACACGATCCTTCTTTGTCGAATCGGCGAGTTCGTCCCAAGCAGGAAATTGACCGATCGCATCCTGGTAGGTGCCAATGCTCTCCTTGGCAGTCGTCTCGATGCGTTTTAGGCCCTTTTCTAACCCGCGATGTACTGCCACTTTTGCAACGGGCTCCATCGAGAGCAGGAATGCCGCGAACTCACCGAAATCGTTGAACTCGCGCATCACCCGTCCTCTTGGAAGCACATATTCTGCATGTCGAACTTTGCCCCCTCGAAGATCCTGAAGAAGATCGCCAGAACAGTTCTATCGACATCATCGAGTTCAGCTGCGTCGTTCTCGCTTAAGCCAAACGCGATATGGATTGGCACCCCGTTTTTTACGAGCCATGCGCGCTCTTTGTACTCGGGGTGCCTTAGGCGTTTTTTACCTGATCCTGCAGGGTCTTATCGGTAGCCGAAAAGTGCTCCTGCATCGCCCTAAACACGGCGATATATCCGTCTTCATCGAGGCGCTGAAGAATTGCCTCGACCTGCAGCTTGGTTGTTGGCGTCTTGATGGGATCGCCATCGATGCTAGCCACGTAGAGGACTGGGAATACGCTGCCCATGTAGGCTTCGTTGCTGGCCGATTCGCCTAGCGCCTCTTGCAGGCGAAATTGGGCCAAGAACGGCGGCTTTTTGACCCCGATCACGCGCCCTCGCGCGTCGGTAACTGTGATGTCCTTGGGCGCTTCCGGAATGGTCGGCTGCGCACCCTCAACAAGTTGCATTTTGACTTCATTGCTCATCACTGCACCTGGATCTTGTTGGAGGCGAAGGCATGGAGTTTCCCGTTGACGAGGGTGTCGCCCTTCCACGAGCCGGGATCATCCAACCGCACCGTCACGTTGATGTAGCGGAACTGCGAGACGGCGCCATTCGGTTCTTGAATCGTCTCGGTGATGGTGCCTGGCTGCAGGTTCTGGCCGCTGAAATAGGCAGTTTCAAGCGCAGCGGCATAGGCATCGAGCGTCGGACCGGTGCGCTCGAACTCGATGTCGATATCCCAGCCCACCGGAATGTTGGTTTCCTGGGGAACGCCATTGATCGGGTTGGAATCGACCGTCTTGAACTTAGGCTTCGCCATGATCGAAATCACGGTGGGCGGCAGTGGAAGCGGCCCATTGGACGTAGCGATATCGATCGATATGTCGCGGCCCGTATTGCGATTATTTGCCGGCATGAATGATCTCCGAATACGACAAACCCGGCGCGAGGCCGGGTTATGCGGGGATAGAGGGACGCCAGAAGGCGGCTAGCGAACGATTAAGCCGACGTGGTTGAGGCGCGGGTGATTTGCACTGTCTGGCCGCCCTGGAGGTTGACCAGGAACTTCTCGACGACAGACAGGTATTTCACTTGAACGTCTGCTTGGCCCCAGCCTGCTGCGATCTGTGCCGGTGGGTTGTTGTTGAGATCGCACTGCGTATTGAAGCTATCGATCATCGCCGGCGTTTGGCCTGGAGGCGACGCCATGTTTTGCAGGTAGTTATCCAGTGTCGATTTCACGCCTCGACGCCATGGATCGTTCGGCTGCGTGGACTGCAATTGACCCACAAACTTGCCCATGCCAGCTGCGAACGTCGTGGCAAGATAGTTGGTCATGCGTGTGTAGTTGTCGCCGTAGATCGCCTGATTCGAACTGGTGTTGTGACCGAAGCGACAACCGAAGAAGCTGCCACCAGGGCAAGGATTGCAGATGACGTCGATACCGGCCTGCCCCAGTACCGTTAGTTCGGGATTCGAGTATGGGTTGTTCGCATAGCTGCGCTGTGTGCCAACAATGCCCTGCAGCGGCTTGTTGAGTGCAGACAGCTGTGGGCTTTGATTCACCAGATAGCCAGCGACGAAGCCCTGCGGCGAGATCATGCGCACCAGGCCGTTCACAGTGTCATTCCAGTACACCCAGTCGCCAAGCATGAGCTTGAAGGCAAAGGAATCGATGCCAGCTGTAGCTTTATTGGTGGCCGCAGTCGAAGGCGAGTCACCAGCTGGCGTCACGCCTATCATGTAAGTCTCTTCCGACAAACCGTAGGCGACCTGCGCCGCATAGGTGGTCGAGTCGTCACAATCGACAAGGATTGCGACTGAGCACCCGGTGCCACGAAGGCTGTACATGCCCTTGCGGGTATTGCCATCCGTGCCCAAAAGCGTAGCGCCAGTGATCGTCGTGGCGCCGTCCGCACCGCCGGCAAGCGTCACGGAGCTTGCAACAGGGGCCGCCACACTTGCGCCTGTCGCTGCAACCATCAGACCGGAAGGGCCGCGCTGTCCGGCGACGCCATTATTGACTGCGTTGGCCAGAGCCGCCCAGAGCGGGGCGCCGGTGAGCGGATTGGCTCCGCCCCCGATGTTATCGAAGACCTCCGGTGTCATGCCGGCTCGCGCAAGGATCAACTTCCAGCTGTTGACCTGCGTGCCGACTGCAATAGTCGCAGTATCGCTGTTTGCCAGGGAGCCGGTGTATTTCGACGTCAAGGTCAGGCCAATAGCCGAAGCGCCGTCCTTGAGAGTCGCCGTGGCAGCCAGATCGGTGCCATCCGTAACGCGGACGCCTCGGAAGTTGTTGGCGCCCTGCATCACGGCCGCAGCAGCAGCGGTGCCCATGTCGTACTTGCGATTTTGGATATTGCCGAAGTTCTGCCAGTACTGCGCCATGTTGCCAAAGACAACCGGTGCACCGACGGGACCCCATTGCGCCGTGCCAACGATGCCGCACAGATTCGACGGAACGCCATTGATCTGCACGGGCGGCGGGATGAGCTGAATAATCAGGTCAGGCACTACCTGAGCGGTAAGGTTGACCTGCCCTGCTTGGACGATCTGAGTCATGCTGCCTCCGGGCAATAAAAAACCCGCCAGGAGGCGGGTTCAGACAGGAAGTGATGGAACGGCGCGCTTATTTGGCCGCGGTCTTTGCGTCGGGTGCTTTCGTATCCGACGTCTTGGCTTTAGCGGCTGACTTCACGTCACCGGGCACCTGCACCACGAAATGCGGGTGATGCTCCAATGCATCCATCACTGCGGCTTCGTCGTCAATGACGTCACCGTGCTTGTAGTCGCCGAAAGGTTGTGTCACGACGAGGGGAAGAAGCGCCATACGTGCCTCACTGATAGGTGGTGGAAATGATCTCCGTCGAGCCATCGGGCATCGTCAGGGAATTGGTCTGCTCCGTCACGATGACTTCCGTGGCCGTGATGGTATTGGTGGTGAAGTACTCGACCGTGTAGAGCAGGTCGCGCCGGTAGAGGTTCGCTTTCTGGTTGATGTCATCGACCGGCGTGGACACGTAACGCAGTCGCCCAGACGTTCCATCTGGTAGCTGGAGCCAAGTGATTGCGGATAGCGCACTATCGATTGGCTGTGCTGCCGCACTTCGGTGCTCCGGCGTATCAGCCCAGATCGTTATCTGAACCTCGCGCTGCTGCTGTTTCGTAAGTGCCGACATCGTTCCACTGGCGCCAGCGCGCGCCGCAGTGATGCGCGCAGAGAGGGGCAGCGTGATCACAGCGCCTGCGGCCGTTGCGCCAGCAATCTGCTGGGCAAGCGCTGTCGCTATGCTTGCCAGCGTATCAGCGGCCTGTACCGCGTACGTATAAGCCTGATTGCTGACGATAAGTGCAACGTTCTGCGGCGTGCTTACCGTCCCAGTGATCGTCACCTGCTGTCCGCTGATCGTCAGAACTAGCGTCGGCGCGTTGAAGGCCTGCTGCTCGTATTGGAGCCCGATGTAACGCGTCGTGTTCTTTTCCTGAGGCCGCGGAAAGATGGTGATGTGGATTTTGCCGGGGCCGCCGGTGCCGAGCGCGCGAAGATCAGCATCAAGCTGGGAACTGGTTGGCCATCCTGGATAGATCGCTGCAGGCACGCCAATGGCCGAAGGCTGCGCAAGTCCGTTTGGATATACGACGCCGGCAATGGTGGTCTCAAGTGCATTGAGGACGTCGTCTATATCAGCCATCAGGTTTCCGCCTGCATCATCGAACAGCGCCAGCCCAGGCCCGACAACTCGACCGAGGACAACACATATCGGTTGTTTAGGTCATCGGTGACTACATCGTGCGCAAGCATCTGCATCCCACCAGGAAGCCCCGGAAGAAGCAGCGTGTACCAAGCATCGGGAACATCGCCCGGGAGGTTTGTCGGCGCGTGTCCGGTCTTTGATGCAGCCAACACAGAAGCTGGAAAGGCATCTGCAATAGCCGTCTCATTCGTTTGCGTGCTCCCGCCATAGCCGAGCGGCCCGATAGCGGCTTGCTGCTGAGGACGCCAAACCGTTACGGTGCGGTTACACAGTACTGCCATGATCGGCAGTAGTGGCTGCATCGACGCGATGAAATACGTGCCGCTGCTCGCGCTCAGGTAGTCGCCTGGCAGCAGCAACCGGCCATCAGCGAGGCAGGTCCATGTCGCCTTGCCGTAATCCTGCGGCTTCGTAAACGCGAAGGGACCGGTGTCGAATGCGGCGAGCACCGAACCGACCTGGTTACCGATGCCGAGTGCAGGCGTGCCAACGGTAGGCCGGTACTGCGCAAACGAAATACCGATTCGCTGCGCTGCAGCGGCATAGCCCGCATACAACTTGCCCTGAAGTGTGTTGCCATCCATATCACACCTCAGCAGCGAACAAGTCGCGCACCACTTCCGGTTCCTAGAGCCGGTCCCGGCGCTATACCAAGAAAACCGCACATGCGCCGGCGCCACTTATCAAACAACCGCTCGCGGTCGCTGACCTCAGTGGGGTTGTGTACCCAGACCGAGGCCTGCGCGGTATCGAGATTCGCCGAAGCACTGACAATCGCTGTCTCCAGCGTGTAGAGGTTCGTCAGGTATACGGTGATCAGCGTGCTCTCATTCTCCGGCGTCAGGTTGTTCAACCGGTGATAGAGGGTCTGCCAAACGCCAGGCGAGACGAAGCCATAGGCAAAATCGCGCGAATCGTCAGCCGGCGTGTCCTCACCCAGCATCGGATAGCCGGCGAAGCGACGCACATCGGCGATCTGCTGGGTTGTAAGGGCCATGGCGGATTACGCCTGCGGCTTGCCGGCATCCGCGTTCTCTCGGCGCCCTCGCCGCGACACGCGCGCTTCCGCACCTTGCAACTCCTGCTCCAGCTCTTCGGCGACCTCTTCGGCCTCCTTTTCGACCTTCTTCCAGCCGAGACGGAGGTGCTCTTCGAGCGCACTCACGTGCACCCGCAACTGCTGGGCACCTTTCTCGATGGTGACAAGCACGGAATTGGACATGTTCGCTTCCCTTAGAGGAAAAAAGATGGGCGGGGTCAATGACCCCGCCATGGAAGGATCAGCCGAGCATCAACCCCGTGTGTTCCGTCTTGATGTTGGCCCAGCCGTAGGCGATCGCTACCTCGTAGCGGACGCGGCGGTACTGCTTGTACATCGCAAATTCGAAGGCGATGCCACTGCGAGGGTCGACGATGATGGTGCGGTCCTCCGCCATATCACCCTCTTCCGGGAGCGCCGGCAGGCGGGTGGCGAGGACAATGGCCGAGCGTGCGAACGCCATGTTGCGCGTTGCTGGACCGAGCACGGTCACGGCGGCAGTGTTGATCGTTGTGCGCAGGCCAGGCGCACCGATGGTCACCGCGCCGCTGGTCGATGCCCCGATGTTCGCGGCAGCCGCGACTACATATTTGTTCGGGTCGCCAGCGAAGGTGATGACATCGCCAGCCAGTAGCGCGACAGCACCACCTGCAGGCGTGGTCAGCGTGACGCTGGTGGCACCCTTCGCACCCGAAGCGGTCACAGCGCCGGTGACGGAGCCAACCGGCACCGACTCCGATACGCCAGCCGACTCGCGCAGCGTGAAGCCATGGAGTTCCAGCAGCTTGCCTTGGGCGCGCAGCTCAATGGTGCCGGCTTCGTTCGCTTTGGTCAGCTGGGTCAGGCTGCGGAGGTTTGCGCCGGCAGTGGTGTCGATGACGCATTGCATGTCAGACAGCGGAGCTCCGTTGTCGGCCAGAATCTTGCGCATCTGCGCGGTATCGCCGAGGCCAGTGGCGAACGGAGTAGTGCCGGCGGTGCCTTCGGCGCGCGATGCGGTGCTGTAGAGCGTGCCGATGTTGGCGTCAACCTCGTTCACTAGGGTGCGAATCGCCTGCTGGATCTGGTTCTGGCGGATCGCGGCATAGCCGCCATTCGGCGCCTGGTTGTTAACGCCCTTCTGCTCTTCACCAGCCCAGCGGAACGGCACCATGCGAGCCTGGCTGATCAGGATCACGTTGTTACCGATGTTCTGGTCGCCGTCATCCGGCGGCAGCTGGCCAGGCGTGACGTTCTCGGCGGTCGCAGCCGGCGTGATCGGCACACGGATATTTTCGTTGAGCGCCGCACGTTCGGCGGTAGCGCTCAGCGTCACGGCAGGAATGAACCCGACCATTTCGCGCGAGACGACGTCGATCGCCTCGTACAGGTCAGGGATGAGGTTGGTCAGCGTATTGGCCATGGATTACTCCGGGTATCGGGAAGGTCAGGAATGTGTTCGTGAGCCATCCGGCCCGAGCGCCCGCGCGGCATCCGCGTTGCAGGCAGAAAAAAGGCCGCTCAGCTGAGCGGCCCGTGTGTGTTGGTGGTGAATCAGGGTTTTGCGTAATCAGTCGGTGATCGCGCCGCCGCCTTTGACGTGTGCCATCTGCGCCGATGGATCGAGCTTCTCGAACTGGGCACGCGGGATGCTCTTGTTGCCGCTGGCGCCCCCAGGATTGTTGTTCTGGGCGCCGCCACCACTCGCACCCGTGCCTTTCAGGATCGAGTCGCGGTAGGGGTATTGCTCGACGATCATCTCAAGGGCTTCATCGAACGCCGCCAGCTCGCCGGGGTTGGATCGGCTGAAGAGCTTGTTGCCCGACTTGTCGTAGGCAACGACGTTTTCGCCTTCGAGCTTGAAGTGCTCGCCGAAGCGCGCCTGCACCAGGTCGGCAGGGATGGCCAGCTTGTCTGCAATCAACTTGCTGCGCGCGAAGCTGCCGCCGATCTTTTCGGAAACCAGCGAGGCCTGCAATTTGTCGCGCTCCTTGACGATCGGCGCGTATTTGTCTTCGACAGCTTTGATGGCTTCGGCCTTCACGCGCTCCACATCGCCGGCATCCACCAGCTTCTTGTCGTCCAGGTTCTTGACCACGTCCAACGCCTTGCGCGCCGCTGCTGGGTCAAGGCCCTCGAAGACCTTCAGCGCTCCTTCGGCGGTCTCCGCACGCTCACGGTGGCCTTTGGCCTCGCCATTGAGGCGCTTAATCGTGTCGACGGTTTGTGCGGCATCGAAAGGAATTTCCTTGCCGTCGTCATGCAAATAGATCGGCTTGCCGTCCGCGATTTCAGCGTAGTGCTTGCCATTGATTTCGACTGTCTTGAGTTTCATCGTCTGTCATCCAACAGGGTGATGGCGGTCCATCCGGACCAGAAGCGGCTTAGCGCATCCGCGCGTCGGCCATGAAAAAGGCCCCGGTTAAGGGGCCTTCGGATTCGGGTTGTTGTCAGGATCCGTGTCCGCGGATTTGGTCGGTTCCGGTTGCGGATCAGCCTTGATCCTTGCCAGCTCCTCATCCCAGTTGCGATCAGGCGCCAGCACATCGCGGCGCTTAAGTTCCTCGAACAACGTCTGCTTGGAGATGGCGCCAGCCTTCTGGGCACCACTCAGCGTAGGCACGTCGGTATCTGGCGCCTGTTCGTATGCCTTGAACAGTTCGACTTCGATGCCAGCAGAGGATTTGCCCATCCATTGCGCCATGAAACCGAGCGCTTGCTCGATAGATTCCTCGAATTGCTCAACGATCTGCTGCAGCAGCGATCGCGCCGCGTCGCCTTCCGCGTCGATCTGAGTGGCTGTGGTCTGCGATTGCTGTTGGTTGATCAGCTCCGCGCCAGTGGCGCGCATGCGATCCTCCAGGTCATCCAGCGATTGCTTGCCGGCTTCGATGGCGGCACCAGTGTGCTCGGTATATTCGAGCGAGGCGTCTTTGTTGTCGGTGGTTATCGCAGACGATGCGCCGATCTTGATCTCGGAATCGCCGAAGCCAATCGCGACAAGAATCGGCACGCGTGCAACATGGAGCACGTTCCGCTGGTCGCTGCGGGACTGGTAATGCTCTACGGTCTGGGACGCCTGATCGAGCAATGGGCTCTCGCCCTGGCCGAAACCGAGTCGGTTGCCGTAGAAGAACACCCATGGGATTTCCGTCAGGCTGGTCTTGCCTTCGTCAAACAGCACCCACTTCGTTTTATCGTTCGGATCCTGCCGGTAGGTTTGCCATGCACCAGGTGTGAGCACGCGCACCTGTTCGATGTTTTTGGTGCTCCACTCGCCGTCGTCGACTTCAACGCTTTCGAGCAGGCGCAGCTGCATCAGCTTTTTGCCCTGCATTTTCCAGCCGAGGATCTGCTGCGGGTCGTACCGGACGAAGTATGGCCGCAGGCTAGCCTTTTTCTCATCCGCGAGCGTCCGCACGCCCCCGGCCGGCGGATAGTCCACCAGCACGCCGCACAAGCCATAGGCCAGTGCGAGAATCAGCAGTGCGTTGGCCATGGCGGTCAGCGGCATCCCCAACTGGTCGATGTCCTTGAGCCAATCCTCCGGGATGTTCGGCGCCACCACGTTGGGTGGCTTTGCAAATGGCTTCGCCGAGTTGACCATCACCGTGTGCCGAAACGCCGGATACAGCACTGACGTCTGCAGCCGTGCGTTGTAGCTGTCGTCGTCCTCGCCTGGCCACTTCGGCAGCAGCGACTTTCCGGCGGCGCGCATCGCAGCGGTGCCACCCATCAAGGCCTTGATCATCGGCCAGGAGGCGGATTGCGCCTCCATGACGGGCGAAAGGGATCGGACGTTGGGTGGGGTCACAGCGAAACCTGATTGTCGAGTTACAAGCGAAGCGGCTTGACGGTGCTCTGCGGTGGGCGAACTACAGGCCAGCGCGAGACCATGAAGTAGCCGCCGGCATCGTTGGTATGGTCATGCCCCGTTTTCTTGTCGGGGTCGCCATGGTCGTCGTAAGGCTGCTGCTCAAGGCTCTCGGTAAAGTCTGGACATTGGTCGGTGTTGACCATCAATCGGCGCTCGCCCATATCGTTCAGGATCAGGGCATTTACGCTATTGACGCGATCTTTCACCGCGGGGTTGGCATTCTTCACCAGGATTTGAAAACCAGCCTGCTGCAGGATGGTCAGATCCGACTCGCTTGCACTCTTGCTGCTGGTGTTCTTGCCGCTGGCGTCGGGATATACGGTGACGCTATGCCCGTTTGCCACATAGCGCTCGCGCAGTTTTCGCGCCATCTCCGGCGTGTCGCGAACCTTCGTCAGCTCGCCCACAGCATGCGGCGCGTCATCGCGTACCACGAAGACGACGGCCGCCATTTTGTTGACGTTGAAGTCCATTCCGACGTGCAGCGGTTCGCCGGGTAATGGGACCGTCGCAGCATGATTCAGGGTGCGATCGAAATCGGGATAGACGCAGCCGCTAGTGAGATTGACG
>NZ_DATJMN010000279.1:0-8084 GCF_035508675.1 Dyella sp.
CTACTACCAAACCGCGCGACATCCGTCGCAAAACTGATTGACTCACTACATCAACTCCTGCTCGTGTTTGCTGAAGCACGTAGGCTGGGATGAAATCCCAGCGCGCTATCCGGGGAAAGCTGGGATTGCATCCCAGCGCGCGTCGATTCCTGTATCGGTTTTTTTTTAGAACGCCACACTCGCAAACAGCAAGAACGCATTGAGATCCTTCGCGTCGGTCACCGGGCTGCCCACCGGTGCGCCAAACACATTCACGCTGCTGCCGTTGAATTTGTTGAAGCGGAACCAGGTGGCGGCCAGCTTCAAGTTGGCGATGGAGGTGAAGGAGTCGTCCTTGCCGAAAGGTGTCCAGAACACGGTGAACGAATTGCTGGACGTATCCGGCTCGCCATACGGCGTAAAGCGCACCACGTCGTGCGTACCGGTACTCACGAGATGGGCAAGCGTCACGCCATAGCTCTGCTTGAAGGTGTAGGTGAGCGTCGCCGTCTGATCGTGCACCACGCCGTTCGATAGCGCGACCAGGCCTGGTGCAGGGCCGAACGGTGTGGTCGCATAGCGGCGGCGCTCCATGATGTTCACATAGGCAAACTGGAAAATGTTTTCGCGGTTGCCGAGGTATTGGTAGGTGACGTCATAACCGACATCGGTCAGGTGTTCGCTTGGGCCGCTGCGCGGCAGCTGGCGTTCGGTGGTCAGCCCGACCAGGCCGGCGGAAACGAACTGACGCTTGAAATCGCGCATGTACGCAAAACGCGCGTACACCGTATCGCTGAGCCTGCCGGGGTCGCCGGATAGGGAATAACCCAGGTTGTACTGCAGCGAAGTCGGCAGCGCGTTGTAGGTACCCAGTTCGCCGTACCAGTTTTCGTTGAGCAGCGCGTAGAGGCTGGCGCCGATCACGCGGTGCGCCAGCGTGTTCGAACTGGAAGGATTGAGCAAGGTGCCCGATACCGTCGGTGGCCCGTTGTTGGTGGCAGCCGGCAATGCATCGACCGGATCGTCGAAGCCAGGATTGTTGTTGACGCTGACGCCAACCAATGCCTGCTGGTTGCCCAGCTTGAGATCCTTGGCGACGTAGCGCAGGTCCACGTCGCTCAACTGCGTGTGGAACTTGTCCTGGCCGTTGTTGTTGTCCTGGATCTTTACGTAGCCGCCGACCTGGTCGCTCACGCGCCCAGCCAGGTAGATGTCCGCTTCGCTCAGCACGTTGCTGCTTTGGCCCTGCGCCGGCACGGTACGCGTGCCGGTGATCTGGACCGCGGCGGGAATCTTGGTGCCCTGGCCATCCGTATCGGTATAGCCGCCCATCTTGAAGCGCATGCCATACGGCGTCAGCGCCGGTCCGTAGGAGCCCGCATGGCAATCCGCGCAGGCCGAACCAGTCTGGCGGGCATAGGCCGGCACCGCATGCGCCGTCTGGGCGGTAAGCAGCGGCAGTGCGGCCAGGCCATACCAGCGATGCAGCTTGCTGGGCCGGCTCGGCGGGCGTTGGTGCAGCGAAGGTTGCATGCGATCTCCTTGTCTTGATCCGTATCGAAAGTCATTCATCGCGCTGGCGCCGCCACCACATGGCGCGCAACACGCCATCGCGCAGCACGAAGTGATGCCAAAGCGCTGCCAGCACGTGTACCGTCACCAGGGCGAGCAACAGCCAGGCGGCATCGGTATGCCATTGCTGCAAGGTATCGGCGCGGTCTTCGTCGGCGGCGACCAAGGCCGGCAGCGTCAAGCCGAACAGGTGCACGGGTTTGTCCTGCGCATTGCTGAGCGCCCAGCCCAGCAAGGGCTGGACCAGCAGCAGCGCATATAAAGCGATGTGCACCAGCGTTGCGGCCGCGCGCATCGGCCAGGAATTTCCCCCGGTGGAGGGCAGCGAACCGCTGCGCGCGCGCACCACCACGCGTATGAAAAACAAGGCAAGCACGAACAGGCCGAAGTGACGGTGGATTTCCAGCAGCCATGCTCTTGCGGCGCGCGCCGAAACCTCATCGCGGAGCAGGATGGCCGCCGCTGCGGCGAGCAGGCTCGCTACGGTGAGCCAATGCACCAGCACCAGCTTGCGCGGCCGCGCCTGCACTGCGGTGTTGTCGGCCATGTCGTTGGATATCGCCATCGTTCTCCCCGTAACCTGTAATGACAGTGCGCTTCAACCCGCTAGCGGCGCGGCGTTGAAGAGGTTTATGCGGGTGAGTGCGGAATAAAACCGGAAAGGTTGTGGTCTTTTTTTGGCTTGATGCCGCTTCGCAATTTCGGAGGCTGGGATGAAATCCCGGCATCGCCATGCCCATACACGCTGGAATTCCATCCCAGCCTACGTGTTTCGGATGGCGGGAGACCAACGCAACCTTTCCCAGGACGGCCGGCACTCAACTGCGAAGATCACCCAACCGCAGCCGGTCCACCTAATGCAAATCCAGCGAGTCCAGTTGCAGCAGCACGGCGACGAGCGCGGCATGCTCATCGCCCTGGAAAAAGACCGCAACGTGCCGTTCGAGATCCGGCGCGTGTATTACCTGTTCGCCACCAAGAACCGGGTGCACCGCGGCCAGCATGCGCATCGTCGTCTCAACCAGCTGGCGGTGACGGTGCGCGGCTCGGTGACGTTCCTGCTGGATGACGGCAGCGGACCGGTGGAAGTGGTGCTGGACGATCCGTCGCAAGGCTTGCTGCTGGGAAGCATGGTGTGGCGCGAAATGTACGACTTCAGCGAGGACTGCGTATTGATGGTGCTGGCCGACCAGTTATACGACCCCGCCGACTACATCACCAACTACGACGCGTTCCTGCGCGAGGTAAACAGCCCGGTGTCGCTAGGGGAGGTGGCCGCATGCCAAAGCCGCTAGTGCTTATCGGCGCGGGCGAGTTTGCCCAAATCGCCTGCGAATATTTCCAGCACGACAGCGACTACGAGGTCGTTGCCTTCAGCGTGGAGCGCGAGTACCTCAGCCAATCGAGCCTGGCCGATCGCCCCATCGTGGCGTTCGAAGAGCTGGAGAAAAGTTACCCGCCATCGGACGTGGAGACCTTCGTGGCGGTGCCGGCCAGCCAGCTCAACCGCTTGCGCACGCGGCTGTACCAGGAGGCCAAGCGCAAGGGCTACCGCTGCGCCACCTATGTGAGTTCACGCGCCTTCGTGTGGCGCAATGCCGAAGTGGGTGAGAACAGCTTCATCTTCGAAAACAACGTGATCCAGCCGTTCGTGCGCATCGGCAACAACTGCGTGTTGTGGAGCGGCAATCATGTGGGCCATCGCACGGTGGTGCACGACAACGTGTTCGTCGCCTCGCACGCGGTGATTTCCGGCTACTGCGAAATTGGCGCGCACAGCTTCGTTGGCGTCAACGCCACCTTCAACGATTGCGTGAAAGTGGCCGCCGATTGCGTGATCGGCGCCGGCGCGCTGGTGGTGAAGGATACCGAGCCAGGCAAGGTCTACGTCGGTTCGCCGGCGCGCGCCTTGCCCGGGCGCTCCAGCCTCGACGTAAGGCTTTGAGCGCCATGTTCGCCTGGACCAAGCGTGGACTGGTATTCGAGCCTGCGCGGCATGGCGTGGGCGGGTGGATGCAGCACTCGGCGCTGACGCCCACGCCGTATCGGCTGGATGAGGAAGCCATCCGCGTGTATGCGGGCTTTCGTGATGCGCAAGGCGTCAGCCGCATCGGCTACGTCGACGTGTGGGCGCACGATCCGATGGTGGTGTTGCGGGTTAGTCCCGAGCCGGTGCTGGACATCGGTCGCGACGGTTGCTTTGACGACAACGGCATGATCCTGGGCGACGTGGTCGATGCGCCGGGCGGCTTGCATATGTTCTATGTGGGCTTTCAACGCGTGGCCAAGGCCAAGTTCCTGGCGTTTACCGGCCTGGCCGTTTCCACCGACGGCGGCGATAGTTTCCAGCGCGTGCAGGAGACGCCCATCCTCGATCGGGCGCCGGGCCGCAGCACCATCGCCGCGGTGCATTCGGCCATGTGGGAAAACGGCCGCTGGCGCCTGTGGTATGCCGTGGGTGACGATTGGGAGACGATTGGCGGCCAGCCGTATCCGCGTTACCACATCCGTTACGCCGAGGCCAGTTCGCTGCAGGCGATACCGCGCGCCGACCAGGTCTGCCTGCTTGCACAGGGCAGCGAGTACCGCATCGGTCGTCCGCGCGTCTATCGCATCGATGGTCGCTATGCGATGTACTTCACGCGCGGCAACGTCACCGGTGAATACTTTCCTGGCCTCGCGCTGAGCGATGACGGCGTGCACTGGCAACGCCATGACGAAGCGCTGGGCTTGAACCTGTCGGCCAGCGGCTGGGATTCGCGCACACTGTGCTATCCCGCCCTGATTCGCCAGGACGACACCTGGTTGATGTTCTACAACGGCAACGACATGGGCGTGGACGGTTTCGGCGTGGCCGAGGCCGTGACGTTGCACAAAGACGGTGAAGCCCATGCTCACGCTTAAAGCCTATGTACCCGACGATGCGGCACGCTGGGACGCCGTGGTCGGGCAATCGCGCAACGGCAACCTGCTGCACCGGCGCGGCTACATGGATTACCACGCCCACCGTTTCGCCGATTGCTCGCTGCTGGTGGAGCGCAACGGCGAGGTGTTGGCGGTATTGCCTGCCAACCGCCAAGGCAACACGGTGAGCAGCCACGGCGGCCTCAGCTATGCGGGCTTGATCATGACGCGCGCCATGCGTACCGAATGGACCCTGGAAGTGTTCGAGCGCATCGGCGAGCACTATCGTGCACTGGGCGTGGATCGCCTTGTATACAAGGCGGTGCCGCATGTTTTCCATGCATATCCGGCGGACGAGGACTTGTACGCCTTGCATCGGCTGGGCGCGCGGCTGGCGCGGCGCGACGTTTCCTCCGTGATCGCCTTGCGCGAGCCCTTCGAATTTACCGATGGGCGCCGGCGCGCGGTCAACAAGGCGCGCAAATCCGCCATATGCCTGCAGCCGGCGGCCGATCTTGCGGACTTCCATGCCTTGGTCACAGCGGTGCTGCGCAGCCGCTACAACGTGGCCCCCACGCACAGCCTGGCGGAGCTGCATTTGCTGCAGCAGCGGTTTCCGCAGCAGATCGTGCTGCATGAAGCGCGCGAGGGCGATGCCTTGCTTGCCGGCGTGCTGGTGTATGACTTTGGCCGCGCCGTGCATACGCAATACCTGGCGGCGTCCGAAGCGGGGCGGGAGCGCAATGCGCTCAACCTGCTGCTGGCCGAGCTGGTCGAACAGACCTATGCGAACCGCCATTACTTCTCGTTCGGCGTGTCGACGGAACAGGAAGGGCAGGTGCTCAACAGCGGCTTGATCACGCAAAAGGAATATTTCGGTGCGCGCGCCGTGGTGCATGATTTTTATGAGTGGGAGTTGTGATGAAGGATCTGCCGCGAACGCGTCCGCTTGGAAGCAATGACGCCCTGATGCACATCCCCTTCCTCGATCTCAAGGCCATCAACGCCCGCCACGCCGACGAACTGAAAGCCGCCGCCGCGCGCGTGATCGATTCGGGCTGGTACATCCTTGGCCAGGAGCTGGCCGCCTTCGAGCAGGAGTTCGCGCAGTACTGCGGCGTGCGCCATGCCGTTGGCGTGGGCAACGGGCTGGATGCGCTGTCGCTGATCTTGCGCGCCTACAAGGAGCTGGGTGCGCTGCATGACGGCGACGAAGTGATCGTCCCCGCCAATACCTTTATCGCGAGCTTTCTCGCTATCACCGAAAACGATCTGGTACCGGTGCCGGTGGAGCCCGATCCGGCCAGCTTCAACATCGATCCGCTGCGTGTGGCGGCGGCGATCGGCCCGCGCACGCGCGTCATCATGGCGGTGCATTTGTATGGACAATTGGCCGACATGCCGGCGTTGGCCGGTCTTGCCGAACGTCATCGCCTGCTGCTGATCGAAGACGCCGCGCAGGCGCACGGCGCGGCAAACGACGGGTGCCGGGCAGGGGCGTTCGGGCATGCCGCGGGTTTCAGTTTTTTTCCGGCCAAGAATCTCGGCGCGCTGGGTGATGGCGGTGCCGTCACCACCAACGACAGCGCGCTGGCGGAGTGCGTGGCGGCGCTGCGCAACTACGGTTCGGAGGTGAAATACCACCACCTATACCGCGGCATCAATTCGCGCCTGGACGAACTGCAGGCCGCGCTGCTGCGCGTAAAGCTCAACTACCTGGATGACGACATCGCGCATCGCCGTCACGTTGCGCTTCGCTATCTCGAAGGCATCCGTCATCCGCAGATTCAATTGCCCATCGTGCAGGGCGAAACGCAGCACGTGTGGCATCTGTTCGTGGTGCGTTGTGCGCAGCGTGATGCCTTGCAGAAGCATCTGCACGCGCATGGCATTCACAGTCAGGTGCATTACCCGATACCGCCGCACCGGCAACCGGCTTATTCCGCTTTGCGCGAGCTGCCGCTGCCAGTGACGGACCGCTTGCACCGGGAGGTGCTGAGCCTGCCGATTGGGCCCACGCTGTGCGACGAAGCGGTCGACCGCGTGATTGCCGCCTGCCAATCCTTCGAGTGCGGCGCATGAATATCGTGCGCGCCGGCTTCTATTCCAGCCTTGCTACCGCGGCGCGGTTGCTGACCGGGCTGGTGGTGATCAAGCTGGTGGCGTGGCTGGCCGGGCCGGAAGGCGTGGGCAAGCTGGGGCAATTCATGAGCCTGATGTCGCTGCTGGCGGTGCTTGCCGGTGGCGGCATCAGCGCGGGCATCGTGAAATACGTGGCCGAATACCGCCACGATGCGCAAAAGCTTTCGCGCCTGTTGGCGGCGGCCTTGTGGTACGCGTTGATCGCCTCCTGCCTGATGGGCTGCGCCGCGCTATTGCTGAGCAGGCAGCTGTCGTTGTGGCTGCTGGGCGACGCGCGCTACGAAAACCTGATCCGCCTGCTGGCGATCGCGCAGTTGGGCATCGCATTGGCCAACTATATCCTGGCCGTGATCAACGGTTTCATGGACGTGCGCCGGCTGGCTTTTGTGCAGGTGCTGGGTTCGGCGCTGAGCGTGATGATGGCGGTAGGCCTGTCGCGCTGGCTGCATTTGTATGGCGTGCTGCTGGCACTGGTGGTGGGGCAGTTGCTGTTGCTGGTGGTAGGCCTGCCGGTGTGGCGGCGCAGCCCGTACTTCCAACGCAGCATGCTGCGCATGCGGTTCGATCGCGAGATGAGCCTGAAACTGGCGGCGTTCTCGGTGATGACGCTCACCTCCGCCTTGCTGCCGCCGCTGATCAATATCGCGGTACGCAATCACCTGGCCTTACAATTCGGCTGGGAGCAGGTGGGTTACTGGCAGGCGGTGAGCAAAGTGTCGGATGCCTACCTGCTGTTTCTCACCACCGCCATCAACATCTATTACCTGCCCAAACTCGCCGCCACGCACGGGCGCGCCTCGCTGGCGGCCGAATTGCGCCACGCCTATCGCCTGCTGCTGCCGGCCGTGATCCTGCTGGCGGCGCTGGTGTACGCGCTGCGCGACTGGGTGACGCGCATCCTGTTCAATGCGCACTTCTCGGCGGCCAATGCCCTGTACGGCCCGCAACTGCTCGGGGACGTCATCAAGATCGCCTCGTTCATGCTGTCTTACCTGATGCTGGCCAAGGCCATGACGCGGCTGTTCGTGATCTCCGAATGCGTGTTCGCGCTCACCTACCTGGCCCTGGTTTACGTGTTCACCGCATGGTTCGGCCTGATCGGCGCCATGTACGCCTTTGCGGTCAATTACCTGTTCTATTTCGTGTTCAACGTGGTCGTTGCGCGACGTTACCTGGGGGCGTTATGACGACGGCAGCCAAGCCGCTGGTATCCGTGCTGATCCCGGCCTACAACCACGAGCGCTTCGTGGAACGCTGCCTGGACAGCGTGCTGGAGGATCCGTATCCGGCCAAGGAGGTCGTCATCATCGACGATGGTTCCGTCGACCGTACCGGCGAACGCATCGCGCAGTGGGCCGCCCGCTACGGCGATCGGCTGCGCGTGGAATACGTGCGCCATGAGGAAAACCGCGGCATCGCGGCAAGCTTGAACGAGCTGGCGGCGCGCGCGCGTGGTGAATTCCTGCGCCTGGGCGCCAGCGACGATT
>NZ_DATJMN010000280.1:0-3917 GCF_035508675.1 Dyella sp.
TGCATTTCTTCGCCCAATCCGCGCCGCCCTGGATGGCGCTTGACGATTGAGGCGGAACCCATGAATTGGCTGCAAAAAATCATGACCCCCCGCGTGCGGACGCAAGGCGCCGCCGGCGGCAAGGGCAAGGTACCCGAAGGCGTGTGGGAGAAGTGCGGTGGCTGCGGCGCCGTGCTGTACAAACCGGAACTGGAACGCAACCTGATGGTGTGCCCCAAGTGCGGCCATCATCATGCGATCGGCGCGCGCGAACGCCTGCTGTCGTTCCTTGACGAAGACAGCGTGCAGGAACTGTGGGCCAGCATGGAGCCCACCGATCCGCTCAAATTCCGCGATTCCAAGAAGTACCGCGACCGCATCGTCGCCGCACAGAAATCCACCGGCGAGAACGATGCGCTGATCGCGATGAGCGGCAAGCTCAAGCAGCAGCCGCTAATGGCGGTGGCCTTCGAGTTCTCCTACATGGGCGGCTCGATGGGCTCGGTGGTCGGCGAAAAATTCACCCGCGCCGCCGAGCGCGCGTTGAGCGAACGCAGCGCGCTGGTGTGCTTCGCCGCCACCGGCGGCGCGCGCATGCAGGAAGCGCTGTTCTCGCTGATGCAGATGGCCAAGACCTCGGCCGCGCTGGCGCGTTTGCGCGAAGCGGGTGTTCCGTACATCAGCGTGCTGACGCATCCGACCACCGGCGGCGTGTCCGCCAGCCTCGGCATGCTGGGTGACATCAACGTGGGCGAACCCAAGGCGCTGATCGGTTTCGCCGGCCCGCGCGTGATCGAGCAGACCGTGCGCGAGACGCTGCCGGAAGGCTTCCAGCGTTCGGAGTTTCTGCTGGAACACGGCGCGATCGACATGATCGTCGACCGCCGGCAGATGCGTGACAAACTGGCTGATGTGTTGAACATCCTGCGCAAGGTGCCGCGCGCGGCGTGAGTTGCGCTGTGTGATGCATCTCGAACAACGCCGCCTTCGGGCGGCGTTGTCGTTTGCGGGTATTGGCGTGGCGATGCTGGGATTTCATCCCAGCCTACTTGTCCACAACAAATGTGGACGCCTTCTTGAAAACCCTGTGGAAAACTCGCGCACGCATCTTTGCGATCAATCACTTGGCACGTGGTGCTGAATTTTTGTGCAGCAAGTGCGCGTACTTTTCCACAGCGGTTGTGGAAAGTATCCGGTAGAGCCTGTGGATAGATGCGCTATGTCGTTGAACGCAAAGCGTGTGAGTACGGCGTGATGATGAATTGACCAGCGCAGGAATCGATCAGGCGAACAGCTGCGGTGCGCTATGCACCAGCCACAGCGACAGCGCGCCGAGGCCGCTGCCGACGACCATCGCGGCGAGCACGTCGCTCGGGTAATGCAAGCCGAGAATCACGCGCGATGCTGCCACCAGCGCGGTGAACGTCAGCAGCAGCGGTGCAAGCAGCGGGTACCAGGCCAGCGCCACGATGGTGAAGCCCACCGCCTGCAGCGTGTGGCCGGAGGGGAAGCTGAATTCATCCAGCGGCGGCACGTGCGCGATCACGCCAGGGCAAGTGCGGAACGGGCGCGGGCGACGCGTCCAGCGCTTCAGCACGCGATACAAGCCCAGCGCCACCAGGCCGGTGGCCGCCATGTGCGCAGCCGCTTCCAGGCCGCGCCGGCCGTCGATCAACGCCAGTGCTGCCATCAAGGAGTACCAGAACACGCCATCGCCCAGGCGGCTGATGATGCCGAAGAACAAGCCGACCGCATGCCGGGCGCCCCAGCGATTGGCGGCGATGCACATGCGCCGGTCGAACGCATGGCGTGGAAGTGCCACCTGCTCAGGCAGGTGCGATGGTGACATGGCGGTCATGCATGTTCTCCTCGACCAGTTCGCGCAGCAGGTTTTCGAATTCGCGGATCACCGCGTCCGGTGAAAGCCGTTCCACGCTCTCCACCGCGGCACGGCCCAAATGGCGGATCAGTTGCATGTCGCCGGCCAGCGTCACGGCTGCTGCCGTAAAGGCGCGCGCCTCGCCGGAATCGATGCGGAAGCCGTTGATGCCGTCGAACAGATGCTCGCGTGCAGCGCCTTCGGCATACGCCACCACCGGCAAGCCGGCGGCGAGCGCTTCCAGGATCACGTTGCCGAAGGTTTCGCTGAGGCTGGGGAACGGAAACAGATCGGCGCTGGCGTAATGCGCGGCCAGCGCTTCGTCGCGCTTCATGCCGGCGAAGATGAAATCCGGATGCGCCGCTTGCAGTCCGGCGCGCGCGGGGCCGTCGCCTACCCACACATAGCGGGCCTTCGGCGCCACCTGCTGGATGGCGCGGAAGGTTGCAACGGCTAGGTCCAGGTTCTTCTCCGGCGCAATCCGCCCTACGTAGAGCACCACCGGCGTATCGGTATCCACGCCCCAGCTTTCGCGCAAGGCGTTATCGCGCTTGGAGGGATGGAACAGCTTGGTATCCACCGCGCGGCGCAGCAGGCGCGCGTGATCCACGCCCATCGCCGTCAGTTCGGCCGCCAGCGCATCGGTAGGCACCAGCGTGACGTTGGCGCGCTGGTGGAAGCGGCGCAGGTAGTTGTGCACCACCGGGGTGAGAAAACCTACGCCGTAGTGATTGGCATACGCATCGAAGCGCGTATGGAAGCCGGTCGCGACGGGAATGCCCAAACGCACCGCGGTCTTCACCGCCGAACGCCCCAGCGGGCCTTCGGTGGCCACGTAGATGGCATCGGGGCGGTGCTGGGTCCAGCGCTGGCGCAGTGTGCGGTAGGCGGGAAGCCCGAAGCGCAAGCCGGGATAGCGGGGCAGCGCCGCGCCGCGCGTTTCCAGCGCATCGATGCCGGGTTCGTCGGCATGGCTGGCGGATTGACGAGGACGGATGAGATCGATCGCGTGGCCCTTTGCGGCCAGACCGGTCGCCAGACTGTGCACGGTGAGCGCGACACCGTTGATCTCTGGCGGATACGTCTCGCTGATGATGCCGATACGCATTGGCGCATCCTCGTCTTGTACTGGGGGATGCCCTGATTGGTTCTGCGCAGGCCCCACCGGCACTGTGTGTCCGCATATCTTCGGTCCATCGTCTCGACAGACGGCCAGTCTGCCTTCGCCGATGCCCCTGTGATCTGCCCACACACAGTGCCAGTGGAACCTACGCAGAACCAACCAGATCATCCCTAGCTTCCGCTTGCGCCGTTTCGCAGCGATGGCGCTCACGTGACAGGGCGGTTACGCGTGTTACGGAACGGCGAAAACCGTGCCCAGGCCGGCCCAACTGGGCTAGATTGCGTGAACGCATGCCTGGATAGGAGGTTCTACATGAAACGTCTGCTGCTTGTTGCTGCATTGACCGCCGTGGCCGGTGGCACTCTTGCCGCCGATGCGCCTGCTTTGCCCACCACCCCGTCCCCGGCTGGCGCCGAGGTCTACATCATCTCGCCGCAGGATGGCGCCACCGTGCCGCAGACCTTCACCGTGCGCTTCGGCCTCAAGGGCATGGGCGTGGCGCCCGCCGGCGTAGTCCACGCCAAAACCGGGCACCACCACCTGCTGGTGGATGTGAAAGAACTGCCGCCGGCCGGCCAGCCCATACCGAACGACAAGCAGCACCTGCACTTTGGTGGCGGCCAGACCGAAACCACGCTGACGCTGCCGCCGGGCGCGCACACGCTGCAATTGGAGTTGGGCGATGCCAATCACATCCCGTTTGTTCCACCGGTGGTGTCGAAGGTGGTTACGGTGCATGTGAAGTAGGCGAGGAAATCGGGAATCGTAGAAGCAGGTCCGGCAAGTCTGCGGATGCGCTCTCAACGATTCCCGATTGACGATTCCCGCCCCCGGTAAACGCGATCAGCTAAAATTCCGCGTTTCAACCACCGCATCTGCCAGCAATGACCGTCCGCACCCGCTTCGCCCCCAGTCCCACCGGCTTCCTGCACATCG
>NZ_DATJMN010000281.1:0-11360 GCF_035508675.1 Dyella sp.
ACCGGCGGTGTGTTCCCCATTTATGCCAGAACCTCGCCTTTATAACGATCCAAATGTACCCGAACCCGCGAAGTTGTGATCCTGCAATGCAGCATGCCAAGCCTCCGCCCCAGTGCTAGCGTCCTGCGCCTTGGAACGATCCAAAGCGTCAATCCCACTTTTGGCCCTGTCTCGCGAGGGACAAAAGCCCGCAGGATGGGTTTCTCCAGACTCCCCAGCCTGCTTCAACCGAACACATTAACAGGCCCCCCTTCAATGAACCATCGCCTGCTTCGTTCTGGCCTTTCCCTATTGATTCTCGCCGCGCTTGCCTCTCTCGCCGCCGCGCCTGCCGCGCGAGCGGCCGAGCCGCATGCGAACAAGGTCGATCCCCGCATCGGCACCGGTGGCGATGGCCATCTGTTCCCGGGCGCCACGGTGCCGTTCGGCATGATCCAACTGTCGCCGGACACCGCGATGCCGGACTTCAAGCATGCCTACAAATGGGCGGCCGGTTACCAGTACGGCGACCCCACCATCATGGGCTTCTCGCACACGCATTTCTCCGGCTCCGGTCATTCGGACCTGGGCGATGTGCTAGTAATGCCGATCAGCGGCGACGTCAAGCTCGATCCGGGTGACGAGAAAGTGCCCGGCAGCGGCTACCGTTCGCGCTTCGACCATGCCACCGAAGTGGAGCAGCCCGGCTATTACGCCGTGACCTTGGCCGACTATGGCGTGCGTGCCGAACTCACCGCCAGCCGCCGCGTGGGCTGGCATCGCTACACCTTTCCCGCTGGTAAGCCGGCGCACCTGCTGCTCGATCTTCGCCCTAGCATCTACGACTACCCGGGCAAGGTGCTGTGGTCGAACCTGCAAGTGCGCGCGGATGGCACCGTCACCGGCTGCCGCACCACGCGCGGCTGGGCGCCCGGGCGTGAGCTGTGCTTTGCCATGCGTTTCAACCAGCCGATGACCTCGCGCGAGCTCTACAACCGCGAAACCGACTTGCTCTACAAGGGCTTCAAGGGGCCGGGCTATCAACCGCAAGACCAGCAGGCGCAGAACGGCCGTGCGCTCGAGGGCGTGTTCGATTTCGGTGAACTCACGCAACCGCTGCTGGTGAAGGTGGCGGTGTCGTCGGTAAGCGAAGCCAACGCCATCGCCAATCTCGACCAGGATGGCCCGGGGTGGGATTTCGATGCCCAGCGCCAGGCTGCGCTGGAAGCCTGGAACAAGGCGCTCGCGCCGATCGATGTGGACGGGCCGAAAACCCTGCGTACGCAGTTCTACACCGCCCTGTATCACGCGATGATCGCACCCAACCTGAGCATGGACGTGAATGGCGAATACCGCGGCCCTGATTACCAGGTGCATCACGCCGACGGTTTTGATTTCTATTCGAGCTGGTCGGTGTGGGATGTGTATCGCGCGCAGCAGCCGCTGTTGATCCTGCTGCATCCGGATCGCACGGTGGATTTCGTGCGCTCGTTGCTGGCTGCGCAGCAGGCCAGTCCGTTCCACATGCTACCGGTGTGGGCCTACCAGGGCCTGGAAACCTGGTGCATGACCGGCTATCACGCGGTCGCGATCATCGCTGATGCCTACATCAAGGGCATTCGCGGCTTCGACGCCGACGCGGCCATGAAGGCGATGGTGTCTACCGCCACCTACGGCGACTATGGCGATCTCGCTGACTATATGAAGCTCGGCTACGTGCCCATCGACAAGGAAGTGGAAGGCGGTTCCAAGACGCAGGAATATGCTTATGACGATTGGGCCATTGCGCAGATGGCCAAGGCGATGGGCAAGCACGACATCTACGGCCGCTTCGAGAAGCGCGCCAGCTACTGGCGCAACGTGTGGGACCCGAAAACCGGCTTCATGCGCGCGCGCCTGTCCAACGGCAAGTTCCGCGAACCGTTCGATCCGACCAGCGCCGGCTACGGTGATGACTACACCGAAGCCAATGCCTGGCAATACTCCTGGTACGTGCCGCAGGACGTGGCAGGGCTGATCACCGCCATGGGTGGCGACCACGCGTTCACGCACAAGCTGGACGAGTTGTTCGACGCCAAGGTCGATCCGTCCATCTTCAAAAATGTCGAAGACATCACCGGCTTGATCGGCTGGTATGCGCATGGTAACGAGCCCAGCCACCACATCGCCTATCTGTACGACTACGCCGGCGAGCCGTGGAAGACGCAAGCCAGGTTGAAGCAGATCATGGACAACGAATACGGCCCGGGTCCGGCCGGCTTGATCGGCAACGACGACCTGGGCCAGATGTCCGCCTGGTACATCTTCACCGCGCTGGGCTTCTATCCGGTCACGCCGGCCAGCGATGAATACGCCATCGGCCGGCCCTTCCTGCCGCGCGCGGCGATTCACCTGAGCAACGGCCGCACCTTCACCATCACCGCTGCGCCGTTCGACGACACGCATCCGTACGTCGGCCAGGTCACGCTCAACGGCAAACCGCTGGATCGCGTCTACCTCAAGCATGCGGACATCCTGGCCGGCGGCGAGCTGCATTTCACGATGCAGGCGCAGCCGAACAAGGACTGGGGCAAGGCCAGGTCGGCACGCCCTGCGTCGATGAGCCCGTACCGGTAGCCGGCAGGCAATCCGTAACGGGCACAGAGGTGGGGGAGACAGGTGTTTTTCCGTCTGATTCTTTCGATGGATATTCCCTTCATCAAAAGTCAAGGCGCGTATCGCGCGCCTTCGTGTGAGCGAATGACCTTGTACTAGTCAGTGGGCGCAAAACATGCGCAGAATGCATGCATTCTGCCGATACGAAGGACCAAGGACCGTCGATGATCCGTGGGGGCGTGCGACAAGTAATGATGCCTTGGCGCACTGGCGGCCTGTTGCTGGCCGTGCTGGTCATCGTCGCCTTGCCGTACCTGATTATGCGCGGCAGTTCCAGAGAATCCTTGCGCGCCGGCGAACGGGTCACGCGCTCGGCCCAAGTGCAGGCACTGGTCTATCGCATCACCGGCCAGACCCATGACGCCGAATCGGCGCTGCAGCACCTGCTGGCGGGCGATCTGTCCAGTCGCGCCGATTCGATCGCACAGAGCGCCGAAAACGAGATCCCGGGCCTGCTTGACGAACTGCGCCACATCACTGCCGACAACACCACGCAGGAGCACTTGGCAGAACAGCTGAGTGCGGTGGAAAACGGCCGCCTGGCGCTGCTGCACCAGGCCGTGCAGCGTTTCAAGCACAACGACCGGGCCGGCGCGGAACAGGCCTTGCGCGACGCCGAAGCGCTGTTTTATATCGATGCAGTGGCAGCCAAGATGGTTGCCGACGCGGAGCAGACCCTGCAGCAGCGCCACGAGGCGGCACGCAAGCAATCGGACAACAGCAGCCTGGTGCTGGCGCTGACCGCCGCGGCACAACTGTTGATGTTGATCATCATGGTGATCGTGTCCGAGCGGCAGATCGGCCGCCGCCTGCAAGCCGAAGTGCGCGAGCGGCAGGCCGTGCAGCGTTCGCAGATGATCCTGCAGGCCGTGCGCGAGCCGATCGCGCTGCTCGACCACAACCTGCGCAGCCTGCTGGTGAATGCGGCCTTCAGCGAACTGTATGGCGTTTCCGAGGAAAACCGTGCCGATTACCTGGAAGACATCGGCCAAGGCGCCTGGGCCGACAGCGTCCTGCTGCAACGCTTGCGCGACGTGCTGCTGCGCGACCGCGAGCTGTGGGATTTCGAACTGACCCAGCGTACCGTCGACGGCGTCGAACGGCATGTGGTGATCAACGCGCGGCGCCTGCAGCAGGAGGATAGCGACAGCCCCGTCCTGCTGTTGACCGTCAGCGACGTTACCGCGCGTGCGCTGGTCGAACAGCAAGTGAACGAGCTCAATCACCAGCTCGAAAACAAGGTGGCGCAGATTTCCGACGTCAACCGCGAGCTGGAGGCCTTCAGTTATTCCGTTTCGCACGATCTACGCGCGCCGCTGCGGCATATCACCGCGTTTGCGCAAAAGCTGGAAGACCATCTGGGCGAGCAGGCCGACAACACCGTCCGCCACTACCTGGGCGTGGTACGCGATGCCTCGCACCGCATGGCGCAGCTGATCGAAGACCTGCTGGTGTTTTCGCGCCTGGGCCGCGGCGCGCTGCGCCTGCAGGCGGTAGACATGCAGGCGCTCGTCAGCGAGATCTGCTCGCTTGCCGAAGCGGAAGCGCCGGAGCGGCGCATCATCTGGAAGATCGATCCGCTGCCGACGGTGGTGGGCGACGAGAACATGCTGCGCACCGTGTGGCAGAACCTGATTGGCAACGCGGTGAAATACACCGGTCAGCGCGAGATTGCGCACATCGACATTTCCGTGCGGCACCAGGAGGGCGGCGAATACGAATTCACCATCGCCGACGACGGCGCCGGTTTCGATATGCGCTACGTCGACAAGCTTTTCGGTGTATTCCAGCGACTGCACAAGGCCAGCGACTTTCCCGGCAACGGCATCGGCCTGGCCAATGTGCGGCGCATCGTGATGCGCCACGGAGGCCGCGCCTGGGCTGAAGGGGAACCTGAGCACGGTGCCCGTTTCCACTTCACCTTGGCGGCCATCGAGCCGCCGGCGCCCTCGACATGAAGCACACGACGCTGCGCCCCATCCTGCTGGTCGAAGACAGCCCCGTCGATGCTGAAATGACCATGGACGCGCTGCGCGAGGCGCACCTGGCCAATCCGGTCATTCACCTTGAGGACGGCGTCGATTGCCTGGACTGGCTGTACGCGCGCGGGGCCTTCGCCGGCCGCCAGGAAGACGATCCGGCGGTCGTGCTGCTGGATATCAAGATGCCGCGCCTGAACGGGCTGGAGGTGCTTACGCACCTGCGTGCGGATGAGCGGTTCCGCCGCATGCCGGTGGTGATCCTGTCCTCCTCACGCGAGGAAAGCGATTTGGCCTGCAGCTGGAACCTGGGGGTAAACGCTTACGTCATCAAGCCGGTGGACGTGGCGCAGTTTTTCCAGGCGGTGCGCACGCTCGGCCAGTTCTGGGGCGTGTTGAACCAGGCTCCCGGGGGCGCCGGCTAGTCCGGAGTCGTAACGTCGTTCCTCGGGAATCGAAGGAGCGACGTCGTCGCTTTTTAACGATTTACGGTTCCCGCGTCCTGATTCGCGGCTCCTCGATTGAAATATGATGGTCAAATCCACTCGGAAACCACAGGGAATGCCGGACAAGTCCAGCCAGCCGCGTTCGTTACCCCGGATAAGGGTGCTGCAGGTCGAAGACAGCACGCTCGATGCAGAGCTGGTGCTCACCGAACTGCAGGCCGACGGGATCGAGTACGACGTGCGCCTGGTCGACGACGAACCCTCCTACGTGCAGACCTTGAAGGAGTTCAAGCCGCATATCGTGCTGTCCGACCTCAGCATGCCCGGCTTCTCCGGCCAGCGTGCGCTGGAGCTGCTGCGCGATCACAGCGAGGAGATTCCGTTTATCTATGTGTCGGCCACGCTGGGCGAGGAGGCGGCGATCGCCGCCTTGCGCGAAGGCGCCACCGATTACATCCTCAAGCAGAACCCGGCGCGGCTGGCCAGCGCCGTGCGCCGCGCACTGCGCGAAGCGGAGGAACAACGGGCGCGCGCACGGGCAGAGGCGGAGCTGATCCGCATCCAGCGTTTCGAGAGCCTGGCCATGCTGGCCGGCGGCCTGAGCCACGACTTGCGCAATCTGCTGCAACCCTTGTTGCTGGCCGGCGACAGCCTGCATGACTACCAGGACGATCCACGCCTGGCCCGGCTCGGTGCGCTGGTGCGCGACTGCGGACGCCGCGGGCTGGAAATGGTGCAGTCCATGCTGTCGTTCGCGCGCGGCGCGCGCCGCGCCGAGCAGGTGAAAGTGCAGGCGCTGGCCGACGCGCTGTCGTTGCTATTGCAGGGCAGCGTGCCGCGCACGGTGACTCTCGACATCGACGTGGCCGATCCGCAGCTCACCTTCGAGGGCAATCACACCGAGCTGCAGCAATGCCTGCTCAACCTGTGCCTCAACGCGATCCAGGCGATGCCGGATGGTGGCGTGCTGCGCGTTACCACGCGCAAGGCAAAGCTGGATCAGCGCTTTTTCCAGGAACACGAAGAGGCGCAGCCCGGCGACTTCGTTTGCCTGTCGGTCAGCGACACCGGCATCGGCATCACGGACGAGGTGCGCAAGCGCTTGTTCGAACCGTTCTTTACCACCAAGGAAGGCGGCACCGGATTGGGCTTGCTGTCATGCCGCCGCATCGTCTACAGCCACGGCGGTGTGATGCGCATGGACAGTATCGTTGGCGAAGGCAGCTGCTTCGATTTGTACATACCGCTGGTGCGGGCAACCACCGACACGGCGGATCTCGAGCTGGCCGACATCGACGCCAGCCTGCATGGCAATGCCGAACATGTGCTGCTGGTGGTGGAGGAGGCCGGCCAGCTGACGCTGCTGAGCGACACGCTCGACGCCTGGGGTTATGAAGTGCACGGCAGCCAGAGCGGCACCGCCGCACTGCAATGGATCGAAGCCTGCGGCCTGCCTGACCTGGTGGTGATGGACGGCGAGATGAGCTTGTTCACCAGCGAGCGCACGCTGGCGGCGTTGAGCCAGTACGGCTATCGCCGCGGCGTGCTGGTGCTGTGCCGTGCGGATGGCAGCCCCGATTCGGCGAAACTGCATATGCCGGACGGTAACCGCGTACGGCGCTTGAACAAGCCGGTGGGTACGCGGGCCCTGCTGCATGCGGTGCGTGAAACCTTGCGCGACGGCAAGGAAAAATCGAAGCGCTGATGACCCAGCCGGGATTTCATCCCGGCCTACGATCAAAAACAAGCGCGCCTGCAGGCGCTCAACCGATCCTATCCCCTCCGAGGAAAGGTAACGGCGTCAATCGATGCCGAGTTTCTTCAGCTTGTAGCGCAACGCGCGGAACGTAATGCCGAGCTTTCGCGCCGCAGCCGTCTTGTTGTAGCGCGACTCTTCCAGCGCCTTCATGATCGCCGTGCGTTCGAGGTTGCTGATGTAGTCGTCCAGCGGCAATTCGCTGGGCGCGGTCTGTGCCGCCGGTGTCGCCGCCGGTGCATGCATGGGCGGATAGGCGGGTTGCGCATGATGGCCGCCGTGTACGGGCGCGCCGGCGTCGGTGCCATGGCGCGGCGGGCGTTGCGGCAGCATCAGGTCGCTGGTGTCGATGCGGTCGCCGTCGCACATCGCCACGGCGCGCTCCAGGATGTTTTCCAGCTCGCGCACGTTGCCGGGAAAGTCGTAATCCTCCAGCGCTTGATGGGCTTCCGGCAGCAGGCGCACAGGCGCGCCGCCGCCGCTCTTGGCGGCCAGCTGGCGCAGCACGAATTCGGCCAGCAGCGGCACGTCGCCGCGGCGCTCGCGCAGGGGCGGCACGCGCAGCTCGATCACGTTGATGCGATAGAACAGATCCTGGCGGAACTGGCCTTGTTCAACCAGCGCGGCAAGGTTCTTGTGCGTTGCAGAAAGAATGCGCACGTCCACCGCGACTTCCTCGCGCGCGCCGATCGGGCGCACCGCCTTTTCCTGGATCGCGCGCAGCAGCTTCACCTGCATGTGCAGCGGCAGCTCGGCCACTTCGTCGAGGAACAGCGTGCCGCCGTGCGCGGCCTGGAACAGGCCTTCCTTGTCGGCGACCGCGCCGGTGAAGCTGCCTTTGCGGTGGCCGAAGAATTCGCTTTCCATCAGCTCGGAGGGAATCGCGCCGCAGTTCACCGGCACGAACGGTCCGCTGGCGCGTGGCCCCTGCTCGTGAATCAGGCGTGCCACCAGCTCCTTGCCCACGCCCGATTCGCCGGCGATGTACACAGGCGCCTGGTTGCGCGCCAGCTTGGTGATGGTATTGCGTACCTGCTGCATGGCCGCGGAGTCGCCGATCAGGCGCTCGCTGGAACCGCTCGCGGCCGGGCTGGCGCCGCCGCCGGTGCGCTTTTCTTCCGCCAGCTTCAGCGCCGTGCGCACCAGCCGGCGCAGCATCTGGATGTCCACCGGCTTGGAGACGAAATCGAAGGCACCGGCCTTGAGCGCCGTTACGGCCGCATCGACGTTGCCGTAGGCGGTGATCATCGCCACCGGCGTTTCGTCGTATTCGGCGGCAATCAGCTCGATGATCTCCTGGCCGCTGCCGTCCGGCAGCCGCATGTCGGTGAAACAGAGGTCGTAACTGCGTTCGGAAAGCGCCTGGCGCGCCTCGGCAACCGTACCGACGGCATCGACCTTCAGGTCCATGCGGCCGAGTGTGATCGTCAATAGCTCGCGGATATCGCGTTCGTCATCGATGACGAGGACGGTCTGTTGGCTCATGATCCGTAGGCGATGATGGGTTCTGTTCAGGATACTCGCCGCACTCGTAAGTGGCAAAGCGCGGAGCATTTATGTAGGTCATCGGCTGAGGTGCTTTAGGAAGAACCTCGCCATTACGCGATAGGCATCCTGTGATTCGGGCAGTTCCGGATCCGAGAAGAACGAATGCCACATGCCGTCCCAGACGTGAAGCTCGGCCTGCACACCCGCTTTGTCGAGCAGTTGCTGGCTGGCCAGCACCGAGCTCATGGTCATGTCGCGCGTGCCGGTGATCAGCAGGGTGGGTGGGAATTTGGCCAGCAAGGCTGGCGACAAGCCCGGCTGCACCAACGGATCGCGTGGATTCGCGCCGTGAAAATAAGGCAGATCGACCAGCGTGAGGCGATGCGCCGGCACGCCCTGGCCGTTCAGTACCGGTGCGACATAGGCCGAATCGCCCTCGATATCCAGCAACGCCCCGCAGAAGGTACCGATGGCGCCCGGCACCGGCAGCTTGTCGGTGATCAGGCGCGCGACGGATTCGCCGGTGAGGATGCCGCCGGCCGAGCAGCCATAGATGCCGATCTCCTGCGGCTTGTATTGCTTGAGCAGCGCGCGGTAGACCGCCTCGACGTCGTCGCTCGCCGCGGGGAAGGTGTGCTCCGGTCCTTGCCGGTAATCGAGGGCGATCACCTCGATGCGGCCGATACTGGCGACCGGTATCGCTTCCACCAGGCCGCCGCTGTGAGCGCCCCACAGGAATGCACCGCCATGCAGATTGATCAGCACGCGGTGCCGGTTCTCGGCCGAGACGCCTTGTGCAGGCAGCACCACATCGGCGCCCACGCCGGCCATCGTTTCGCTATGGATCTTGACCGCATACATCTTCTGCATGCGCGCGGCGCGATCGCTGTTGAGGCGATCGTAGAAAGCGCGACTCTGTTCGATCGGCGCATCGATCGGCGGCGCCTTGCTGCCTTCGGCGAGCAGCTTGGGAAAGAACGCGCGTGCCTGCGGTGAGGCGAAGCTGGAATAGGGAATGCTGAGGGCGGGCGAGGTGACGGTGCCGTCGGGTTTGACGCCAGGGGACGTGTCTTGCGCGGCTGCGGCTGCGCTAAGCAATACGGCTGCTGCGAGGCATAAGAAACGCGATGTATGCATGGTCCCTCCCGTTGTCTGTTCGCGATGACCGGCCCCCTTCCCTGTGTTAGCAGGGGAGGGTCGGGGTGGGGTTGCTTGGGCTTTAGCGAGCTGACGGATGTCGGCAAGTAACGTGTCGCTGAAGCACATGCGGGAGAACATGAGCCGTTGCGATGCTTAGCTCCCACCGCTCGCTACGCTCGCACCCCACCCTAGCCCTCCCCTACTAACGCAGGGGAAGGGACGTATCCTCGAGCATGTCGAGATGCAAGCTAACCTGCCGGTCGCGCCAGCCCAACCTACACCTACTGCGCAAGCTTCTCCTTCGCCCCGCTCAAGATTTCCTCCATCTTCAAATACACCCCGTTGGTCCAGCCAAAACCAATCACATTGGTGGTGTAGCCGGCGCTGATCTTCACGTTCGCATTGCCGCTGGCCATGTTGTATTTCTCGCGGATGGTGCCGTCGGCAGCAAAACTGCGATCGATGGTTGCGTTGAACTTGCCGGCGACGCGCTGCGCATCGTCATGGAAACCGTACGCATCGAGACCGGCCACGGCCAGCCAGTTGGTCGGCGCCCAGCCAAACGGCGCGTCCCATTGCGCGCCGCTGGGCCGATTGTCCATCGCCAGGCCGCCGGGCAATTCGAAAATGGAAAGCTTGCTGCGTACCGAGGCCGCTTGTTCGGGCGAGGCGGCGCCGGCCCATAGCGGATAGAACGTGGTGAGATACGGTGAATCGGATGGCTTGCCGGCGACGAAGTCGTAGTCGCGGTACATGCCGAACTCTGGGCGCCATAGATACTTGTTCATGGCTTGCTTGCGTGCTGCGGCGGCTTGCGCCCAATGTTCCGCATCGGCGGTCTTGCCGAGCTGTTGCGCGAAGTCGCGCAGGTCCAATTCGTAGCGATAAAGCAGGCTGTTCAAGCTCACGTCGGCATAGTGGTGCGTGGAGCCGCCGAACGGGCCGTAATGGAAATTGGTATCGAAGCCCGATTCGCGCATCGCGCGATCGCCATGGTAGTAGTCGGCCGTCAAGCGATAGCCGCCGTACCAGTCGCCAGCGCAAACCTTGGAGGTGCTGACGTCGCAGCTCTCGGTCTTCAGGCGCGCGGCTTCGGCGGCATCCGGGTGCTGCGAGGCTTTCAACAGGTATCCCGGATTATCGTTGGGATGGGCGATCAGCCACTTGATCACGCCGCGATAGAACTCGCTGTCCTGCGCTTCCAGCACCGGTCCGCTGCCGAAGTCGTAGTAGCGCGCCAGGCCCGTGTCGCCGGCCAGATGCTCTGGCCGCGTCCAGATATCGTGATTGCGCACGGCCAGCGGATAGGCTTTCTCCAGCCAGGCGCGCTTCTCGTCCGCGTTGCGGAAACTGGCTGGGTCGTCGAGCAGGGACACCATCATCTGCGTAAGGAACGGCGGCTGAGACCGGCTGAGGTAGTAAGTGCGGTTCGCATTCAGCACGCCGCCGTAGTACTGCACCTCGAATAGCGCGTTGTCGACCATGTCACGCGCCAGTTCGGTGCGGTGATCGGCCACCAGGCCCAGCATGATGAAATAGCTGTCCCAGCCGTACATTTCATTGAAAAAGCCACCAGGCACCACGTACGGATGCGGTAGATAGAGCAGGCCTTGCACCGGCAGCCTGGTTGCATCGATGTCGCCAAGCTGTTCGACCGGCTTGGGCAAGGCATGCACGTCGATGTTGCAGCGCTTCTCTACCTGCAACAGATCGGGCGTCATGGTGAACTGCGCCGGCACATACAGCACCGGACGCGTCTTGATCTTGGGATCGAGCAGCGACTTGCACTCGTCCTGCGAACGCGTAAGCGTGGTCCAGGCCTGGTCGATATAGGCACGGGTCTTGGCCGGATTAGGCTGGGCGGCGGAGGCGGTGGCGACCAGCGCAGCGGACAGCAGCAGCGCGAGATAAGCTGAT
>NZ_DATJMN010000282.1:0-11595 GCF_035508675.1 Dyella sp.
GAGGTGAGCTCCTGCGAGATACCACCGAGCAAGGACAACGGATAGGGGTCCCACATGGTGCGCTCGGAAGATGGTTTCATCTCCACGATCACCGCCACCGTGTGGCTGCGCCGCAAGCGCAGGTTGCGGGCGCTGACGTTCGATCTCACCATTCTCTATCATCCTCCGTGATTTCAGCGCCCACGACGCAACCAAGGACGTGGCGTGGCCTGGGCCTCACAAAGGCCTTGACGAAACAGGTCAGCTCCGCTTTAATTATCGGCTCAATGCAATACCCTGGCCGGGTAGCTCAGTTGGTAGAGCAGGGGATTGAAAATCCCCGTGTCGGCGGTTCGATTCCGTCCCCGGCCACCATTGATTCAACGAAGAAGCCCACCTCTACGGTGGGCTTTTTTTGTTGGCGGCAATCCTGTGAGCTGCCCATTAGTTTTTTCTGAGGTTGGCCAGAAACATCCATCACCGCCACATGCCCGCTGCATGCTTGAGATCTTCTTGCTCGCAGCGCCAGCAAGCGCATGAACCATTCCTTACCCCGCTAATCTTTCTTTCACTGCAGGTTGATCGCAGCCGACCAAGACTCGTGGACACATCGGCAATGAGGGTATGTCCGTGAAAAAGATGGCTAGCTTGATGATCACCACGGCGCTTGCCATGACCCTGGACTATGCCGGCATGGCGATGGCGCAGGAACAACCACCGGCGCTGACCGAATCACAGATCGTCGCGCAGCTTGCGCAGCAGGGATATACGGACGTGCACGACGTCGACTTCAAGGATGGCGTATGGACGGCGCGCGCACGCAGCGGCGATGGCTCACGCGTGAAATTGCGCGTGGATCCGACGACCGGCGTGGCCTATCCGAACAAGCAGGTATCGCGCATCAATGAAAAGGACATTCGCGCGATCCTTTCTTCGCAGGGCTATACACACATCCATGACGTGGATTACGACCACGGTGTGTGGACCGCCAAGGCCAGGAACAACGCCGGCACGCGCGTGTCACTGCAGCTCGATGGGGATTCGGGGCGCATCATCGGTACGAATTGAGTACGGCAACGGGCATGCACTTACAGCGACGTGGTGAGATTCGTCACCCAGTCCGGCAATACGCCGATGATAGCCGCTTCCAGGCTGCGATCGGTACCCGTCACGATCAGCACGCCCACCAGCACGATCAGTACACCCAGCACTCGCCGGCCGCCCGTGCCCGCCGCCATCAACTTGCCGCGCCAGCGTGCCAGCAGGCTTTGCGCGAAGAGCGCCATCACCAGCAGCACGCTGGCGATGCCGAGCGCAAACGCGCCCATCACCAGCGCCACCTGGCCCAGATCCTTGCCTTGCGCGGCCAATACGGTCGCCGCGCCCAGTGTCGGGCCCACGCACGGGCTCCACACCAGGCCGAGCAGCACGCCGATGCCGGCCTGTCCGGCCAGGCCAAATCGTTCCAGCCGTGCCTGACGTTCACCCGCCCAATTGGAGAGCGGTCCGGCGGCGCGCTCGAACAAATGCTGCAAGGCGGGCACGATCAGCACGACACCCACGACCAGCAGCAGCACGGCGGTCCACCAGCGGATCGTCTCGGTGTTCAAGCCGATCGATGCGCCGACCGTCGCGATAATGAAACCGGTGAGCGTAAACGACGCCACCAACCCCAGCGCCAACGCCAGCGGCCCCCAGCGATGGCGCTGCGCCGCGCTGCCGAGCACGATGGGAATCAGCGGGATCACGCAGGGCGAAAGAATGGTCAAGACGCCCGCAGCGTAGGCGACGACAGGGCTGAGGCCGACGCTCATGAACCCAGCCCCGCAGCGGACGATACGAATGGAAGAACGAGCATGATTGAACTCCTTTGCACCCATGATTATTCGTCCCGCCGAGCCCAAAGGTTACGGCTGTAACCCGCGGGCTTTTCACAGCGAATAAGCACAAGAACCCACTCAAGAAGGACCTATCCATGTCTTTTCTTCGCAAGCTTTCCGCGCTTCTGCTGCTTGGCTTCGCCGTTGCCCTGCCGGCGATGGCGCAGCCCATCCAGCCCTTCAGCATGGCGGCGTTGAAAGCCGCCCAGGCTGCAGGCAAACCCGTGTTCGTCGATGCTTACGCAAGCTGGTGCCCGACCTGCCGCAAGCAGGAGCCCACCATCACGGCGATGACCAAGGACCCAGCATTCGAAAAGCTGCTGATCTTGCGCCTGGATTACGACACGCAGAATGCCGAAAAGCGCGCACTGGGTATCGTCCAGCAAAGCACGCTGATCGCCTTCGACGGCAACAAGGAAACCGGCCGCCTCGTCGGCGTGACCGATCCGGAGCAGATCAAGACGCTGGCCAAGTCGGCCTTGCATTGATCGCCTGCAAGCCATCGGCCTGCATGGCCGATGGTTTGGTGATACGTCAAGAGCGCTCACGGGTAAGCCGCGTGTGCATCCATGGATAGGTGATGTGCCAAAATCACGTACGCATCACACATCGCCATCGTAATGACGCACGGCGATAATCCTCGCGTCATCAGCGTACGCGATGCTTTCACCATCGGATTGAGAGTATGTCCCGATGGTTTCGCAGTATGTTTTTCCTTCCAGCCTGGGTTTGTTCCGCATCGTCATGCACGGGCGTCGCTGGCGTTCGTTGATCGAAGCGCGCGAAGTCGCGCGGCACGACTCGGCCGAGGCGGCGCTGGATGCCTTGCGCCAGGCTTGGCCACACGCCCGCTTGCCGCAGAGGTTGAGCGAATGGCGCTATGTCGCCGAAGCGGCTTATCTGCCGCATGCCCGGCTGGCGCGCGCCACCAACGGCATTCGGGTTACTGGCATCGATCCCTCGCAGCCGCGCGTACGTCGTTCGCGCCGAGCGCAAGGGCGGCCAAGCCGTGGCGTGACTGATCATGGATGATCGGTTACGACCAGCAATGCATTCACTCCCTCGCGTTGATCACTTCCAGAAAATCGCGCCCGTAGCGCTTGAGCTTCGCTTCACCCACACCGCTGATCGAAGCAAGTTCCTCTTCGCTCGCGGGTAGCGCACGCAGCATCGCCAGCAGCGTGGCGTCGTGAAAGATCACGTAAGCGGGCACGCCATGCTGCTTGGCCAGGCGCGAGCGCAAGGCGCGCAACGCGTCCCACATGGTTTGCTCGTAGGCTTCGATGCCCAGGCTCGCGCCGGTGACCAGTTGGCTGTCGCGACGGCGCGACGCGCGGCGCGCAGGGCGCGTTTCCTCGCGCATGTGTACGTCCCGCTTGCCAGTCAGTACGTCGCGGCTGGCCGCCGTAAGACGCAAGGTGCCGAAGCCCTCCGCATCCGTGGACAGCAAACCGGCGGCGAGCAGTTGGCGAAACACCGAACGCCACTGCTTTTCATCCATGTCGGCGCCGATGCCGAAGGTGCTGAGCTTGTCATGCCCGAGCTGGCTCATGCGCTCGTTGTCGACGCCGCGCAAAATGTCGATCACGTGGCCCGCGCCGAAACGCTGGCCGCTGCGATACACCGCCGACAGCGCCTTTTGCGCGGGCACGGTGGCGTCCCAGGTCTTCGGCGGCTGCAGGCAGTTGTCGCAGTTCCCGCAGGGACCTGGAAAGGTTTCGCCGAACGCGGTCAGCAGCAGTTCGCGCCGGCATTGGGTGGCTTCGGCGTAGCACAGCAGCAGATCCAGCTTCGAACGCTCGACGCGCTTGCGCTCGTCGCCCGATTCGGACTGGGCGATCATCTGGCTCATCGTCACCACGTCGGATAGTCCGTAGATCATCCACGCCTCGGCCGGCAGGCCGTCGCGTCCCGCGCGGCCGGTTTCCTGGTAATAGCCTTCCATGCTACGCGGTAGATCCAGGTGCGCGACGAAGCGCACGTCGGGCTTGTCGATGCCCATGCCGAAAGCGACGGTCGCCACCATCACGATGCCGTCCTCGCGCAGAAATCGCTGCTGATTCGCGGTGCGCGTCGCTGCATCCAAGCCGGCGTGATACGGCAGCGCCTCGATGCCTGCCTCGGAAAGCCAGGCCGCGGTTTCGTCCACCTTGCGGCGACTGAGACAGTAGATGATGCCGGCGTCGCCGCGGTGTCCATCGAGGAAGCCCAGCAACTGACTGCGCGGATTGTGGCGTTGCGTGACCGCATAGCGAATGTTCGGACGATCGAAACTGGAAACGAACTGGCGCGCATCCTGCAATACCAGGCGCTCGACGATTTCCTCGCGCGTACGCGGATCGGCCGTCGCGGTGAGCGCGATGCGCGGCACCTGCGGGTAACGCTGGTGCAGGATCATCAACTCGCGGTATTCGGGGCGGAAATCGTGCCCCCATTGCGACACGCAATGGGCTTCGTCGATGGCGAACAGCGCCACTTCGCTGCGATCGAGCAGGTCGAGAAAGCGTGCGGTGATCAATCGTTCCGGCGCCACATACAGCAGATTCAGCTCGCCGGCCGACAGCTTGCGCTCCACCTCACGCTGTTCCTGGGCGTCGAGGCTGGAGTTGAGATAGGCCGCCGCGACGCCTGCTTCGCGCAGCGCGTCCACCTGATCGTGCATCAAGGCAATCAGCGGCGACACCACGATGCCGGTGCCTTGGCGCAGCAGCGCGGGAATCTGATAGCACAGCGACTTGCCGCCGCCGGTCGGCATCAGCACCAGCGCATCGCCGCCTTCGGCGACGTGCTCGACGATGGCTTGCTGATGGCCGCGGAAGTGGGCGTAACCAAAAATGCTTTGAAGGATATGAAGGGGCGTGGCAGACATGCTTGTTCTTTTTCCCGCTTGTCCGTCATCGATCAAAGACGGGAGAGGGCCGGAGTAGTGGACAACCTAGCGAATAAGCTTATTTCCTTCGCACAGCGCATTCGAGCGATGATTTGCGTAAGCGATTGCCTCACGGCAAGCCCCATAACTCCCGATCCACGTCGGCATCCAACCCGAAGCGCGACAGCGGCACGCGGCCGTTTTTCACCTCGACACCTTCCGCACGCAGCAACCGGCACTGCTCGCGAAAACCACGGCTGCCAGGCGGCATGGCGATCTGGCCGCTGGAGCGCAGCACGCGAAACCACGGCAGCTTCATGCCATCGGGAACCTCGCCCAGCAAGCGCCCGACCAACCGGGCACGGCCCGGCAGCCCGGCGCGGGCGGCGATGGCGCCATAGCTGGCAACGCGGCCTGGCGGAATGGCGGCAATGGCTTCGAAGACTTTCAAGTATTCCGGCTTCATGGCGGGGTGCACTTTACGCGGATTTGATCCGCCTGTGCCCGACTCGTGGCAGAGTAGAGCGCGCCGTCTCCTGCCGGGATCATCGTATGCATCACTTCGAAGCCGTGCGCTCGCTGATCGGCAGCCTGCATACCTTGCAGCGAAACGATCCCTACGTGATCAGCTTCGACCTGACCTTGCCGCACGGCCGGCATCAAGGCATCTACCTGGCCGAACTGGAAGACGAAGGCGGCCGCCGCTACCTGCGCATCTCCACCCCGATCGGCCCGCTGACCGGCGCCGACCCCAAGCGCTGCCTGCGCTTCAACTGGGAGCAGCGCGTGGGCTTTCTGGCCGTGGCCGACCTGGGCGGCTCGCCATACCTGCATCTATGCGAGAACCGCCCGTACGAACTGGTGAACGGGCAGGAGTTGATGCGCTTGATCAGCGAGCTGGGTGCGCTGGGCGATCAGCTGGAGCAGCTGATCGTGGAAAGCGGCGATAGCTTCTAGTCGCAGAACGTTACCCCGGCGTCGTCATTCCCGCGAAAGCGGGAATCCATGTTTGGGATGCATCAGAGCAAATGGATTCCCGCTTTCGCTGGAATGACGACCATACATGGGCTGGGATGCAATCCCAGCAATCCACCCTACAGCTGCCGCGCCACGTAAATAAGGCCGTAGGCAATCAGCGCCGTCACCGGCAAGGTAAGAATCCACGCCCACACCATGCGCTCCACCACCGACCAGCGGATCGCATTGAAGCGCTTGGCCGAACCCACGCCCATGATCGACGACGACACCACGTGGGTGGTCGACACCGGCAGGCCGAATGCCGACGCACTCAGGATCACCAGCGCCGAACTGCCCTCGGCGGCAAAACCGTTGATGGGGTGCAGCTTCACCATCTTGTGGCCGAGCGTCTTGATGATGCGCCAGCCGCCGCCCGCGGTGCCGCCGGCCATGGTCAACGCGCACAGCGCCGCCACCCAGTGCGGCACGACAAAGCCGCCGGCCGCGGATTCGTGAATGCGCAGGAACGACAGCCACCCCGGCAGATGATCGAACCGCCCCGCCGCCGTCGCGCTGGCCAGCGCCAGGGCGATGATGCCCATGCTCTTCTGCGCATCGTTCATGCCGTGCGCCAGGCCCATCGCACTGGCCGACAGAATCTGCACCTTGCCGAACAGGCTGTTCACGAACGGCGTGCGGCCCAGCGCGCGCAATGGCCCCTTGCGCGAGGCAAGCCACGCCAGCAAGGCATACAGCCCGCCCATCAGCAGAAAACCCAGCACAAAGCCCATCACCGGCGACACCACCATCGGCATCACCACTTTGGGCAATACACCCTTGCCTTCCCACCAGTGGGCGCCATCCTGCGCCCAGATCACCGCGCTGAAACGGCCGCCGGCTTCGGCGATGGCGGCCCCCACCAGGGCGCCGACCAGTGCATGGCTGGAACTGGACGGCAGACCCAGCCACCAGGTGATCAGGTTCCACACGATAGCCGCCAGCAACGCGCAGATCAGCAGCTCCGGGCCCGCATGCACCACGCCGGTATTGACGATGCCGGCCGCGATCGTGGCCGCCACCGCGGTGCCCCACATCGCACCAATCATGTTGGTGACCGCGGCCAGCAGCACCGCCTGCCCCGGCGACAGCACCTTGGTGGCGACCACGGTGGCGATCGAGTTGGCGGTGTCGTGGAAGCCGTTGATATACGTAAAGACGAGCGCGATCAGCACGACCGCGATGACCAGGCCCAGACTCATGCGCGCGCTCCCGTCAGTGCGCGCCGTGCGTGACATGCAGCGTGCAAGGCGTACCCCTTCAGGAGTTCTTCAATACGATGGAATAGACGATGTTGCCCACGTCGCGGCAGCGGTCGATGGCCTTTTCGATCAGCTCGAACAGATCCTTGGCCAGCATGGCGCGCATCGCGTCGTCGCTTTCCAGGTAGAGCGTGCGATAAGGCGCCAGCAGCATGCGGTCGCCCTCCGACTCCAGCGTCTGCATGCGGTCCTGCAATTTCTTCACCGGGTCGATGCGCAGGCCGCGGCGCAACTGGCCGATCAGCTCTACCACCACGTCGGTCGAGCGGGTCAGCACCAGGGTGCGCTGGCCAAAATCCACCCCTTGCAGGCGGCTGGTGACGATCGCGTAGCGTTCGGCGAACTTCTCTACGCTTTTGGGGATTTTATACAGCGCGCTATTGAGCGCCTCGATGTCCTCGCGGTCCAACGCAGTGACGAAGGTATTGATCAGCTCTTCGCTGATCTGGGTGGCGAGCGCCTTCTCCCGCTTGCGGGCGGCGGCGAAGGCGGCCATGACCGGCGTGTGGTCCGCCATGGAGACTAGCTCGTGCAAGGCCTTGGCGCTTTCGCGGGCGGCTTCGGCGCTTTGTTCCAACAAGCCATAGAACTTGTCGCCTTTGCCGAAAATCGTCTGGAGTGAAAACATGGGGGATCTGCGCAGGAAAGGGGCAAATATTTCGCGAATGTTACAGGAGCCCCCTGCCGCGCCGCACCACCCGGGGCTATCCCGGGAGATGGCCGCGTGCCTTACACTGGCCGGCATGCCCGTACCCGATGCCCTGTCGCGATGCTGACCACACTCGCGCTCGTCCTCCTCCTCGCCCTTTGCAACGGTTTCTTCGCGCTGTCGGAAATGGCGCTGGTGGCCTCCCGCAAAAGCCGTCTGAAGCAGATGGCCCGTACCAGCCGCCGCGCCCAGGTCGCCCTGCGGCATGCCGAAGCGCCGGAGCATTTTCTGTCCACCGTGCAGGTGGGTATCACCCTGGTGATGCTGATCACCGGCTCAGTGGCCGGCGATGCCGTCGGTGCGCACCTGGCGGAAATATTGCGTGACAGCAGCATCGCCTGGCTGGTGCCCTATACGCGGGTGATCGGCGTAGTGCTGGGCTTCGCCGTGATCTCCTTCATCCAGATCGTGATCGGCGAACTGGTGCCCAAACGCCTGGCCCTGTCTGCGCCCGAAAAAGTATCCAGCATTGTCGGCATGCCGATGCTGGTGCTGTCGCGCGCGACCGCTCCCTTCGTGTGGGCGCTCAACCGCTCCAGCAGCCTGCTGCTGAAACTGCTGCGCGTGAAGGATCGCGGCGACAGCGCCGCCACCGAGGAAGAAATCCGCCTGCTGGTGGCCGAAAGCACTGAACAAGGCGTGCTCGATGCCGACGAGCAGGCCATGGTCAACCGCGTGCTGCGCCTGGGCGACCGCACCGTGGACAGCGTGATGACGCCGCGCATGCGCATCGCCTGGCTCGACATGAACGCGCCGCTGGAAGAGAACCTGGAAGTGCTGCGGGACACCTCCTATTCGCGCTATCCGGTGTATCGCGGAGACGAAAGCGACATCGTCGGCGTGATGGAAGTGAAGAACCTGCTTGGCGGCATCGCCACCGGCAAGCTGGAATTGTTCCGCGTGCTGGCCAAGCCGCTCTACGTGCCCGGCACCGCCCGCGCGCTCGACCTGCTGGAGGAATTCCGCGACGCCGAAACGCCGATGGCGCTGGTGGTGGATGAATACGGCGACATCGACGGCGTAGTGACCCTCAACGACCTGCTCGCCGCCGTGGTCGGCGCCAGCCAGCTCGGCCATGGCGGCGGCGAAGAACACGCACCGATCGTGCAGCGCGAAGACGGCAGCTGGCTGATCGACGGCGCACTTTCCACCGATGACCTACGTGAACTGCTGCATCTGGATCACCTGCCCGGCGAAGACGAGCACGACTTCCGCACCGCCGCCGGCATGGTGATGGCAGCGCTGGGCCATATTCCGCAGACGGGCGAAGTGTTCGCGTGGCGCGGCATTCGTTTCGAAGTGGTGGACCTGGATGGCGCGCGTATCGACAAGCTGCTGGTGACCCCGGCACCGCAGATCCAGCTTGCCGACGACGCGCAGTAAGGCGCGCGTAGGTTGGGGTGAGCGCAAGCGAACCCCAACGTTGCCATGCAGAGAACGCCGCGTTGTGGTTCGCTTGCGCTCACCCCAAGCTACGGCCAGCCCTCTAGTTTTTCTCGTTGGCCAGCCGCGCCATCCGCTGCGCGTCCGCCAGGATCCCATGCAGCATGCGCAGCTCGCGCTCGTCCATCTGGGCACGCAAGAACAGCTTGCGTAGCCGCAGCATGATCATGGTCGGCGCGCGCCCCTTGTGGAAATCGATATCGTCCAGCGTCCGCAACAGATGCTCGAAGAAGCGCTCCATCTGCGCCGCGTCGGCCGGGGGTTCGTCGTGCAGCGGCGGCGGCGCCGGCACCTTCTCGCCGAGCAGCGCCAGGCGCGTTTCGTAAGCCATCACCTGCACCGCCTGCGCCAGATTCAGCGAGCTGAAATCGTCCACGCTGGGAATGCGCACCATCGCATGGCAGCGTGCCAGCTCCTCGTTCTCCAGCCCGGTGCGTTCGTTGCCGAACACCAGCGCCACCTGCTCGCCACGCGCGGCCGCAGCCAGCGCCTGTGCGGCCGCTTCGCGCGGCGTGAGTTCCGGCAGGTTCACCCCGCGACGCCGCGCGGACAGGCCCAGCGAGAAACTCGCCCCGGCCAAGGCATCCACCAGGCCGGCGTGCACGCGCGCGCCTTCCAGCACGTCGTCCGCGCCGGCCGCCATGGCCGACACCTCCCGATCGGGAAAACGATGCGGCGAGACCAGCTCCAGGCGGGTGAAGCCCATGGTCCGCATGGCCCGTGCCGCGCTGCCGATATTGCCCGGGTGGGAGGTGCGGACGAGGACAAAGCGGAAACGGCTGGGGAGGTCGGCGATAGCATTCATGCGACAAACATCAGGCATTCAGGAGGGTGGCAAGCATAGTCGAGGCACCAGGAGCCTGTCGGCAGGCGATCACTCGCCCCTCCCCGTGGACGCTCTGTTATGATTGCCGATCGCTACCCGTTCTTTTGCCAAGCCAAAGCCATGACCAGACCCGCCGTCAACGTCGCGGTACGCGCCGCGCGCTCCGCTGGTAACGTGATCCTGCGTTACATGAACCGCATCGACGGCCTCAACGTCGTTGAGAAGCAGCGCATGGACTTTGCGTCCGAGGTCGACCGCCTGGCCGAGGCAGAGATCGTCAAGGAACTGCGCCGCGCCTACCCCAGCCACGCCATCCTGGCCGAAGAAGGCGGCGCGATCGGCAAGAGCCCGCTAGTGTGGGTGATCGATCCGCTGGACGGCACCCACAACTACCTGCGCGGCATCCCCCACTTCAGCGTTTCCATCGCCATGCTCGACAAGGGCGAGCCGGTGTATGCCGTGGTGTTCGATCCGCTGCGCGATGAACTGTTCACCGCCAGCAAGGGCGATGGCGCCTATCTCAACGACCGCCGCATGCGCGTCAGCAAGCGCGAAAACCTGGGCGGCGCCATGATCGGCACCGGCTTCCCCTATCGCCAGCGGGCGCACCTGGATTCGCAACTGGCAATGACCCGCGCCCTGCTCGGCCAGGCCGAAGACATCCGCCGTTCCGGCTCCGCAGCCCTCGATCTGGCCTACACCGCCGCCGGCCGCTACGACGGCTTCTTCGAGATCGGCCTGAAACCGTGGGACATGGCCGCAGGCGTACTGCTGGTGCGCGAAGCCGGCGGCCAGTACTGCGATTTTGCGGGGCGTGAAGGCATCCCCGAAAGCGGCAATATCATCGCCGGCAATCATCACATCGTGAAAGCGATGATCGAAACCATCGGTGCGAACGCGACACCGGCGCTGCTGCGAGCCTGATCGTCACGATCGTTCCCAGGCGGTAACGCTTCTACGGCGTACTTCGTCGCAAGTTCAAAACACCATGGCCGTGGGCTTCGCCCGCGAGCGAGACACATGCTCGCCTTTCGGCAACTGAAAAGCGGCCAATCCCCTGCAACTATCATCAGCCTTCCCTGATAGGGCGATGCATCATATCCGTCTTATGTTTGCGCACTGGGTGATCGGTTGTACGCGGACGGAATCAATGAACGGAAGACCATGGCAAGAAGGCGCCGCGCCTTGCACGGCTTTGTTGGAGCGCAAAGGAAAGCTGCTCAAGCTGAGTAATCATTGGTTGATTCATCCAGTCATCGCGGCGGGGTACGCACTGATTTATCTGATCGTGGTGGGGTTATTTTCCAATGCCCCTTGGCCATTCACTGCCGGGCTGCGCATTGCCTGCCTTTTGTTAGTGCCTTATCGCTACTGGCCCGCGTTGATAGCTGGCGAAATGGTGCCGCTCGCTTATCGCAATTTGGCGCATGCAGGCGACTTCGGACCGACGTGGACCGTACTTGCATCCATACCGCCGCTGGTAATCGCCATGCCGCTGGCCTGGTGGTTTCGAGAACGAGGCGAACTTTTCCCTACCCGCAATCTGGTTGACGTCAAAAAGCTTTTTTATTGCACGCTTTCATTGTCAGCATTGTGGGCAGCAACAAGCTACG
>NZ_DATJMN010000283.1:0-38317 GCF_035508675.1 Dyella sp.
GTCGCGCGTGGTGCGGAAGCTGAAAAGGCTGTCGTTCCAGTGGTGCACATCAAGAACTTGTTCGGTCGCCAAAGCCACCATGGTGTGTTTTCTCGGGTTGAGCGGTAATGGAATGCGCGCCGTGCCAGACAGCGGGTTGACTCGTGGGGAGGGGCAGGGGAGCCGTTGCCGTGCGAGCGCCGTGTTTGTCACGGGACAAGTAGAATAAATTACGCCATTTGCCCTCGTCCCGCATTAATGGCTTTCGCATATGGGGATAGGGGCCGGGCACACAAGGGCTACGGACAGCCCAGCTCCGTATAGGCCTGATCCATTTGCCGTCGGGTCAAGCCGCGCTTGAGCAGTTCTTCATCCGTCATATCGCGCTTGAACACCGCATTTTTGCAGTTGAGCCACTTGCCCAATGCATGCAGGCGGTTTCGGAGACTGGCCGGCGGCATCACGTGAATGCCCGGCACTTTGGTCACCAGGTTTACGCCTGGCAGAGGTGGCAGCCCGGAGGATTGGGCATCATCGAGGGCGTGGTTAAAGCGGTTATTTCCGTATGCGGTGGTAGCGGGTGGGGGCAGAGCGAGGTTGGGTGTGACAGTAACGGCTGCGGGTGGAGCGATGGGGGCGTGAGGCGCCTTGGCCGGCATTGCTGCATGCCTGTGGGACGTATGAGCGGTTGGAGGCGTCGGTGCAGGTGTGGCGAGTTGCTTGGCGCGAGGCAGCAGTTCTATCCGCAGCATGCGTTCCTTGGCCAGGCATGGAGGCCGGCGCCAAAGCCAAGGTAAAGGAGGACGCAGCAACACCAGCAAAAGCATCAGATGCCAAGGCAACACAAAGGCCATGACGCCGCTGCGTGTCACGAACTTGCGCCATGCATCGGCGTGCGGTGATGAAATCATGTTTGCAAGTGGCAAGTCCTGCATCCCCTTCGATCCGTCCGGGATGGGACTGTTGCCGGCGTGCAAGGTTCCTTGAGTGCCAATGGCAAGGAATCGATTATCGATTTACTGGTAGTGTTTGCTCATTTGCAGGGGAGAGCAGGGATGTTTTTTGGGAAGAAAGCATGGGTCATCGGTGTGGCCCTGCTGCTGGTGGTTTCGGGTATCGCGATCTATACGATGTCGATTTCCTTCGACCATTCCTCGAGGGCGACGCATGGCATCGTCCATCCGCAAAAGGCATTGCGCGCAGGTGTGCCGTCGCCAGTAACAGAGGTCAACGGCTCGACGCGGGCGGTTCCCTCATCGAGCAGTACGGCGACGTATCACAACGTCCGTTTCGACTTCGCCGTTGATTATCCGGACAAGTTATTGCTTCCGGGACAGGAGGCAGACGACGGGGATGGTTTGCGGTTTGCATCCAACGTGGACGATGCGGATATCCGCGCGTATGGCAGCTACAACGCCTTGGAGCAGTCGCCGGCGGAAATGCTGCAATGGAATCTGAAAGAGGATTGTGCGAAGGGAAAAGTCACTTACAAGGTCAGCAAGCCCGACCTGGTGGCGTATTCCTGCCTGAGCCCGGAGGGCCGTATCGTGTACGAGAAAATCATCATCCACGCTGACACTTTGGCAACCGTGCGCTTCGACTACGCTGCCCACGAACAGGCCCGATGGTCGTCGGTGATCAAGCAGATGGCCGATTCGCTGCGCCTCGGACCAGGCCCGACAGCTAGTGATGCGCAGTGACGTCACGGTTGGTTGAGGCGAGCAAGGACGGGCAAGGATGCGATCCAAATGAATGGTCATCTGTGCAATGCAAGCGGCGCTCCTTGTCGTCTCGAGCGTGGCCGCCAGCGCCACCGCCGCTACGGAACAAGCCGATGTATGGGAGATCGTCAGCTAGTGGTTGACCGATGAGAGATTGCAACTGCAGCCAGGCTTCAGCCAGATGCAACAGGGTTGCGAGGATGTCGATTGGGCGGTGATTCCGTACAACGTGCTGAAGAAGGCAAATCCGGCGGTGTTCGTAGGCGCGCCTTGATGCTTTCACAAAAGATGCTGTTATCGCCGTACAGGTAAACTACGCACCATGCACAGCCTCAACCCGAACGACTGGCACCTGTCCGTAGCGCCCATGATGGACTGGACGGACAGGCACTGCCGCTATTTCCACCGACTGCTTTCGCCGCACGCCCGCCTGTACACCGAGATGGTCACCAGCGCGGCGCTGGTGCGTGGCAAGCAGTTGCGCTTGCTGGAGCATAGCCAGCAGGAGCATCCGGTAGCCTTGCAGCTCGGCGGCAGCGATCCGCAGGAGCTGGCGGAAGCGGCGCGTCACGGTGCGGAGGCCGGTTATGACGAGATCAATCTCAACGTGGGCTGTCCTTCCGATCGGGTGCAGTCCGGGCGCTTCGGTGCATGCCTGATGCGCGAACCGGTGTTGGTGAGCGATTGCGTGAAGGCGATGCGCGATGCGGTATCCGTGCCGGTGACCGTGAAATGCCGTATCGGCGTGGACGACCAGGACGAATACGCCGATTTGCAGCACTTCACCGAGACCATGCTGGAGGCCGGCGTGGAAGTGCTGGTGGTGCATGCACGCAAGGCCTGGTTGAAGGGCTTGTCGCCAAAGGAGAACCGCGAAATCCCGCCGCTGGACTACCAGCGCGTGTATCGCCTGAAGCGCGAATTCCCGCAGCTGGTGGTGGTGATCAATGGCGGTATTACCACCGTGGATGCGGTGCGCGAGCATCTGCTGCATGTGGATGGCGTGATGCTGGGGCGGGCGGCCTATCACGATCCCTATGTGCTCGCCCGGGTCGAGCAGGCGTTGCATGGCGTGCCGCTGCCCTCGCGTGAAAGCGTGTTGCAGCACATGCGGCCCTACGTGGAAGCGGAGCTGGCCAGGGGCACGGCGCTCAAGCACATCGGACGCCACTTGCTGGGCTTGTACCAGGGCGAGCCGGGGGCGCGTGGTTTCCGGCGCATCCTGAGCGAGGGCGCGCATCGGGACGGGGCGGGATGGGCGCTGATCGAACAGGCGATGACGCCGGTACTGGCCGCGGCGTGAAGGCCCGTTCAGCCGTCCGGTCATTATTCAGCCCGGGTTGAGCAGTATGTCCCGTCGGCCGGAATGCTCCGGCGTGCAACCCAAGGGAATATGGCTTTGAAGCAACTCGCATGGATGGCCGCAGCCGGGCTGTTGGTGGCCGGTGCGGCCGCCGCCCAGTCATCGCCTCCGCCAGGTGGCATGAGCCTGGACCAGGCCGTTACGCAAGTACAGCAACGGGTCGGCGGCAAGGTGCTGTCGGCCGAACCACGTCATATCGGGCGCAGGGTGGAGTATCGCATCAAGGTGCTCACGCCCGAAGGGCATGTGCGCGTCATCGCGGTGCCGGCTGATGCCACCCATGTGCCGCCTGCGGCACAATCCACCAAGAAGTCTCCCAACGGCGGGAGCAAAAAGGAGAAACACTGATGCGCATCCTCCTGGTCGAAGACGAAGCGCCGCTGCGCGAGACGCTGGCGGCTCGACTCAAACGCGACGGGTTTGCCGTAGATACCGCCCAGGACGGCGAAGAAGGCATGTATCTCGGCCGCGAAGTGCCGTTCGACCTGGCCATCATCGACCTTGGCCTGCCCAAGATGTCGGGCATGGACCTGGTCAAGTCGCTGCGCGAAGCCGGCCAGCGTTATCCCATCCTGATCCTCACCGCGCGCGGCAGCTGGCAGGACAAGGTGGAAGGCTTGAAGCACGGCGCCGATGATTACCTGGTCAAGCCGTTCCATGTCGAAGAGTTGCTGGCGCGCATCAATGCGCTGGTGCGCCGCGCGAGCGGCTGGTCCAAGCCGGTGCTGGCCTGCGGGCCGATCAAGCTCGATACCACCGCGCAAACCGTGGGGGTGGAAGGCAAGCCGGTGGATCTCACCAGCTATGAGTACAAGGTGTTGGAATACCTGATGCTCCACGCGGGCGAGCTGGTGTCCAAAGCCGACCTCACCGAGCACATCTATCAACAGGATTTCGATCGCGATTCGAATGTGCTCGAGGTCTTCATCGGCCGCCTGCGCCGGAAACTGGATCCGGAAGGTACGCTGAAACCGATCGAGACGGTGCGTGGACGCGGGTACCGCTTTGCCATCCCTCGCAGCGAAGACGAATGATGCAGCCGCGCGCCGCCCGTTCTCGCTGGCGGCGCGTGCAGCGCTTACTACCGGCCTGGTGCTGGCCGCCTTCCTGGGCGCCATCGGCTGGACCTTGTCGCGCACCTACAACGCCAGCGAACTCAACAAACTGCAGGGCCGCCTGCACGATTACGTAATCACCTATATCGCCGGGACCGATGCGCGGCGCGACGGCACGCCGTTGATGCCGGATACACCGCCCGATCCGATGTTCTCGCGCCCTGGTTCCGGCTTGTATGCCGTGGTGCTGGGTGACGGCTTCCATTGGGAATCATCCTCTGCGCTAGGCCGGGATTTCAGTTTCCTGCACCCACTGCAGCCGGGGCAGTCGCAGTTCATCGGCCCGGTGGACACGGAACTCGGGCGGCTTTATTACTACAGCTTCGGCGTGGCACTGGATGTGCCGGACCGTCCGTCGGTGCACCTCACCTTTACGGTGGCGCAGACCGAAGACGAACTGGAAAGCAACACCACCGTTTATCGGCGCAGCCTGGTCGGCTGGCTTGCCACGCTGGGCGTGATGCTGATCGTGCTGCAACTGTTGCTGCTGCGCTGGAGCCTTACGCCCTTGCGCAAGGTCGCCAGCGACATGAGCCGCGTCGAACGCGGCCAGAGCGATCACCTGGACAGCCAGTACCCGATCGAACTCACCGGCCTGACCGGGCGTATCAATGCATTCATCGATAGCGAGCGCGAACAGCGCACGCGTTATCGCAATACGCTCGCCGATTTGGCGCACAGCTTGAAGACGCCGCTGGCGGTGATTCGCTCACAGGTGGAGGCCAGCGAGCTGCCGTCCCCCGTACGCGCACCGGTGCTGGATCAGGTGCGCCGCATGGATGAACTGGTCGCCTACCAGCTCGCGCGCGCGGCGACCACCGGACGCCAGACGTTTGCCGCCGCCGCCGTACCGATCGCCGGCCATGCGGAGGATCTGGTGCAAAGCCTGGAGAAGGTTTACGCGGCGAAGAACGTGCTGTGTGAGTTCGATATCGAGGACGGCGCGGCGTTCTATGGCGAGCAGGGCGATCTGTTGGAACTGATGGGCAACCTGCTGGAGAACGCCTTCAAGTGGGCCGGCCACCATGTGCTGCTGGTGGTGAAGGTGCAGCGTCAACCGGGCCGTCCGCGGGCAGGCTTGCTGTTCAGCGTGGAAGACGACGGCCCCGGTATTGAAGAAGACAAAGTCGAGAAGGTCCTGCAACGCGGTGTGCGCGGTGACGAGCGCGTGAAAGGCCATGGCATCGGCCTGTCGATCGTGCAAGACATCGTGCGCGCCTATAACGGCGAGTTGACCGTGGATCGCTCGCCGGAATTCGGCGGGGCGCGGTTCAGCGTGGCGCTGCCGCCGACCTGAGATGTCGAAACCATGAAGTGGTTACTGGATCGAGCCGGGCAGGAGCGATTGCCAGCTGAGCCCGGACGAACCGTGGGAAGAGCCATCGGGCGACGCGTCGCCGCTGCCGAAGCGGGAGGCATTGTCGTCCATGCTGCCGCCCCCCGAATTGCCGGAATGGTTGCCGCCGGACGACTGGGACGACGATGACCCGCCGCTGCGCGGCACGTTCATCGCATCGCCGTTGGAGGGGGACGCGTCATGGCCGTTGCCATGCTCGCCGTTGCCGTTGTGTTCCGTGCAGCCCGCGCCGGTGTTGGAGCCGCCTGCAGCCACAGCACCGCCGGCGGCCACCGCATTGGCGGCGGCGCCGAGGCCCAGCAGGCAGACGAGCAGCAATGAAGTGGCGCGCATGGCGATCAAAGCCCCCAAGGCGTTAAGCCTAGCCGCTGGATGGTCCCAGAAACACCGTCTGGATGCCAGTGCCCTTTCCGTCGTGGCTGCTGGCTTAGAATTTATGCATGTCATATCGCCTTTTCCCTGCCTCGCGACCCCGTTCGGTCGTCTGTTTCCTGGATCGTTAAGACCATGCAGCCGCAACAGCTCCTGGCCGTCCTGGCTTCCGGGGAGACGCTTTCCGGCTCCCGTCTGGCCGCCGAAGCGGGTATTACCCGTGCCGCGATCTGGAAACAGGTCGAGGCGTTGCGCCAACGCGGCGTGCCGATCGAATCTGCGGGAGCCGCCGGCTATCGGTTGCCGTGGGCGATCCAGATGCTGGAGGACTCCGCCGTTCGCGCGGCCTTGCCGGCAGCAGTGGCGCGGCGTTTGGGGGCGCTCGAAGTGCATTGGGAGATCGATTCCACATCGAGCGAATTGCAGCGACGCGGCAATGCCGCCGCCGATCTCAGCATCATCATGGCAGAGACCCAGACGGCCGGCCGCGGCCGGCGCGGGCGCAGCTGGCTTTCGCCGCCCGGCTTGAACATCTACCTCTCGTGCCTGAAGCGGTTCGAGGCAGGATTTGCAGCGCTGTCCGGCTTGTCGCTGGCTACCGGGGTGATCGTGTTGCGTGCGCTGCATGCCCTCGGCGTGGATGGCGCTCGCCTGAAATGGCCCAACGATGTGCTCGCCGGCGGTGGCAAGCTGGCCGGCATCCTGGTTGAGCTGAGCGGGGAATACCAAGGGCCGTGCGCGGCAGTGATCGGCATCGGCCTCAATGTGCGTCTGACCGATGCGTTGCGCGAGCAGGCCGGGCAGCCTGCCTATGATCTGGCCACCCTGGTCCAGGGTGCGCCGCCTGATCGCAACGCGGTGGCTGCCGCCTTGATCACCAGTCTGGTGGACGGTCTCGCGCAATTCGAACGCGAGGGTTTCGGGGCCTTTCTGGACGACTATGCAGAACACGATGCATTGCGTGGCGTGCCGCTGCGTGTAAGCGGCGCGCTCGGCGAACTGGATGGCATCGGCGCCGGCATCGATATACGCGGTGCGCTGCAATTGCAGACGGCGGCGGGCCTGTGCGGTATCGACAGCGCCGAAGTCACGGTGCGGCGCGCATGAGGCTGCTGCTCGATCTTGGCAATACTCGCCTGAAATGGGCCATCGTCAGCGCCGATAGCTGGGTGGCGCGTGGCGCGGTGGCATGGGAAGAAGATGTTGCTGCCGCGCTGGCACAGGCATGGCGGCCACCAAGGCAGTTGCAGCAGATATTTGGCGCATCGGTGGTCGACGCCGCGCGTGAAGCGCAGATCGAACGTGTCGTGATGGAGGTCTTCGCACGGCAGGTGGCGTGGGTGCGTACGCCGGCCGAAGCGTGCGGCGTACGTATCGCCTATGCCGAGCCACAGCGCCTGGGCGTGGATCGCTTTCTTGCCATGGTGGCGGCGCATGCATCGGAAGCATCCCCCTGTGTGCTGGCCGGCATCGGCACGGCACTCACGCTGGATGCGCTGACCGCGGATGGCCGGCACTTGGGTGGCCTGATCGCCCCGGGGCCGTTGCTGATGCAGCAGGCGCTGTACGGTGCGACAGCGCGGGTGAAGCCGTATCAGCCCGGCGCCATTCGCGATATCGCCGACAACACCGCCGATGCGGTCGTTTCGGGTTGCTGGCAGGCGGTCGCCGCCTTGATCGAACGCTTTGCCACCAAACTCGCCACGCCCGCGGGCGGCATCCAGCGCCTGCTGCTGGACGGCGGTGATGCCGCCAGTTTGCTGCCGTTGCTGGGCGTGCCGGCGGAGCTTGCCCCCGACAGCGTGCTGCGCGGGCTCGATGTGTGGGCGGCAACGCCTGCGTCCTCCTAGAATCGCTTATCCGAGGGGGGAATGGTTCGATGGTGTTGCGCCTGCTGTTCGTGCTGCTGATCGCTTTGAATATCGCCGTGGGCGCGTGGCTGTTGTTGGGCCAGAACGACACGCATGCCGGTTTTGCCACCGATCCCGGCGTGCCCAAGCTGCATCTGCTTTCCGAACTGCCGCCACCGGCCACCACGGTGGCCCACGCCGCTTCGGTGGCGCCGCCGGCCGCGGCTGCCGCGCCAGCGCCAGCATCGACTTCGCCGGTAGGCGCGAACGCGGCGGCGGCCTCACCGCCCAGCGCCAATGCGCTCAGCTACGCGTGCATGGCGCTAGGGCCGTTTGCGACGCAGGAGGACCTGCGTATCGCCCGCAGCGCGCTCGGCCCGCAGCTATTGCGCGCACGTGCACGCCAGGAACAGACCACCCAGACACGCGGCTGGTGGGTGCACCTGCCACCCAGTCCGAATCATGCAGCCGCCCTGGCGCAAGCCCGTCAGCTCGGGGCGCGCAATATCCAGGATTATTTCGTGGTGAGCGCAGGCGACAACCAGAACACAGTCTCGCTGGGTCTGTTCAAGGACCCCGCCAACGCACGCAAGCGGCGCGACGAGATCGCCGCGGCCGGCTTTCCGGTCCAGATGAGCGAGCGCACCGAAACCGTGCCCGAATACTGGCTGGACCTGATGCCGACCGACAGCCAGCACTTCGATTGGCGTAGTCGTATCCATGATCCGGCGATCGGCTCGCACAGCACGGGTTGTTTTTGAGTAGAATCGGCGGCCCAGCGCCGGCATAGCTCAGTTGGTAGAGCAACCGCCTTGTAAGCGGTAGGTCGTCTGTTCGAGTCAGACTGTCGGCACCAAGGTTTTCAAGCGAGATTGCTGCGCAGGGGCTCGTCAGCGGGTAGCTGACTTCGGTGGCGCAGTGCGCGTAACCCGTTTGCGCGGTGCAGGTTTCACCTTGGAAGTATGCGGCTTGGCGATCAGGTCGAGGCCCTGTGCCTTCATAACGGCCAGCGTGGTCTTCAGGGTGGGATTGCCGCCTTCGCTGAAAGAGCGGTAGAGCTGTTCGCGGGCCAGTCCGGTTTCACGAGCCAATTGCGTCATGCCGTGCGCACGAGCCACGACCCCCAGTGCGTGCGCAATGTAACTGGCATCCCCCGTCTCGAATACGCCGTCCATGTAGATGGCGGTGGCTTCATTGTCCTGTAGTGGTTCAGCGGGGTCGAAGGGGTCAGCTTCTCGGTCATGGTCATTCGCTCCATTGTTTGGCGAGCTTCTTGGCGAGTTGGATGTCGTCGTTCTGGCTACGCTTGTCGCTTCGCACAATAACCAGGGCCGTATTCGATACCCAGTTTGCTGACTGATTGGCAATATCCTCGCCGCTATCCATGGGGTAAGCCCATGCCGCTTCGACCGGCTACACTTGCATCCCGCTAAAAAAGCACGAGCAAAGTGGCATGAAAAAACAGGTGGTTGCCTTGGTGGGCGTGCCGACCGATATCGGCGCCGGGCATCGCGGGGCGTCGATGGGGCCGGAGGCCCTGCGCGTGGCGCAACTGGGGGAGAAATTGCGCCGGCGTGGCATGGAGGTGATCGATCGCGGCAATCTGCATGGGCCGATGAACCCCTGGCAGCCGCCGGAGAACGGTTATCGGCACCTGCCGGAAGTGATCGCCTGGAATCTGGCCGTGCACACGGCCATCCACCAGGAACTGCAGGCCGGCCGCCTGCCGGTCATGCTGGGCGGCGACCATTGCCTGGCGATTGGTTCGATCAGTGCCGTCGCGCGCCATTGCCGCGAGCAGGGCCGCAAGCTGCGCGTGTTGTGGCTGGATGCACATGCCGACTTCAACACCTCCCGCGTGACGCCCTCGGGCAACATCCACGGGATGCCGGTGGCGTGCCTGTGCGGTAACGGGCCGCGTGAGCTGGTGGAAATCGGCGACCAGGTGCCGGCCGTGACGCCCGACGTATTCCGCCAGATCGGCATCCGCTCGGTGGACGAAGGCGAGAAGCGGCTCGTGCGCCAGGCCAAGATGGATATCTACGATATGCGCCACATCGACGAAGTGGGCATGAAGCGCACGATGGAAGAAGCGCTGGACGGCCTGGACGAGAACACCCATCTGCACGTGAGTTTCGATGTCGATTTTCTCGATCCTTCCATCGCGCCCGGCGTAGGCACCACCGTGCGTGGTGGCCCGACCTATCGCGAAGCGCAGCTGTGCATGGAAATGATCGCCGATGCCGGTCGCCTGGGCTCGCTGGATATCGTCGAACTGAACCCGGCCTACGACAAGCGCAACCGCACGGCGCGGCTGGCGGTGGAACTGGTCGAGTCGCTGTTCGGCAAGTCCACCTTGATGCGCGAACCGGATTAAAGTCCTTAAACTCACAATTTCGCCCGCGCAAGGTGCGCGGGTGTCTGATCTTTCTCGGATTGCCGCATGCAAACACGCGTCCTTACAGGCATCACCACCACCGGTACGCCGCATCTGGGCAACTACGTCGGTGCGATCCGGCCGGCGATCGCCGCCAGCCAGCGGGCCGATGTCGATGCGTTCTTCTTCATGGCCGACTATCACGCGCTGATCAAGAGCGACGATCCGGCGCGCATCGAACGTTCGCGGCTGGAAATTGCCGCGACCTGGCTGGCCGCAGGCTTGGATCCGAACAGGGCGACGTTCTATCTGCAGTCCGACATACCGGAAATTCCGGAGCTCACTTGGCTGCTGACCTGCGTTACCGCCAAGGGTCTGCTCAATCGTGCGCACGCCTACAAGGCTGCGGTGGACAAAAACACTGACGCGGGCGAAGACCCCGATGCAGGCATTACCGCCGGCTTGTATATGTATCCGGTGTTGATGGCGGCGGACATTCTCGCCTTCGATGCGCAACAGGTACCGGTGGGCCGCGACCAGATCCAGCATATCGAGATGGCGCGCGATATCGCACAGCGCTTCAATCATATTTACGGCCACGAATTGTTCGTGTTGCCGGAGGTGGTGATCGAGGAGCAGGTCGCCACGCTGCCGGGGCTGGACGGCCGCAAGATGTCCAAGAGCTACGACAACACCATTCCCTTGTTTGCCGGTGGCGCCAAGCAGTTGCGCGACACTGTCATGCGCGTCGTCACCGACTCGCGTATGCCGGGCGAGGCCAAGGATCCGGAAAGCTCGTCGCTGTTCACCATCTTCCGTGCCTTTGCCAGTGAAGCCGAAAGCAATGCGTTCCGCCGCGCGCTGGAAGAGGGCATTGGCTGGGGTGAAGCCAAGCAGGTGCTGTACGAGCGCCTGGAAGCCGACATCGCGCCGATGCGCGAGCGCTATGAACAGCTGATCGCGCGTCCTGCCGATATCGAAGGCATCCTGCGCGAAGGCGCGCGCAAGGCGCGTGTGATTGCCGGCCTCAAAATCGCAGCATTGCGCGACGCTGTGGGCTTGCGCGCGATGTCATCGAGCGGTGCAATGGCCGGTAAGGCCAAGCCGATGCCGAAAGCCGCCAGGCCGCCGCGTTTTGCCAGTTTCCGCGACAGCGACGGCAGCTTCCGCTTCCGCCTGTTTTCCTCGGAAGGCGAAGAGCTGCTGCTGTCCAAATCCTTCAAGGACCCCAAAGAAGCGGGTGCGATCCAGAAGCGGCTGAAGACACTCGGCGGCGCCGCTGCAAACGTGCACAGCTTGGCACGCTCACTGGTGTTGGAGCTGGATGGCGAGCCGGTCGCCACCGCGCCCGAGTATGCGGATGAAGCCGAGCGCGATGAAGCGCTGCACTATTTGCGCGCAGCGCTGGACTCGCTCGCCGAGCAGGAACAGAGCGAGTAAGCAAGACCCATCCCTTCCCCGCAGATGGGGAAAGGATGGGCCGCGCGCATTATTTGCTGCTGCTGGAAGAGTCGTTCGACGAGGGTGTCGAACCTGCCTCGCTCACGGTCAAGCCCGAAGCATCCACGCTCTTCACACCCTTCACGCCCTTGGCGATACGGATGGCATGGTTCTTTTCCGTCTTGGACGTGGCCGTGCCGGTCAGGGTTACCTTGCCATCGGTCGTGCTCACCGAAATGTCCTTCGCCCGCACGCCCTTGGCGGCGGCAAACTTGGATTTCACCTTGGTCGTGATCCAGCCATCGTCGACTTTGCCGGGCACCGTCTCGTTGCTGGGGGACATCGTCGATTGGTCGGTGTTGGACGTCGACTGCTGCATGGATGATGGCGACGTGCTCTGTGCCATCAGGGAGAATGGCATGGCGGCAAAGGCCATCATCACTGCAGTGGCGATCAGGGATTTGCGCAGATGGGAATGGTTACGCATTGGCAATCTCCTTGGAGCTATGGACTGCCTGCCGACATTGAAGGGAAGCAAGCAGGGCGCATCACTATCGATCCGCGTGTACATGGCAACAGGCCATGCGTGAAAGTGACGTGGCAAAACGCAAAGAAATGTTGCGTTGGTTCAGCGACGTGCTTGGATCGCCAATACGATGTTTTCTGCTTGTTGTGCGAGCTGAGCAGTCGTGCTCAGAACAGATGCTTGAGCGCAACGAAGAGCACGCCTGCCAGCACGATCGACGCCGGCAAGGTCAGCACCCACGCCATCAGCAGATTGCGCACAGTGGCCCATTGCAGGCCGGAGCCGTTTGCCGCCATCGTTCCGGCGACGCCGGAGGTCAGTACGTGCGTGGTGCTGACCGGCAAGTGATACATGTCGGCGGCTTGGATCAAGCCCATCGCGATCAGTTCGGCCGATGCACCTTGTGCGTAGGTCAGATGTTCCTTGCCGATGCGCTCGCCGACCGTCACCACGATGCGCTTCCAACCCACCATGGTGCCAAGACCCAGTGCCAGTGCCACGGCGACCTTTACCCACACGGGAATGAATTGCGTAGCCTTGACGGCAAGGCCGCGCCAAGTCGTAAGTGTCGTGCTCTGGTCACTGCTCAGCCCGGGTTGCGCCAGCACCAAGGGAATCGCTGCATTGGCTAGGTAAATGTCGTTGCGCACGTTGCCCATCTGGTCCTGCGGCACTGAGCGCAAGGAAGATCGGTTGCCCACTTGCTGGTCGATATTGGCCAGAAGAGCTGACAGCGCAGGAATCGTCTCGGGCTGAAGCTTGCGTTGTTGCAACGCCGTCGTGACGAGGTCGCGCGGATTGCCGTTCACGTGAGTACCGTGATCGATGGCATCCAGTACTTGCTGGGCGTGCGCCGTCACCTGATGGAAGGTCTGCACCTGACCGCCGGATACCGCGCCGTTCAAGGCATAAGCAGTAGGCACCGTACCGATCAGGATTAGCATGATCAGGCCCATGCCCTTCTGGCCATCGTTGGAGCCATGGCTGAAGCTGACGCCGGTGCAGGTGAGCACCAGTAACAGGCGGATCGGCCACGGCGGCGGCTTGTGCCCTTCCGGTGCGCGGTATAACGCAGGGATTTTGACCAGCGTCTTCACCAAAAGCATCAGCAGGCCGGCCAGCAGGAAGCCGGCGATGGGCGAGAAGACCAGGCCGCGCAACACGCCGATGGCGGCATTCCAATCCACGCCGCTGGTGCCGGTCTTGGCCGCCGTGAGCTGGTTGGCCAGGCCCACGCCGATGATCGAACCGATCAGGGTGTGCGAAGACGAATTCGGCAGGCCGAAATACCACGTGCCGAGGTTCCAAAGAATGGCCGCGAACAGCAGCGCGAACACCATCGCAAAACCGGCCTCGCTACCTACCTGCAGGATCAGTTCCACTGGCAGCAGCGATACCACTGTGAAGGCGACCGCGCCTGAAGATGTCAGTACACCCAGGAAGTTGAAAATGCCCGACCAGATCACCGCCAGATTGGCGGGCAGGGAGTGCGTATAGATCACCGTGGCGACGGCATTGGCCGTGTCGTGAAAGCCATTCACGAACTCAAAGCCGAGGGCAATCAGCAAGGCCACACCCAGCAGGATGAACGGAGTCGCCGAATGCGCGCGCACGATAGAGAGATCGGCGACGAGATGCAGGCCGGCATAGCCTGCACCCACCAGCAGGATCAGGCCAAACAGAATGCCCAATAGGCGTCCGGAACCCTGGGTGGAGGTGGCGGCACTGACAGCAGTCGCTTCGGTCTGCATGAGCTTGCCCTCGGTGGTCAGCGCCATAAAAGCTAAGGGCTACGCACGACAGCTGCATGACAGTGCCTCGCCGCTGCGATGTGAAACATCGATGGGGGCCGGTCGTAAAAAAAAGCGACCGCCGGTGCAGCGGCGGTCGCTCAGGGTGATCGGCTAGAACGTCCGCTAATATTCGCTAACCGAGCTTCTTGTTGTTATGCCTTGCCACGTCTTATTGGGCTGAGCCAGTGCTTGAGGGCACCGGGTGTTCGGCCTTGAACTGCTGCCACTGCGCCTTGCGGGCCTGGAAGGCGGCCTTGTTGCTGGCGTACTGGCTCTGCTGCGCGCTGGTCAGCACGGTGTTGTAGATCTGCGCCGTGACCGCGGCCCGGGCAGTGATGCGGGCGCTGGTGAAGTTGGCTTCAGCCTGGGCCAGGCTGGCCGCGGCGGACTGGTAGTTGGACGCATTCGGCGACAGCGCTTCGAACGCTTCGCGCTGCTGGCGCACGGCCTGGGCCTGTGACTTCATCGAGGCAAAACTCTGCTGCACGATCTGCTTGATCTGGGTCTTCTGCGCATCGGTGAGATTCAAACCGCGGAAGGCCATTTCGGCGCCGCGGTGATGGCCGTGCGGGCCGGGGCCGAAGCCGGGGCCGCCCTGGGCGACGGCCAGCGCAGACACGCCGAGTGCGGCGGAAAGAATGAGCGACAGGGTGATCGACTTACGCATGGTAAAGCTCCTGCTGGGGTGGAGGGTTTGCTTGTGACTATTGGAAAGCAGGAGCGGGTTTAAGACCTTTGCCGCGGTGTAAAGAAGGGTAAAGTCAGCCCGGTGCAAGCGACAGGCGGCAGGCCGCCGTTGTCATGCGATAGTAAGAACGTACCGTCGACGGTCTGGCTAATGTCCCGAATACTGATTGGTGATGATGATCGCGAGCTGTGTTCGCTGCTCGCCGAATACTTGCAGCGCGAAGGCCTGCAGGTCGACGTGGTGCACGACGGCGAAGGCGTGCTATCACGGCTGCGTGATCCGGCCTTGCGCCCTGATCTGTTGATTCTCGATGTGATGATGCCGGGCCGCAGCGGCCTGGATACCTTGCGCGATTTGCGCGCGCAGTACCGTTTGCCGGTAATCATGCTTTCCGGGCGCGGCGAGCCGGTGGATCGTGTGGTCGGGCTGGAATTGGGCGCAGACGACTATCTCTCCAAGCCTTGTTTGCCACGCGAATTGTTGGCGCGCGTGCGCGCTCAATTGCGCCGTCACACGGTGGAAAGCGTGGGGACGTTGACAGCCGGCGTCTTGCGCTTGCTGCCCGGTGAGCGGCGTGCGTACGCGGGCGAGCAGGAGCTCAACCTCACCGGCGCCGAGTTCGCGTTGTTGCTGTTGCTGGCGCAGCGCGCCGGGGAAGTGATTGACAAGACCTCGCTGACACGCGTGGCGCTGGGACGCGAACTGGAGCGCTTCGACCGCAGCATCGACGTGCACGTCAGCCGGCTTCGCCACAAGCTGGCAGAAGCATCGGCACAAGCGCCACGCATCGATTCGGTACGCGGTGCGGGCTACGTGCTGATACCCCATAGCGCGGCGTCGACATGAATTCATTCAAGAGTCCGTTTCGCAGCCCCCTGTTCTGGCGTCTGTTGGTTTCCGTCTGCATCGCCAACGTGCTGGTGCTGATGCTTGGCGGCTTGCTGACGCGCAGCTTCATCACCTTCTCGATGCAACAGGATTTCGACTGGTCGGCTTTGGCGCAGGCCGCCGACCAGGCTTATGAAACGGATGGGAGCGTCGGCCTGGACGCATGGGTAAGACAACAGCGCGAACAAGGCGTGGATGCCACGCTATACGAAAACGGCGAGCCCTTGCGCGAGATACGGCTGCCGCCATCGGTGCGCGACGTGTTGCCGGCCTGGCTGTCGTCCGGCCACGACATTGCGATGAATCCATGGCCCGGTTTCTACGTGGCCGTGCAGAATGTGACCGGCAGCGACGGCCACGCACGGCAACTGGTGGCGGTAAGCAGTTCGCGCTCGCGCATTCCGCCGCGGACACGCGGCAAGATACTGCTCGGCGTGCAGTTGGGGCTTTCCTTGTTGATGATCGCCGGCATCGGCTGGTGGGTGGCGCGCAGTGTGTCGCGGCCGGTCGAGGCGATGCGCGTGGCGACCCACAAGATGGCCACCGGTGAATTTGCCACGCGCGTGGACCGGCGCTGGAGCAACAAACATGACGAGCTTGGTCAGCTTGCACGCGATTTCAACGGCATGGCCGAGCGCATCGAGCATCTGGTAGCGCACGATCGTGGCGTGTTGCAGGATCTGTCGCACGAATTGCGTTCGCCGCTGGCACGCCTGCATCTGATTTTGGATCTGGCCCAGCACAGCGCGGACCCGCATGAGGCTGCGGCGCATTTCCAGCGCGCCGAGCGCGAGATCTCCCGCATGGATCGCCTCACGGCGGAGATGTTGGCGTTATCGCGGCTCGAAGGCGGCTTGCCGGGGATGGTGCGTGAACCGGTCGACCTGGTTGCGCTGGCCAGGGATCGCGTCGCCGCGGCGCACATTGATGCCGAAGCGCGCGGCGTCGTCTTGCACATGGCCGATGATGGACCGATCGAAGTACAGGGCAGTGGCATCCTGCTGGAGCGCGCGCTGGATAACGTGATCGCCAATGCGATCAAGTTCAGTCCACCCGACGGCGTCGTGCAGATCGATCTGCGACATCGCGACGCCTTGGCCGAACTGCAGGTTCGCGATCATGGTCCCGGCGTGCCGGAAGAAGAGCTGCAGCTCATGTTCCGGCCGTTCTTCCGCGGTACGAATGCAGCGCAAGCCAGTGGCCACGGCCTGGGATTGGCGATCGTGCAACGGGTCATGCAGGCGCACAGCGGCGAGGTGACAGCGCGGAACCTGCGAGATGGCGGCTTGGAAGTGCTCATGCGCCTACCGTTGCAGACCTCTGCGGAAACTGCTTGACGGAGGCTTGCATGGTGCATGGCATGTGCTCTGCATGGTGCTGAACACCAGTATGCCGGTGGCAGCGTGAAAAGCTTGGTCTGCTGTATTGCAGCGGTAAAAGATACGAGTTTGTGTAGGGATGGCAGCACGGCACATACAGCAATCGCCGAGGGCCATATCGGCGCAAGTTGACTCACTTATCCGCTGCAAACGCCGCACAATCGATCCTTCGACAGTTTTTGAATGGCGGAAGACGTGAGCGCAACGGATAGCAAACTGCTTTACATCGGTGAAGGATTCGAAGGGCTTGGGGTCAACCTCGCGCACATCAATGTGCTGCTTGGCCCTCGCAATGGCCCCGCGGGGCAAGCGTTCGCCACCGCACTGGCCACACCTTCCACCGGGCACGCACCATTCGTGATCATTGCCCGTCCGGGCGTGCCAGCCAAGCCGCTGACGCTGTACGTCAACAAGGCGCCGATCGCCAACGAATTCCATGGCAACGCTACCTGGGGTGCCTCGCAGGCGGGCATCGCCAAGGCGGTTGCGGAGTCGCTGGAAGAGGGTATGTTGCCACCCGAAGCAGACAATGATTGGGTCATCGTTTCGGCCAATTGGGTGAATCCCGCTTGCGATGATCTCGATGTCGTCTACGAGAACAACTATCGCGCCTGCAAAAGCGCTATCCGCGCCGCCATGCTGGGCCTGCCGAACAGCAAGGAAGTGTTCTCGGCGGCGGCCAACGTCAGCAATTCGTTCTATACGCCCAAGGCCTGAAGGATATCGGGAGACCGCATGCAATACATACGTCTTGGCCAATCCGGCCTAAAAGTATCGCGGTTGTGCCTCGGCACTATGAACATGGGTACGCCACAGTGGAAGCCGTGGATTTTCGATGAGGCGCGGAGCGAGCCGATCGTACGGCGCGCGCTGGAGGCGGGTGTCAACTTCATCGACCTGGCCGATTTCTATTCCATCGGCATGGGCGAGGAAGTGGTTGGTCGTATCCTCCGGCGCCTGGTACGGCGCGAGGAAGTCGTGATCACCACCAAGGTGGGTTACGACATGGGGGTGCATCCCAATGCTGGCGGCCATTCGCGCAAGCACATCATGGATGGCATCGATGGTTCGCTCGTGCGACTGGGCATGGATTACGTCGACATCTACATGTTGCATTTCTTCGACGTCAACACGCCTGTGGAAGAAACCATGGGCGCGTTGAACGATATCGTGCGCAGCGGCAAGGCGCGCTATATCGGCGTGTCCACCATGTACACCTGGCAGTTCGCCAAGATCATGCAGAGTTGCGAACGGCATGGTTGGGACAAGCCCATCAACATGCAATTGCAGCTCAATCTCGCATATCGCGAAGAGGAGCGCGAAATGGTTCCATACTGCGCCGACCAGGGTATCGGCGTGTCCGCGTTCAGCCCGCTGGCCGGCGGCCTGCTTCCCGGCGATGCGACATCCACGCGCAACCAGACGCATTTCTTCACCGCGCAGATGTACGGCGACAACGCCTCTCTGGCGATCGCCGCTTCCGCCGCCCGGGTGGCAAAACGTCATGGCGTATCGGCTGCACAGATCGCGCAAGCCTGGGTGCTGGCACGGCCGCATGTCGCCTGCATGCTGGTAGGGGCGGACTCTCCGGCTCAATTGGACAGTGCACTGGCTGCACTCGATACCAGGCTGGACGAAGAAGATTTGTACGAATTGGATCGCAACTACACCCCGTGCGACCTGATCAACGACTACACCGCCGGGCGCCGTATCGCGCGGGAGCCGCGTCCGGCGCAGGGAGTGTTTGCAAACCTCAAGGAGAAAACGGCATGAGCGATCACGATCGGAGTATGGAAACCAGCCTCCTGCACACCGGCCATTACATCAATGGCACCTGGCACACCGGCGCGGATACGTATCCCGTGCATAACCCGGCGACCGGCTCCGTCATTGCCGAGGTGGCCAAAGGGGGTGGCGCGGAGGCGCGACAGGCCGTTGACGCCGCTGCCGCAGCCTTCCCGGCGTGGCGTGCGCTGACGGCGAAGGAGCGCGGCAGCAAGGTGCGTCGTTGGGGCGAGCTGATGCTGGTACATCGCGAGGCGCTGGCCGAACTGCTGTCGCGCGAACAAGGCAAGCCGCTGGCCGAGGCACGGGGTGAAGTTGCCTATGCGGCCAGCTTCCTCGAATGGTTTGCGGAAGAGGCCAAGCGCACCTATGGCGATGTGATTCCCAGTTCGTCGCCGCATTCAAGAATGCTGGTCGTGCGTGAGCCGATCGGCGTGGTCGCTGCCGTCACGCCGTGGAACTTTCCCCTCGCCATGATCACCCGCAAGGCGGCGCCCGCGCTGGCAGCCGGTTGCACCATGGTGCTCAAGCCTTCGGAAGAAACGCCGCTGTCGGCCCTTGCGCTGGCTGCGTTGGCCGAACTGGCGGGCATTCCTGCTGGCGTGTTCAACATCGTCTCCGGTGATGCGGTGGCGATCGGTGCCGTACTTACGGGATCGAGCATTGTGCGAAAACTTTCGTTTACCGGCTCCACTCGCACCGGCAAGCTGCTTGCACGCCAGTGCTCGGATACGTTGAAGAAGCTTTCGCTCGAACTGGGCGGCAACGCGCCGTTCATCGTGTTCGAGGATGCCGATATCGATGCGGCAGTACGCGGTGCGATGGCATCCAAGTTCCGCAATACGGGACAGACCTGCGTATGCGTGAACCGTTTCTACGTGCAGAGCGGCATCTACGACGTCTTTACCCAGGCCCTCGCCGACGCCGCAAGCAAGCTGCGCGTCGGCAACGCCTTGAGCGGCGACTTCGAGCAAGGCCCGTTGATCAACCAGGCAGCCTTGAACAAAGTCCAGCAGCACGTGGCGGATGCCTTGAGCAAGGGTGCACGTATCCTGACCGGCGGCAAGCCGCACGAGTTGGGTGGCACCTTCTTTGAGCCCACCGTGCTGGTGAATGCCAGGCACGACATGCTGGTCGCCCAGGAGGAAACCTTCGGCCCTGTCGCCGCCTGTTTCCGTTTTGATTCTGAAGAAGAAGCGGTGGCGGCGGCCAACGATACGCCCTTCGGCCTGGCTGCCTATTTCTATACGCGCGACACGGCGCGCAGTTGGCGTGTGGCCGGCGCCCTGGAAAGCGGCATGGTGGGAATCAACGAGGGCATCATCTCCACCGAAGTGGCTCCGTTCGGCGGAGTCAAGGAATCCGGCCTTGGTCGTGAGGGTTCCAAATACGGCATCGACGAATACATGGAGTTGAAGTACCTCATGCTGGGTGGTCTGCGCGGTTAACGAAAACGAGGCACGCCGACGGCTGATATGAAATGGGGCGCAGCCCACGCCCCGCACGATGGAAGGAGCCATCATGGGTAGCGGAGATGGACAGGTACTGGTCGCGAAAGGACCTGACGGCTACAGAGATGGCGCCCGGCAGAAAGACGAAAAAATCCTGCTGGATGACGTGCCGCTCAACTTGTTTCATTGCAGGATCGCCGCGCTGGCTGCTCAATAAGGGTCGCCGGGCCGAAGATACTGTTCGACGTGTCGCAAGTGAAAATCAGATGACCGGTGCGAGATCTACGCAGCAGCTTGAAGTAAAAGTTGGAGACGGCATTCGGTCATCTTTTGTCCAGGAGCGACCTGGACAAAAACCAAGATACGAGGTTGGCGGGTTTGAGTGGCAAAAAAAGCGCCCATACCGGGCGCTTTTTCATTTCCAAGCGGCTTGATGGATCAGTTTGGCAGCGACAGATCATCCAGCAGCGCCTTCAGGAAGCGTGCGGCTTCCCCGCCGGTCGCGGCGCGATGATCGAATGTAAGGCTGATCGGCATGCGACGGTGTACTTCGATGCCACCCATCACCGCGACGACGTCGTGGCTGAGCTTGCCGGCGCCGATGATGGCGACACACGGCGGCACCACCACCGGCGTTGCATAACGACCCGCGAACATGCCGAAGTTCGACAGGCTGATGGTGTAGCCGCTGAGTTCGGAGGAGGGAATCGTGCGGTCTTCCACCTGCGCACGCAGGCGTTGGATGCCGGCGCGGATGCCGGCGCCGTCCAGTACGTCGGCATTGCGCAACGCCGGCACAAACAGGCCATCTTCCGTATCGACGGCAATGCCAATGTCCACGTGCGGATGCAGGGTGCGGGTGAGGTTCTTGCCGTCGAACCAAGCGTTGAGTGCGGGCACCGTCTTGCATGCGGTGACGATGGCGCGGATCAGCCGGGCGGTGATGTCCTGCTTGCCGATCCAGGCGTGCAGGTCGGCATCGTCCACCAGCGTGGTGGGCACCACGTTGGCATGCGCGTCGGCCATCACGCGCGCCATGTTACGGCGCACGCCCTTGAGCTGTTCCGGTTGGCCGCTGGCCTGCACGCTCGGCGGTGCGGTACGCACCGGCTTGCCGGCCAGCGACACGGCCGTGCGAGCCGGCTCCGGCTGCGGCAGTTCAGGGGCGAGATGACGACCGGCGGAGGCCGGCACCGCGCGAGGTGGCGCTGCGCCAAGCGCGGCGGTGCCGTTCGCTGCGGCGTTTTTCACGTCCTGCATGGTCACCACGCCATCGGCGCCGCTAGCGCGTACGCGCGTGATGTCGATCTTGAGCTTCTTCGCCAGGGCGCGCACAGCCGGGACTGCCTTGACGCCGCCGACGCTGGAGGCTTGTTCGACATGCACATGGCTGCCGCTGACCATCGCACCGACCACCGTGCCTTCGTCTTCGCGTTCGGCCTGGCCGTTGCTGGCTTCGATTTCGCCGCCCTGCGCCGATGCGGTGACTTTCCTCGCTTCCGCTGCGGCGGTTTTCTTGGGGCCATGATGGTGGCCGGTGGATTCGGCTTCCGCACGCTGCTTGGCGTTCGGATCGGGCTCGAATTCGGCCAGGGCGGCGCCGGTGTCGATCACGTCGCCGGCAGCGCCATGCAGCTTGGTGACCTTGCCGGTGTAAGGAGAAGGTACGTCGACGACCGCCTTGGCGGTTTCCATCGATACCAGCGGCGCGTCGAGCTTGATTTGATCGCCTTCCTTCACGTGCCACTCGACGATGGTCGCGTCGGGCAGGCCTTCGCCGAGGTCCGGTAGGTAGAACGTCTTGATGTCGGCCATGTTCGGAGTTCCGAAAAGTAGGTGTTTCGTTGTTGGCCCCTTCCACTGCAAGCAGGGGAAGGGGCTACGGGCATCAGCTGGCGGCGAGTGCGCGTTTGGCGGCTTCCACCACGCGTTCCACGCTAGGCAGGTATTTCATCTCCAGGCGGAACAGCGGGATGTGGGTGTCCCAGCCGGTCACGCGTTCCACCGGCGCGAGCAGGTCATACAGGCATTCCTCGGCGATGCGCGCGGCGATCTCCGCGCCGAAGCCGGCGGTCTTGGGCGCTTCGTGCAGGATCACGCAGCGGCCGGTTTTCTGCACCGATTCGGCGATGGTGTCGAAGTCGAGCGGTGTGAGCGTGGCCACGTCGATCACTTCCGCGCTGATGCCTTCCTCGGCCAGCGCATCGGCTGCTTCCAGCGCTTCCTTCACCTGGGCGCCCCAGGTCACGATGGTGACGTCGGTGCCGTCGCGCAACACGAAGCACACGTCGAGCGGCAGCGCTTCGCCGTCATCGGGCACTTCTTCCTTGTATTGGCGATAGATGCGCTTGGGTTCGAAGAACATCACCGGATCCGGATCGCGGATCGCGGCGAGCAGCAGTCCGTAGGCGCGTGCGGGCGACGAAGGCATCACCACGCGCAGGCCGGGAATATTGGTGAACAGGTGTTCGTTCGCTTCGGAGTGGTGTTCCGGCGCGCGAATGCCGCCGCCCCACGGCGCGCGCCACACGGCCGGCACGGTGAGGCGACCGCGCGTGCGGTTGCGCATGCGCGCAGCGTGGCAGGCGATCTGTTCCATCATTGGATAGATGAAGCCTTCGAACTGTGCTTCGGCGACCGGCTTCATGCCTGCGACAGCCAGGCCCACGGTAACGCCGGCGATGGTGGTTTCATCCAGCGGCGTGTCGAGCACGCGCAAGGCGCCGAATTTTTCTTGTAGACCTTGCGTGGCGCGAAATACGCCGCCGTTGACGCCGACGTCTTCGCCCAGCACGACGACGCTGTCGTCATGGGCCATTTCATAAGCAAGAGCCTGGGTGACGGCTTCGATAAGCGTGATCTGTGCCATGGCTTAGTGCGCCTTCTTGTCGAGCGAGAGCGCGAGGTCGCGCTGTTTGGCGAGGTCTGCGGGTACTTCGGCGAAGGTGTAGTCGAACATCGCCGTGACGGGTTGGGTCTTGGTCTGGAGGTAGGCGTTGACCTCGTTGTCCATCCACTCGTCGCACTCGGCTTTCCATGCTTCTTCTTTTGCGTCGTCCCATACTTTCTTGGCGACCAGCCAGTTGCGCAGGCGCTTCATCGGCTCCTTCGCCCAGGCGTCCTTCACCTCCTGCTCGCCGCGGTAGCGGCGGGCGTCGTCGGCGGTGGTGTGATCGCTCAGGCGGTAGGTAACCAGCTCCAGCACGCTGCCGCCTTCACCGTTGCGGGCGCGCTCCAGCGCATCTTCCATCGCCTTGCGTACGGCAATGATGTCGTTGCCGTCCACCTGGATGCAGTAGAGGCCGGCAGCGATGCCTTTCTGTGCCAGCGTCGGCGCACCGGACTGGATCTTGCGTGGTACCGAGATCGCCCACTGGTTGTTGACGATCACGGCGACCAGCGGCAGGTTCTGTGCGCCGGCGATGTTGATGGCGCCGTAGAAGTCGCCCTTGGACGAGCCGCCGTCGCCGATCGTGCACACGGCCACGCGCTTTTCGCCGCGGATCTTGAAGGCCAGCGCGCAGCCGGCTGCATGCAGGCATTGCGTGGCGATCGGTACCGACCAGGCGAAGTCATGGCGTGCAGGTTCTTTCTGGTAATCGTTACCGCGCTCGTCACCACCCCAGTACATGTACACCTCGCGCGGCTGCACGCCGCGGTAGAGCTGTGCGCCGTATTCGCGATAGCTCACGGAGAGTACGTCTTCCGGCTTCATCGCGCTGCCGATGCCGACGTGCGAAGCTTCATGACCAAGGCAGCTTGCATAGGTGCCAAGCTTGCCGGTACGTTGCAAGGCCACCGACTTGGCGTCGAACACGCGGGTGGACATCATCAGTTTGTATAGCTCGACCATGTGGTCGAGGTCCTTGGTGAATTCGGGCAGGTCATCCCTAACCTGCTTGCCTTCGGCATCAAGATATTGCAGGTATTCGATTTCAAACTTGGCGGCGATGGACACGACTCGCTCCCGGATGGGGTAGGGGAAAACGGTGCGGGGGAGGCGCGGCCCATCCAGTGGGGCCGGACGCGCTGAGGATGCTTTGACTATTTTACGTGGGCGTCACCACGTTGTGTGTGTAGTCGGAGCGTACTCTTTCGAACCCAGACAAACGCCAATTGATAGCAGGCGCCCTGCTGCGTCGCAAGCTACACTGCAGCATGCGAGTCCGTAGGTGGGGTTCGGCAGAACGGTTAACATTCCATTTTTGCGGGTTTGCGGGCGCCATGACGGAAAACCAGCGGGACCTCGAGGCAGGCATCGAACTCGACTTGAGCGGCCGGACGACGTATGGCGGCTATCTGCGGCTGGATCAACTGCTCAGCGCGCAACAGCCACTCACCCAGCCACCGCATCACGACGAAATGCTGTTCATCGTGATGCATCAGGTGGCCGAGCTGTGGATGAAGCTGCTCATTCATGAACTGACCTCGGCCATTGCGCATCTGCGCATCGATGACGTGAACGAGTGCCTGAAAATTCTTGCGCGCGTCAAGCACGTGCAGCGGCAACTGTTCGAGCAGTGGGCAGTGCTGGAAACGCTGACGCCGTCGGAATACCTGGAATTTCGCGACGCCTTGGGCTCTTCTTCCGGTTTTCAATCGCTGCAATACCGCATGATCGAATTCATGCTGGGCAACAAGAACGCGCAGATGCTCAAGGTGTTCGAGTATGACCCGGCGGCGCAGGCACGTTTGCGCAGTGTGCTGGAGGCGCCGGGTTTGTACGACGAATTCTTGCGTTATCTCGCACGCCGCGGGCATGCCGTACCGGCGGCGCGGATCGAGCGCGACTGGAGCGAACCGTATCAGCGCCATGAAGGCTTATTGCCGGTGTTCAAGCGCATTTACGAGCAGCGCGCGGCATTCTGGCCGGAGTACCACATGTGCGAGCAATTGGTGGACATCGAGGAGAGCTTCCAGCTGTGGCGGTTCCGCCATATGAAGACGGTGGAGCGGATCATCGGACATCGGCGCGGCACGGGTGGTTCCTCGGGGGTGGCGTTCTTGAAGAAGGCGCTGGATCTGGAGTTTTTCCCTGAGTTGCTGGATGTGCGGACGGTGCTTGGCACCTAGATCAAAGGCAAAACGGTAGCTTTCTCGTGGTTTTGTGATGCTGGGATTGCATCCCCGCCTGCGACCGCCAATCTTGTCCGGCGCTTTTGTGCGCCGTCAGGGATCAATTCCGCACAAAGGAGCGTCATGTCAGTACGCTTGCCGTATGGCCTTGTTGCATAGTGATTGACTTGGGTGTGCCTCGCCCATTACATCTTCCAGGTCCAATCCCAGGGGTATTCCCGTGAACCAGCATTCCGAAGCCGGCGTCCAGCCTACGCCCGACTTTCCGCAACTGTTCGGTCATCCGCGCCCCCTGTGGATGTTGTTCATGACGGAGTTCTGGGAACGCTTCGCGTATTACAGCTTGAGCTGGGTGCTGGCCTTGTACGCGGTCGCGCAGTTCTACCACGGTGATCCTGCCGGGCAGGGCTGGGCCAGCAGCATCTTCGGTGCTTACGTGGCGCTGGCGTTTGCCTTCGGCGTGTTCGGGGGCTATGTCGCCGACAAGATCATCGGCTATCAGCGCTCGATCCTGCTTGGCGCGGTGGTCATGTCGGCGGGCTTGTTCGTGCTGATGATTCCTAGCCGTGACGCCTTGCTGTTCGGCCTGGCGATGGTGATCGTGGGTGATGCCTTGTTCAAGCCGAACATTTCCTCGATGGTCGGGCAGCTCTATCCACCTGGCGATGAGCGCCGTGATCGCGGCTTTACGCTGTTTTACATGGGCATCAACTGCGGTGCCTTCCTGGCACCGCTGATCACCGGCTGGATGGCCAGCTATTTCACCAAGACGCCGCTGCAGCAGAACTTCCGCATCGTGTTTGCGGCGGCCGGCGTGGGCATGCTGTTGAGCCTGTTGTGGTTCTGGTTCGGGCGGCGTGGCTTGCGCGGTGTCGGGCGTCCGTCACCGGGCTGCGAAAGCCGCATGCGTGTGCTGCAAGTGGTGGTGGGCGTGGCGATTGCCGTGCCGGTGACGTACTTGCTGCTGGCCAAGCTCGGTGCGGTCGGCCTGCAATGGGTGATGGGTGCACTGTTCGTCGGCATGGTGGTGGTGTTGATTGCCGAAGCCCTGCGCCACGATCGCGTGCAGCTCCATCGCGTGATCGCCATGCTGATCATCTTCGCCTTCAACGTGCTGTTCTGGGTGTTCTATTACCTGTTCGGCACCACCTTCAATTTCCTGGCCGAGAACCTGGTCGACCGGCAGATGTTCGGCGGCTGGGTGTTTCCCGTTGGCTGGTTCCAGGCGATGACGCCGCTGTGGGTGGTGGCGCTGGCGCCGCTGACCGCGCTGGCCTGGGGTTGGCTGTCCAAGCGCCACAAGGAGCCTTCCATTCCGCGCAAGTTCGGCTTGGGCCTGATCTTCGAGGGCGTCGGCTTCGTAAGCCTGATCTATGCGCTGTCGCACCTGCTCGATAGCCGTGGTCTGATTCCGTTCTGGCCGCTGGCGATGTGTTACCTGTTCCAGTCGGTGGGCGAGCTGTGCCTGTCGCCGATCGGGCTGTCGATGGTGACCAAGCTGGCGCCGCCGCGCCTGGTTGGGCTTGGCCTGGGTGGATGGTTCCTGTCCACCGCCTTGGGTGGCAACCTCTCCGGCATGCTCGCCTCGCACATCAGCGGCGCTACCGGCATGACCGCGGCCTCGGCGCTGAGCGGGTTCACCTTTTGCTTCTACGTGCTGGCAGGCTCAGGCGTGCTGCTGCTGCTGATTTCGCCGCTCGTGAACCGCTTGATGCATGGGGTGAAGTAGCCGGCCGGGAGCCGGCGGCGCTGAGGCGTTTCAGCGCTCGCCCGGCTTCATTCCGGGCATATTTTCCAGCAGCTTGTCCAGGATCTGCATCAGCCACTGACGTTCGTTCTCGTCCAGCTTGGCGAGCAGCTCTCGCTCGTGCGCGCGTGCCATCGGCGCCACGTCGTCATGAATCAGCCAGCCGGCCTCGGTCAGGCTCAGCACCGAGCGCCGCTTGTCGTTGCCGTGGGTTTCCCGGTGCACGCGGCCTGCTTCGACCAGGCCGGCCAGCGCGCGGCTCACCGCCACTTTGTCCATTGCCGTGCGTTCGGCCACTTCGCGCGCGGAAAGTCCGTGGAAGCGAGCCAGCACCGCCATCACGCGCCATTCGGTCATGCTGAGGTCGTAGCGGCGCTGGTAATCGTTCGCGATCGCCTGGCTCACCGTGTTCGAAAGAATCGACAGTTGATACGGCAGGAAGCGTTCCAGTTCGAGTGGGGCGTGTTCGGCTCCGGCGGGTGCGGGCTTGCGCGGATGGGACATTTGCGGCGGTGTTCCTTGCAATTAGTTTCAACTGTAACTATAAGGGTGGTTTAGTCCAGATGGTGGCACGCTGACACTGCCGCCGTCGCGCATCGGCTTTTCCAGGAGAGCGCCATGAACGCCCAACCCAATCTCGGCATGCACGTCACCACCTTCGAGAACCCCATGGGCATCAACGGATTCGAATTCGTTGAGTTCGCCGCCCCGGCAGGCCGCAGCGGTGATCTGCATAGGTTATTCCAGAACATGGGTTTTACGGCGGTGCTCAAGCACAAGCGCCGGCCGATCACCGTGTACCGCCAGGGCGACGTGAATTTCCTGGTCAATGAAGACCCCGATTCCTTCGCCGCCGATTTCGCCGCCAAGCATGGCCCTTGCGCCTGCGGTTTCGCGATCCGCTTCAAGAGGCCGGCCAACGACGTGCTCAAGGCGGTGCTGGCCAATGGTGGCGAGATTCCGGCCGGCAAGGTCGATACCAAGGCGGTGAATGCGCCGGTCGTGAAGGGCATCGGTGACTGCATGCTGTATCTGGTGGATCGCTACGGCGACGCCGGCAGCATCTATGCCGGCGACTACGAGCCGGTACCGGGCGCCGATCAACATCCGGCCGGGTTCGGCCTGACCTTCATCGACCACCTCACGCATAACCTGTACTTCGGCAATATGCAGCAGTGGTCCGACTACTACGAGCGCTTGTTCAATTTCCGCGAGATCCGTTATTTCGACATCAAGGGCGCGAAGACCGGCCTGGTATCCAAGGCGATGACCGCGCCGGACGGCATCGTGCGCATTCCGCTCAACGAGTCGAGCGATCCGAAGAGCCAGATCAACGAGTACCTCGATGCCTATCATGGCGAAGGCATCCAGCACATCGCCTGCTTCACCGACAACATCTACGAAACGGTGGAGGCGATGCGCGCGAAAGGCGTGGCGTTCCTGGATACGCCCGATACGTATTTCGACGTGATCGACATGCGCATTCCGAACCACGGCGAGGACGTAGCGCGCCTGGCCAAGAACAAGATCCTGATCGACGCCGATCCGGAGACCAAGCAGCGCAAGCTGCTGCAAATCTTCACGCAGAACAATATCGGCCCGATCTTCTTCGAGATCATCCAGCGCAAAGGCAACGAGGGCTTCGGCGAAGGCAACTTCCAGGCGCTGTTCGAATCCATCGAGCGCGACCAGATGCGCCGTGGCGTGCTGTAAATTCAAAGCCCCTCTCACGCCGGGAGGAGTCTGGACGAGGTTAGAGTGAGCTTGATGATGCAATCGAACGGCTACCAATCCGGCTTCGGCAACGAATTCGCCAGCGAGGCCATCCCGGGCGTTCTGCCGCTGGGGCAGAACTCGCCGCAGCGCGTTGCGCATGGTTTGTATGCAGAACAGCTTTCCGGCAGCGCCTTCACCGCGCCACGCCATGCCAATCGCCGCAGTTGGCTGTACCGCATTCGGCCGGCTGCGATGCACAAGCCGTTCGAGCAGCTGGCGCACCCAAGCTTCCACAATCGCTTCGACGAGGCGCCGGCCACGCCGAATCAGCTGCGCTGGGACCCCTGGCCGCTACCATCGCAGCCAACGGATTTCGTCGATGGCCTCGTCACCCTCGCCGGCAACGGCGGCCCGGCCGAGCAGGCCGGTTGCGGTATCCACGTGTACGCCGCCAATCGCTCGATGCAGGGGCGCTTCTTCTATAACGCGGATGGCGAGCTGCTGATCGTGCCGCAGCTGGGCCGGCTGCACATCGCCACCGAGTTGGGCGTGCTGGAGATCAAGCCGCTGGACGTTGCCGTGATTCCGCGTGGCGTGCGTTTTCGCGTGGAACTGCTGGATGCCGAAGCACGCGGCTACGTGGCGGAAAACTTCGGCGCGCTGTTGCGCTTGCCGGATCTCGGCCCGATCGGCGCCAACGCCATGGCCTTGCCGCGCGATTTCCTGGCGCCGCACGCGGCCTATGAAGATGTCGAAGGCGATTTTGAACTGATCGCGAAATTCCAGGGCGCGCTGTGGAAGGCGAGCATCGGCCATTCGCCGCTGGACGTGGTGGCCTGGCATGGCAACTATGCGCCCTACAAATACGATCTCACGCGTTTCAACACGGTGGGCTCGATCAGCGTCGATCATCCCGATCCGTCCATCTTCACCGTGCTGACGTCGCCTAGCGACACGCCCGGCACCGCCAACGTCGACTTCGTGGTTTTCCCGCCACGCTGGCTGGTGGCCGAGCACACCTTCCGGCCGCCGTATTTCCATCGCAACGTCGCCAGCGAATTCATGGGCTTGATCGAAGGCGTGTACGACGCCAAGGCCGGCGGTTTTGCGCCGGGCGGCGCCAGTCTGCACAACTGCATGAGCGGGCATGGCCCGGATGCGGCAACCTTCGAGAAGGCCAGCAAGGCCGACGTCAGCAAGCCGGATCACATCACCGGCACGATGGCCTTCATGTTCGAAACGCGCAAGGTGATTCATCCCACCAGGCAGGCGCTGGATGCGCCGCAGCTGCAGCACGATTACTACCAGTGCTGGCAAGGCATTGCCAAGCATTTTGATCCGGAGCGTGCGTGAAGCACGCGTGGCTCGTTATCGCTGAGGTGGCCGTGCTCGCCGGTTGTGGCTGGCAAAATAACCCGGTGGCGCGCGTTGGCGTGCCGCTGCAGATCGATTACGTGGAAGGTTGCGGTTAACGCAACCGCTGGAGTGAATGCATGAAACTGGGCAGTCTCAAGGAAGGCGGCCGCGACGGCACACTGGTCGTGGTCAGCCGCGATTTGCAGCGGGCGGTGAAAGCCACCGGCATCGCTGTGACCATGCAGGCGGCGCTGGACGATTGGTCGAACGTCGCGCCGCGCCTGAATGCCTTGTCGGATGAACTCAATGCAGGCAAGGCGGCCGGCGCGTTTGCGCTGGACATGTCCGTGCTCGCGGCACCGCTGCCGCGCGCTTACGAATTCGTCGATGGTAGCGCCTATCTGCCGCACGTCGAGCGCGTGCGGCGCGCGCGCGGGGCGGAAGTGCCCGAGTCCTTCTACGTCGATCCGCTGATGTACCAGGCAACCAGTGCGGGCTTTCTCGGGCCGCGCGATCCGGTGGTGGTGCCGAGCGAGGATTACGGCATCGACCTGGAAGCCGAAGTGATCGTCGTTACCGACGATGTGCCCATGGCGGCGAGCGCAGCGCAGGCTGCCGGCCATATCCAGCTCGTTGGCCTGATCAACGACGTCAGTTTGCGCAACCTGATTCCAGGCGAACTCGCCAAGGGGTTTGGCTTCCTGCAATCCAAGCCGCGTTCGGCGTTGTCGCCGGTGTTCGTCACGCCCGACGAACTCGGCGATGCCTGGCAAAGCGAGAAGCTGCACCTGCCGATGCGCACCTGGCTCAACGGCAAGTGGTTCGGCGAAGCCGAATGCGGTGTCGACATGCAGTTCAATTTTGCGCAGCTGGTCGCGCATGCCGCCAAGACCCGGCCGCTGACCGCGGGCACCATCGTGGGCTCCGGCACCATTGCCAACCAGGACACCAGCAAGGGCGCCTCCTGCCTGGCCGAACAGCGCACGGTGGAAACGCTGCGCGACGGCAAGGCGAGTACGCCGTTCCTGACGTTCGGCGATACGCTGCGGATCGAGATCACCGACACGCATGGCGCGTCGATCTTTGGTGCGATCGAACAGGTGATCGCGCCTTTGAAAGCGTCCTGATTGACCTGACACAGTCAACCATCGAAAAAGGTGACGCGCCGGGACATCGGCGCTATCTTCCGGCGATCCCTTTCTCACAGACGCCAGGAGATTCGCATGTCCCAAGTCACCCTCAAGGGCAATCCGGTCCAAGTCGATGGCCAGCTACCGGCCGTCGGCAGCAAGGCGCCATCCTTCAGCCTCGTCGCCAAGGATCTTTCCGACGCCACCCTCGCCAGCTTCGACGGCAAGCGCAAGGTGCTCAATATTTTCCCCAGCGTCGATACGCCCACCTGCGCCACCTCGGTGCGCAAGTTCAACGAAAAAGCCAGCCAGCTCGACAATACCGTCGTGCTATGCATCTCGGCGGATTTGCCGTTTGCGCAAGCGCGTTTCTGCGGTGCCGAGGGCTTGAGCAACGTGGTGACGCTCTCGACCATGCGTGGCCATGATTTCCTCAAGCACTACGGCGTGGCGGTCGCATCCGGCCCGTTGGCTGGCGTCGCGGCGCGTGCGGTCGTGGTATTGGATGAGCACGACAAGGTGCTGCACACCGAACTGGTCGGCGAGATTGCCAACGAGCCCAATTACGATGCGGCGCTGAAAGCGCTCGCTTGAGTACGCACGCTCAACGCTGACCGACTACGGGAACGGCGAATGGACTGCCGCCGAGGCGCTCCGGCAGTCCTATCCCCAACCGTAGGCTGCGCCCGATGCGGTCGGCATGTTCAAGCATGAGCTTGGCGTCGTTCTCATCCAGCACCTCGCGCGTCGTGACCTGCCACAACGCCAGCCAGCGCTCGAAATGTTCGGTGCGAATGCCAGGCTGCATGCGGTGTACCGCCATCGGGTTGCCGCGATAGCTGTTGGCCCGTAAAGCCACGGAACTCCAGAAGGAGGTCAGCGTGCGCTTGTGTTCGTCCCAGTCGTGCACGGCGGCGTTGAAAACGGGGCCAAGCAGGGGATCGACGCGCACCTTATCGTAGAAGCGATCGACCAGCCGGGCGATCTGCGAAACGTCGAGTATTGATGGTTCTTGCATCCATTCATGCTACCACCGGCGGATCGATTGGCTCTGCGACAAGAGGCCGCTGCGGGCAAGAAAAAAGCCGGGAAAACCCGGCTTTTTTGCAGCGTTATGGCTGAGCTCACTTCGCCGCCATCAATGCCTTGGTCATGTCCAGCATGCGGTTGGAGAAACCCCACTCGTTGTCGTACCAGCTGAGCACTTTCACCAAAGTGCCGCCCATCACGCGCGTCTGCGTGGAGTCGTAGATGGAGGAGTGCGAGTTGTGGTTGAAGTCGATCGATACCAGCGGCTTGGTGTTCACCGCCAGGATGCTCTTCAGCGGGCCATTGGCGGCTTCGTTGATAGCGGCGTCGATTTCTTCCTTGCTGGTATTGCGTGCCGCGACGAAGGAAAGGTCCACCACCGACACGTTGATGGTCGGCACACGGATCGCAAAGCCGTCGAGCTTGCCGGCCAGTTCCGGCAGCACCAGGCCCACGGCAGCGGCGGCGCCGGTCTTGGTCGGGATCTGTGAATGCGTGGCCGAACGGGCGCGGCGCAGGTCGGAGTGATAGACGTCCGTCAGCACCTGGTCGTTGGTGTAGGCGTGGATGGTGGTCATCAGGCCATGCACGATACCGATCTTCTCGTGCAGTACCTTGGCCAGCGGCGCCAGGCAGTTGGTGGTGCAGGAGGCGTTGGAGACCACCTGGTGCGCGGCGGTGATCTTGTCGTGGTTCACACCAAAGACAAAGGTGCCGTCCACGTCCTTGTCGCCAGGGGCGGAAATGATCACCTTCTTGGCGCCAGCCGCGAGATGCGCGCCGGCCTTGGCCTTGGAGGTGAACAAGCCCGTGCATTCCAGCACGACGTCGATGCCAAGGTCAGCCCAGGGCAGCTTGGACGGGTCGCGCTCGGCGCAAACCTTGATGCGGTCGCCATTGACGACCAGCTCGCCGCCATCCACCGACACGTCACCCGGGAACTTGCCATGCGCGGTGTCGTACTGCGTGAGGTGCGCGTTGGTCTCGGCGTTGCCGAGATCATTCACCGCGACGATCTGGATTTCGTTCGTGCGCTTGGCTTCGTACAGCGCGCGCAGGGTATTGCGGCCGATACGACCGTAACCATTGATGGCGACCTTGATGGCCATGAGACAGCGTCCTCCAAAGGAATGATGGGGCAGCGAAGCGGCAGCCAGAGGGGCCGCCGAAACTCGCATTCTAGCCCGAACCGGTGCCATCCCTCCTACGGGGCGTCCGGGGCGTTGCGGAATCGTGCATGATGCGCTGCCACCCCGCATTGAGAACGCGCTATGAGCGAAGAAAAATCCATTGAGCTGACGCTGGAACAGACGGGCGAATATGAGTTCCGGGTGCGCTTCGATGGCACTTCGATACCTGAGATGACCACGGACGAAAGTGCTCCCTTGGGAAGTGACGCCGGACCCAATCCCTCACGCCTGTTGACGGCGGCGGTGGCCAATTGCCTGTCTGCCAGCCTGTTGTTCGCCTTGCGCAAATACAAGAACGCGCCCGACAAGCTGGCCGCCAAGGCACGCGCAGTGCTGGACCGCAACGAACATGGCCGCTGGCGCATCCAGGGTGTCAAGGTGGATGTGCAGCTGGCCCAGGCGATGTCCAGCTTCGAGCACGCCGATCGCGTCTTGGCCCAGTTCGAGGATTTCTGCATCGTGACCCAGAGCGTACGCCAGGGTGTGGCGGTGGACGTTACCGTGCGTGATGCCACCGGCGCCGTGGTGCACAGCAGTCTGGTCTGATTGTCATAAGGTGTATGGCATCATCCGCGGTTCGATGATCAGGGTTTCCAGCATGCTTCCCGTACGCCACCTTGCCGCTGCCTTGTTTGCGACCTTGGCGATTACGCCTTCGGCCTACGCGTGGGGTCCGCTCGGGCATAGCGTGGTGGCGGCGCTGGCGCAGCGGCATCTGAGCCCGGCGGCCGAGACGGAAGTGGAGCACCTGCTGGCGCTGGACCACACCCACTCACTGGCCGACATCGCGAGTTGGCCCGACGAGATCCGTAACGACCCCAAGCAACAGGATCTGTGGAAGCAAACGCGTTCGTCGCACTACATCGACTTTCGCGATCCGTCCTGCAAGTACGTGCGACCGCGCGATTGCAGGAATGGCCAGTGCGTGGTGGAGGCCATTCCTCACTACCTCGCTATCCTGGGCGACCGTAGGCAGCCGGATGCCGTGCGGCTGCAAGCGCTGAAGTTCGTGGTGCACTTCGTGGGCGATATTCACCAGCCGCTGCACGCGGGGTATCGTGACGACGCGGGCGGCAACGCCTACCAGGTGCAGTTCCAGGGGCAGGGCATGAATCTGCACAGGGTGTGGGATTCGGGCCTGCTCAACACACGCGGTCTGAATGGGAAGGCCTATGCGCAGCGGCTCGACGCCGAAGGCATCGCCCCGCTGCCGCCGCCGATCGCTCCATTCGACAAGCCTGCCGCGCAGTGGGCGGAAGAATCCTGCCAGATCACGCGCGACATCTATCCTGCCAATCACAAGATCGACCAGGCTTATATCGACGCCGAATTGCCGGTGGCCGACAGTCGCCTGCGCGAAGCGGGCAGGCGGCTGGCTGAGGTCTTGAACCTGGCCCTGCAGAATGGCTGACCGATACGCGGACGAGATGGCGGTTTTGTGACGCTCGCCGGGTACGTCGGCGCGTATCGATGACCATGCGCAAAGGTATCGACCCTGCGAGCAAGCAGCCGAACAGATGAAGGGGCTGCGCAGATGGGATAAACCCATTTACGTCTAGCCGTCCAATCGCAGGCGCCCGCTTTGCGGCAGTGCCGCACGCAATCTTGCATACGTTTGCACGCAAAAAGATATTGCAGGGTCGCCATGGTGTTCTGTTAGTCTCGTCCGACAAATTTCAAAAACTCCCCGCAATGGCTACTGACACTCACTCTCGCCGCACCAAGATCGTCGCCACCCTGGGCCCGGCCACCGACGCGCCCGGCATGCTGGAAAAAATTATTGCCGAAGGCGTCAACGTCGTGCGCCTCAATCTCTCGCATGGGCAACCCGACGACCATCGCGCGCGCGCGGCGGCAGTGCGCAAGGCGGCCGAAAAGGTTGGCTGCGAGGTGGGCATCCTGGCCGACTTGCAGGGGCCGAAGATTCGCGTGGAGCGTTTCGCCAACGGTCCGATCGAGTTGCGTGATGGCGATCCGTTCGTGCTCGATTGCCGCGCTGACGCACCGCCCGGCGACACCACGCGCGTGGGCGTGAGCTACCTCGGCTTGCCCAAGGACGTGAATGCGGGCGACATCTTGTTGCTGGACGATGGCCTGGTGGCACTGACGGTGCTTGAGGTGGCCGGCACCGAAATACGTTGCCAGGTACTGATCGGCGGACGTCTTTCCGACCGCAAGGGTTTGAATCGCCAGGGCGGCGGCTTGTCCGTCGACGCGCTGTCCGACAAGGACAAGGCGGATATCAAACTGGCCGCGGAGATCGGTGCGGATTTTCTTGCGGTGTCGTTCGTGCGCTCTGCCGCCGACATGGACCTCGCGCGCCGCTTGCTCAAGGAAGCTGGCGGCAACGCCTCGCTGGTGGCAAAGATCGAGCGCGCGGATGCGATCCCGGTGCTCGGTGAAATCATCGATGCTTCCGACGTGGTAATGGTGGCGCGTGGCGACCTTGGCGTGGAAATCGGCGACGCCGAACTGCCGGGCCTGCAGAAGAAGATCATCCGCGAAGCCGTGCAGCGCAATCGCGCCGTCATCACCGCGACGCAAATGCTGCAATCGATGGTGCGCTCGCCGATCCCCACGCGTGCCGAAGTGCTGGACGTGGCCAATGCGGTGATCGATGGCACCGATGCCGTAATGCTGTCCGAAGAATCGGCCGCAGGCGCACATCCGGACAAGGCGGTGGCGGCACTGCGCCGCATCTGCCTGGGCGCCGAGCGCCAGTTCGAGCCGACGGAAGATCTCACCAGGGATTTGCACCATCTCGATCGCACCGATCAGGCCATCGCGCTGGCAGCCATGCTGCTGGCCAGCAAGATCGGTGTGCGCGCGATCGTGGCGTTGACCGAATCCGGCGCCACCGCGCAGTGGCTGTCGCGCTACCGCAGCGCGGTGCCGATCTACGCACTGTCACCGTTCGATGATGCCCGCCGCCGCATGCTGGTGCTGCGCGACGTGCAACCGGTGAAATTCACGCACGACACCTTGAACCCGGCCGTTTCGGCGCGCGAAGCGGTGCGCCAGCTGTTCGGCGCGGGCAAGCTTTCCGAAGGCGATCGCGTGGTGCTTACGCACGGCGACCACATCGGCAAGGGCGGCGGTACCAATACGCTCAAGCTGCTGTCGGTGGGAGCGGATGGCGTGGTGGAAAGCCTGCGCGATCTTTAAGCAGCGCAATGCCGACCCGCGCCGGATTGGCGCGGGTTGGCTAGACTGGCGCCACGTCCCCACAGTTACATCGGAGGTTCCGCCATGCGCACGATTCGTTTCGCTCCATCCCTGCTTGTGGCCGCACTGCTGGCAGCCGGCATGCCGGCGGTGGCGCAGGAAGCGCGCCGGGTGGCCCCGGAGCAACTCCCCAACGACTGGCTCCTGCTCAACCGCGATGTCTCGGTCGACGTGCCCAACAGCGGCGTGAATATCTATAAGCCAAGCTGCATCGCGGTCACCTACCTGATCGGTACCGACGGCGTGCCGATGAACGTGCGGGTGGCCAAGATGGTCCCGCCCAGCGATCTGGGCAAGGCGGCAGTGAGTGCGGTCTCCCACTTCCGCTACGGTCCGTCGCTGACCAATAAAAATCACATGCCGGTCGATACTTACTACGTCGTTCCGTTCAATTCCCCCGACGACCCCGCCCAGCGCGCACAGCTGATGGCGCCCTGCAAACTGCCCGGCTACGGCCAGGGCTGACCCCGCAGAGGCAGGCCCTGAGGATGCTCTGATTTAATCCAGCGCAGTCCGCAGCGGCCCGCGCCCAATTAGACAGAGCATCCTAAACGCCCCAATTACGGGTTGGGGCTATAATTGCGCGCTTTCCATTTGTCCGCCCGCTGGGGCGGCCTCCCTCCCTTGCGGCCTCGCGCCGCCAAAGTTTCACGGAGTCGTCCAATGAGCATTGAAGATCTCGAGAGCGTTGCCCTGGCCATGGTGGCACCCGGCAAGGGCATCATCGCCATCGATGAATCGACCAACACGATCAAGAAGCGCTTCGAGGCGGTCGGCATCGAAAACACCGAGGAAAACCGCCGCGCCTATCGCGAGCTTCTGCTCACCACGCCGAACCTCTCCGAGCACATCTCCGGTGCCATCCTGTACGACGAGACGATCCGTCAATCCACCAAGGATGGCGTGCCGTTCACCCAGATCATGAAGAAGCACGGCATCATCCCGGGCATCAAGGTGGACAAGGGCACCGTGCCGCTGGCCGGCTTCCCGGGCGACGTGATCACCGAAGGCCTCGACGGCCTGCGCGAGCGCCTGGCCGAGTACGTGAAGCTCGGCGCCCAGTTCGCCAAGTGGCGTGCGGTGATCAACATCAGCGAAGACAACCCCAGCTCCACCGCCATCGAAGCCAATACCCAGGCGCTGGCCCGCTACGCCGCGCTCTGCCAGGAAGCCGGCCTGGTGCCGATGGTCGAGCCGGAAGTGATCATGGACGGCGACCACAGCATCGAGGTGAGCTACGAAGTGCACGAAGCCGTGCTGCGCAGCCTGTTCAATGCGCTGTATGAGCAGAACGTGCTGCTGGAAGGCACCATCCTGAAGGTCAGCATGGTGATTCCGGGCAAGGATGCGGACGAACAGGCCGACGTCGAGGAAGTGGCCGAGGCCACGGTACGCGTGCTGAAGACCACAGTGCCGGCCACGCTGCCGGGCATCGTGTTCCTTTCCGGCGGCCAGACCGACGAGCAGTCCACCGCGCACCTCAATGCCATGAACCGCATGGGTCCGCATCCGTGGCCGCTGTCGTTCTCCTACGGCCGCGCCATGCAGCAGGCTGCGCTGAAACTGTGGTCGCATGACATGAAGAGCAATTACGGCGAAGCGCAGAAGGTGGTGCACGCACGCGCCAAGGACAATGGCCTGGCTGCACTCGGGCAGTGGAAAGGCTGATCGCCTCGCCGCCACCGTAAACAAAAAGAGCGCCGCAGGGCGCTCTTTTTGTTGGAGCTGATATCACGTTTGATTAGAAGCGATATTCCACCGACG
>NZ_DATJMN010000284.1:0-13830 GCF_035508675.1 Dyella sp.
GAGGTGAGCTCCTGCGAGATACCACCGAGCAAGGACAACGGATAGGGGTCCCACATGGTGCGCTCGGAAGATGGTTTCATCTCCACGATCACCGCCACCGTGTGGCTGCGCCGCAAGCGCAGGTTGCGGGCGCTGACGTTCAATTTGTAGCCGTGCTTGCGCGCCAGTGTCTGGACCCGCTCGCGGGTTTCGGGCGTCACCAGCGGGCTTTCGCTCAAGGCCCGTGACACGGTGATCTTGGATACCCCCGCCAATTTGGCCAAGTCCGCCATGGTAGGGCTGGGACGTTGCGCAAGGGGTTGTTTTTTCTTGGCTTTCGTCAAAAGCGGCGCCCCTCTTCCTTTGATGCATCAGGTAGACACGTTGCTGCCGTGCACGGCAAGTGTGCCGGACGGGCCTGCATTCCTCCAATGCAACGACGTTTTCACCACGCCTACCGTCGCATCATGCTGCGACGCAGCGATGATATCGATATCTTGATATCGATATCATTCGGTCTGTATGCTCACCCGCCAAGGCCGAGCTCGGCCGCTGACAAGACCAATCAAAAGAAGATGCCAAGGGGAGAATGCGTGCATAGCACCGATGCGCAAGCGATAGCCATGGAGCCGGCGCACCAGGCATCCCCCGATCCCTGGCGGGTCGTACATGCGCGCCGCCCCCTGGCTTTCGAACTGGCCAAGCTGGAAAGCCTGTTCGCACTCGCCAACGGCACGCTCGGCGTGCGCGGCGGCCTGGAAGAAGACCGCAGCCCGACCCAGGGCAGCTTTCTCACCGGCGTGTGGGAGCGCACGCCGATCGAATACCACGAGCGCTTCCCGGGCTTTGCCCGCAGCACCGATACCCGTATCCCCGTACCCGACGGCATCCGCATCGGCCTGCGCCTGGGCGACGCACCGGTGCACCTGCGCGAAGGCGAATGGCTGAACTTCGAACAGGCGCTGGATTTACGCACCGGTTGCCTGGAACGCACGTTGCGCTGGCGCTCCCCCCATGGCGCCACCATCGACATCCAGGCCGAACGCATTGTTCCGCTGCAAACGCCGAACCTGCTGTGCATCCGCTATCGCGTCACATCCGTCGACTACAGCGGCCCGCTCACGCTGGAATCGGCGATCGTCACCAGCGTCAGCGCCGCCGAACAGGGCGACGACCCACGCATCGGTACCCGCATCCAAGGTGGGCTGAGCGTTACCGCCTGCGATGCCGACCGTACGCTTGCCTCGGTCTGCCAGCGCACGCAGAACAGCCAAATCCGCCTGGCCTGCGCCCAGCGCCATCGCATCGGTCAATCCAACCTCGCCTTCGCCCGCGCCGTCGTCGATGACAGCGAGGGCGTGCAACAGCACTACGTGGCAGACCTGCGCCCTGGCGACAGCGTGGCGCTGGAGAAATTCGTGGCCTATGCCTGCAGCCGCCCCGAAAGCGGCGATACCGAGGCCGCCCTGCTCGACCAGGTCGCCACCACGCTGGAACGCGCCTTGACGGTGGACTTCGCCGCCCATCGCGCGGATCAGGCCCGCGCCTTCGCCGCGTTCTGGCAGGACGCCGACCTGGAGGTCCACGGCGACAGCGCCGTCGAGCAGGCGCTGCGTTTCAACCTATTCCACCTGATGCAATCCACGCCGCGCGATGGCAGCGGCAGCGCCGCGGCGAAAGGCCTCACCGGCGAAGGTTACGAAGGCCATTATTTCTGGGATGCGGAAGCCTTCATCCTGCCGGTGCTAGTGTTCACCTCGCCCGAGCGCTCGCGCAGCATGCTGGAATACCGCGTCAACACGCTCGATCGCGCCCGCAATCACGCGCGCGAGATGAATCACCCCACCGGTGCGCTATATGCGTGGCGCACGATCAGCGGCGATGAGTGCTCGGCCTACTTCCCTTCCGGCTCCGCGCAGTACCACATCAATGCCGCGATCGCGTTCGCCATCCGCCTCTATGTCGAGTCGACCGGCGACATCGATTTTCTGGTCCGCGGCGGCGCCGAAGTGCTGTTCGAAACCGCGCGCCTGTGGCACCACGTCGGCAACTTCAACCCGCGCCGCGGCCATGCATTCTGCATCTATCAGGTAACCGGGCCCGACGAATACACCGCGCTGGTCGACAACAACTACTACACCAATCACATGGCGCAACAGCATTTGCGCTATGCGGCGTCGGTTGCCTCCCAGCTTGGTCGCGAACGGCCGCAGGATTACACGCGCATCGCCGCCCAACTCGAACTGTCGGACAAGGAGATCGCCGCGTGGCTGGCCGCGGCCGATGCGATGTATCTGCCGGTCGATGCGGAGCTGAACATCTTTCCGCAAGACGACGATTTCCTCAACAAGCCGCGCATGCCGATCGCACATCCGAGCGAGCACGGTCACCGTCCGCTGCTGCTGCAGCTGCATCCGCTGACGATCTATCGCCACCAGGTGTGCAAGCAGGCCGACGTGTTGCAAGCCTTCGTGCTGGCCGGCAACGCCATCGACAAAGACATGAAGCGGCGCAACTTCGATTACTACGAAGGCGTCACCGTGCATGACTCTACGCTATCGGCCTCCACCTTCAGCGTGGTCGCCGCGGAAGTGGGCTATGTGCACAAGGCCTACGGCTATTTTCTCGACACGTTGCGCGTGGACCTGGATAACCTGCATGGCAACACCTCGCACGGCGTGCACATGGCGGCGATGGCCGGCAGTTGGCTGGGGCTGGCCTGGGGCTTCGGCGGCATGCGCGTGGTTGATGGCAAGCCGAGCTTCGCGCCCACGCTTCCCGCGGCCTGGGGCAGCTATCGCTTCGGCGTGCGCTGGCGCGATCACCACATTCGCGTCACGGTCAAGAAAGATCGCGTGGAATACACCCTTACCGAAGGCGCGCAGCTCGACATTCTCCACCGCGGCAAGACGGTGATGCTGCACGCCGGCCATACCGTCAATCTTCCCCTGCATGCATCGGCGCGCCCTGAAGTAAAAGGTGTCATCTTCGATCTCGACGGCGTGATCGCCGATACCGCGATCGTTCACCACGCCGCATGGAAACGGCTTGCGCTGGAAATCGGCATTGCGTTCGACGATGCCATTGGCGAGCGCATCAAGGGCGTCGATCGCCGCGGTTCGCTGGACATTCTGCTGGAGCGCGCGCCGCGCGCCTATTCGGAAGACGAAAAAGAAGCGCTCGCCTCGCGCAAAAACGAATACTACCGGCAGCAGATCGAAACCTTCGGCCCGCAAAACCTGTTGCCCGGCGCGCGCCATGCCGTCGAGTCGGTGCGCCGGGCCGGCCTGAAGACCGCGCTGGCGTCGGCCAGCCGCAACGCACCGCTTTTGCTGGAAAGGCTCGGCATCGCGGATTTGTTCGACTACGTGGTGGATGCCAACCACATCAGTCGCGCCAAACCCGATCCCGAGATTTTCCTGGCCGCCGCGCGCGGCCTCGGCCTGGCACCGGGCGAATGCCTTGGCGTGGAAGACGCCGCGGCGGGGATAGCCAGCATCCACTCGGCGGGAATGAAAGCGATAGGAGTAGGCCAGGCACAAGCACTGGCTGAGGCGGATCTGCTGTTGCCGAACGTTGCCGCGTTCGACATCAGCCTGTTTACGACATAAGCGGCTAACAGACGCGGTGACGCCGCGCCATCACAAACAAAATCGTTGGGGAGAACGTTCGATGAAGACCAAGCCACTCACACGCGTTGCGTTATCGACGGCGATCGCCGCCACGCTCGTGTCCGGTGCTGCGTATGCGCAAGACAACGGCCAGACGCAGGCCACCTCGACCACCCCGTCCACGGCCCCTGCACAAAACACCGCAAGGCAGGCGTCCAACAACGGTAACGGCAAGAACGTGTCGACGCTGCAGCAGGTCGTGGTGACCGGCACTGCCACCTTCGGCGGTATTAAGAAGATCGACGCCGCTTACTCGATCACCTCGATGAGCGCACAACAGATCAAGCAGGCCAATCCCGTCAGCGCGGCGGATCTGCTGAAAGCATCGCCTGGCGTCTTTCCCGAATCTTCCGGCGGCCAGACCGGTGCGAACATTGAGGTGGCCGGCTTCCCGGGCGGCGGCGATGCGCCCTATGCCACCTTCCAGCTCAACGGCAGCCCGCTGTATCCGATGTCGAATCTGTCGTTCATGGACCAATCCACCCTGTTCCGCCTGGATGACACCATCGACCGCGCAGAAATCGTACAAGGCGGTCCGTCGGTGCTGTACGGCAACGGTCAGCCGGGTGTCACGGCCAACTTCATCCTGAAGGAAGGCACTGACGTTCCCTCCGGTGATATCGGCTTTACCTACGGTACTGACAACACGCAGCGCATCGACGGCTTCATCGGCTTCAAGATCGCCGACGGGTGGTACGGCAGCTTTGGCGGCTTCTGGCGCCGCGACAACATCCGCGATCCGCAATTTGCCGCCGACAAAGGTGGCCAGCTCACCGCAACATTGTCGCGCGACTGGGACAGCGGCTCGCTGATGTTCTATGCGCGCGCACTGAAGGACCACAACCAGTTCGTGACCGACACGCCGATTCTCAACGCGAGCAAGGGGCAGTTTTCCGCCTATCCCGGCTTCAGCCCGCTCACCGGTACCTTCGGCAGCAAGGCCGACCAGTACGAGTTCATCGAAACCACACCCTGCAGTACGCCAGGCTGCACGCCCGGTGGCCAAAATGTAAATCTGGCCAAGGGCCGCGGCTCCGACTTGCGTAACTTCGGCGCAAACTTTGACTGGGATTTCGGCAACGGCTGGTCGCTGTCCGACAAGCTGGGCTTCACCACTGGTGAGTTGAACACCATCTCGTTCTTCAGCACCGGGGCGAATCCCACCTCGCTGGCGAGCTATATTGCCAGCCAGGAGGCCGCTGACATCGCCTCGGGCGAACTGCCCGCTGGCACGTACACCGCTACCGCCACCTACACCAACGGCAAGTCAGCCGACATGAACCAGAACGTCACCCAGCAGGGCCTGTGGTACGTACGCAAGAATCTCCAATCGGCCAGCAACGAGTTCCATGTCAGCGATGAATTGTTCCAAGGCAACACGCTGACGCTAGGCAATTACACCGCCGTCTATCAGGACCATGACACCTGGTATCTCGGCAACAACATGCTGTTGCAGGCCATCACCAACCCCAATCCCATCGTGGTGTCGCTTACCAATGGCGCGAACACCTGGGATCTGACCGATCCTCAAGGTTTCGTCAGCGCGGTTTCCGCGGCCGCCATCAAGGAACGTTGGCAAGGTTTCAATACCGCGTTTTTCGCGACGGATACGTGGAAGATCGGCAACTGGCTGATCGATGGCGGCGTCCGCGTTGAACGCCAGGATTCCAACGGCGCCATCGCCAATACCGCCACGGGCGATCTGGATAACAACCCCTACACCCTCTACAACAACAGCTCCCAGTACTTCTCGGGCGGCAATCAGTACATCAATTACTCGAAGACGGAAAAATCCTGGACGCTGGGCGCCAACTACGAGTTCAACCCGAACATGAGCGCCTATGTCCGTGCGAATCTGGGCGTACATTTTCCCGGCTTCGACGACCTGCGCGGCCTTCCCAGCACACCGGTGCAGAAGATCAGGAACTACGAAGTCGGTTTCAAATACCAGGCCGACTGGATTTATGCCGACGTCGCCGCGTATCGCCGCCTGTTCTATAACGTGCCGTACACCATCACCACCGACACCGGCCAAAACACCTATGTGTATGGTTCGCAGAGCAAAGGTGTGAACTTCACCACGACCATCAAGCCGTTCGAACACGCCGCCATCAACTTCTCCGGCGACTGGATGAGCGGCCATTACTACCGCTACATCGGCTGCCTTACCTATACGACGCAAGCCGGCGCCAACGCGTGTACCAGCATCAACGGCATGCAATTGCAGCGTCAACCGAAGTTCCAGTTCCGCCTGACGCCGTCGTACGACTACCCCACCGGCTGGGGCGACGTGAAAGCATGGATCACCTACGAATACGTCGGCGACCGTTACGGCGACTTGATCCAGCAGCAGCCCCTGGGCGATTACTACGACCTGTCCTTTGGTGTGCAAGCGAATGTCGGCCAACATTGGGTGTACAGCGTGCAAGGCACTAACGTCACCAACCAGATCGGCATTACCGAGGGCAACGCCCGCTTGTTCGGCTTCGCCAGTTCCGGTGGCGTGATCCTGGCGCGTTCGATCTGGGGCCGGGAGATCTGGGGACAGATCAAGTACAACTTCTGATGCGCGTTTCCCGCTCCCCCGTTTGTGGATCACAGACGGGGGAGCGGGAGCTGGATTCCGCTGTTAGCCGCCCTCCCCTCCCTTGGGCACCCATGGCCGGGCGTCGTATCCGGCCATGGACTTTCCCGCCACAAGTCGTTGTAGAGTTCGTCCGCCAGCCGCCGTTTCCACACGGTTTCGGCGCCTGCGGCCGGTGAGAGGTTCTGTTTCGCCATGCAATTCGTCACCAGGCAGGTCGCCATGAACCGACTCCGCATGATCGCCGCGCTCGCTCTGATCTACATGGTCTTTGCGATCCTGCTCAACAGCGTCGGCACGGTCATCCTGCAATCGATCTACACCTTCGGCGTCGACAAGCCGCAGGCCAGCCTGCTGGAGTTGTTCAAGGATCTGCCGATCGCGGTCACGTCCTTCCTGGTGGCTTCGTTTCTGCCCCTGCTTGGCTATCGGCGCGCAATGATGATCGCGCTGGGCATCGTTGCCTGCGCCTGTGTGCTGATGCCGCTGTATCCCAGCTTCCATACGACGGAGCTGTTGTTCACCTGTGTCGGCATTTCATTCGCACTGACCAAGGTGGCGGTGTATTCCTCGATCGGCTTGCTCACCAACGACCGCAGCGAACACGGCCGGCTGATCAACACCGTCGAAGGCTTGTTCATGATCGGCGTGCTGATTGCCGGCTGGCTGTTCAGCGCCTTCGTCGACCATGCGACACCGTCAAACCCATCCTGGCTCAACGTTTATTGGGTGCTGGCCGTGACCTGCGTGCTGGTGATCGCGCTGCTGGCGACATCGCGCATGGATGAATCGGCAGCACGCACCGAGGACACCAAATCCATGCACGGCTCGCTGCTGGAGATGCTGCACCTGTTCCTGCGCCCGCTGGTCTATGTGTTCCTCGCCTCGGCGTTCCTGTATGTGCTGATCGAACAAAGTTTCAGCACCTGGCTGCCCACCTTCAACAACGAAATCCTCATGCTGCCCAATGCCATGAGCATCCAGATGGCGACCATCCTCGCCGGCGCCTCGGCGGTGGGCCGCCTCGTCGCCGGCCAGGTGTTGCGGCGCATGCCGTGGTACGCACTGCTGAACATCTGCGTGGTCGGCATGGGCCTGCTGGTGATGGTGACCTTGCCGCTGGCCCACGGCGTGGTCGCGCGCGCCAACGTCGGCTGGCTGAACGCGCCGGCGGCGGCGTACCTGATTCCGCTGATCGGCGTGTTGATGGCGCCGATCTACCCGGTGATCAACTCGGTGGCGCTCAGCTCGCTGCCCAAGCCGGCACACGCGGCGATGACCGGGTTGATCGTCATTTTCTCCGCGCTCGGCGGGACGCTGGGCTCGCGCATCACCGCCATCGTGTTTTCACGTTTCGACGGCATCCATGCGTTCTACTTTTCGCTGGTCCCGATGCTGCTGATCCTGGTCACACTGTTCTTCTTCAAGCGCGAAACCGATCGAGCTGGCACCGCCACGGTGAGCATTACGCTGACCGGCAAATAGCGCCTTCCGGATCGGAGCGCATCACGCACTATCGCTGGAGCTTTCATGAGCCTTCGCCACTTCGGCCTGTCCGGCCTGCTTTTCGCAGCGCTTGCCGCCGCTTCCGTCGCGCAGGCTGCGACCGATCCAAGCTTCGTGCTTACCGGCACCGCCGACAACTTCGGCAGCTACTTTCCCAGCTATCTGGCCAACGGCTATTTCTCCACCATGACCACACCGCGCGGCACCGAGCCCGCACGCGCGTACATGGTTGCGTTCATGGATTATGACCAGCGCGACGTCTCCCGTCCCGCTGCCATTCCCGGCTGGAGCGAGATCGACTACAACCCCGGCGGCGGCTGGATCAACTCGACGCGCCTGGACAAGAAGATCTTCGCGGACTACGCGCAGACGCTCGACATGCATGACGGCACGCTCACCACGCGCTACCGCTTCGATTACGCCAACAAGTCGACCGACGTGAAGGTCACCACCTTCGTCAGCCAGGCCGATACGCATCTTGCCGCCACGCAGTTCACCATCACGCCGCATTTCGACGGCAGCGTGGAACTCAGCTTTCCGATTCGCCTGTGGTCCGAATATCAACCACGCTTCCCGATCGGCAGCATGACCGGCGACCAGATGATCGCGGCAGTGATCGCTAGCGGCCAGAACCTGGATAACAAGCCGATGCCGACGCCCGATCGCGCTCCCGTGTGGTATCCGGGCTATACCGAGGTGCTCAACAGCGATGGCGATACCAAAACCTTGACGCTGTGGCTCAACGGCCGCGCCAAGCAAGGCTTGAGCATGGCCGAAGCGGCGGCCATCGAGCTGCCGGCATCGCTGGAGATCCAGAGCGTAAAGCTCGACAAGACCGCCGACCTGCTTTCGCTGCACATCACCGCCAAGGTGATCCAAGGCACCACCTACACCTTTACCAAATACCTGGCCGCCTCCCGCCAGGATTGGGGCGGCGACGCCAAGGCCGACGTGGCGCTAGCCGAACAGGCACGCAGCACCGGCTTCGCTACCCTGCTGGCCAGGCACCAGACGGCATGGCATGCGTTATGGAAATCCGACATCGTGGTGGACGGCGATCCGGCCGTGCAGAAAGCCGTGCACTCCGATCTGTATTACCTTCTCTCCAACAGCACCGTGGGCACGGCATGGCCGATGGGAGCTTGTGCGCTGACACCCAATTACGCCGGCCACGCGTTCTGGGACAGCGATTCGTGGGTATTCCCCGCCCTGCTGTTGTTGCATCCGGAACGCGCCAAGCCGATCGTGATGTTCCGCCACCGCACCATGCAACCCGCGCGCGAGCGCGCCATCCAGTACGGCGCGAAAGGCACCATGTATCCGTGGGAAGCCGATCCGCAGACCGGCGTGGACAACACGCCGCATTTTGCCTACGACGTCTATCGCGAGATCCACGTCAACGCGGATATCGCCATTGCGCAATGGCAGTACTACCTGGCCAGCGGCGACAAGAACTGGCTCAAACAGGACGGCTGGCCGGTGATCCGCGAGATCGCGCAGTTCTGGGCCAGCCGCGTCACCTACAACAAGGCGGCGGACCGCTACGAGATCATGCACGTCACCTCGCCGGACGAAGCCTACGACGACGTGCCGAACGACTCCTTCACCAATGCTGCCGCGCGCAAGGCCTTGCAGATTGCCGTGGAAGCGGCCAATACGGTAGGCGAGCGCGCCGATCCGCAGTGGTTGCAGATTGCCGACAAGATGTACATCCCGTTCCTGAAGAAAGAACAGCGGCACCTGGATTTCGATCAATCCGTCCCGCACGACAAGATCACCTGGATGGGCTCGTCGCTGGTCTGGCTGATGTATCCCAACCTGGACCTGCCGATGTCGCCAACCGTGCGCCGCAACGACTTCAACTTCCAGCTGCATGAGCTGAAGGTCCACGGCGACGATCCGAACGAGATGATGATGGTGATGCTCGCCGTGGGTGCGTCCGAACTGGGCGACGCGCAAACCGCCGGCGAATGGATCGAGCGCAACCTGGTCGGCTTTCTGAAACCGCCCTTCAATGTGCGCACCGAAACGGTAGCGAACAACGCGGGGTATATTCTCGCCACCTCATCCGGCTTTTTGCAGAGCATGATCTACGGTCTGACCGGCTTGCGTATCGACGACAAGGGTCTCGATGCGGCCTATGCGCCGGTACTGCCGCCAAACTGGACATCGTTGAAGCTGCAACGCATTCATTTCCGCGGCAAGCAGTACGACATCACCATCACGCGCAACGCGCAAGGCAAGGCGGAACTGACCCGCACGGCGCTGTAATGTCCACGCTATCGCCCCCACTTCGTGAAGCCATGCAGCAGATCGGCATGCTGTTGCAGGCGGGTGATTTGCGGGGTGCGCACGATCGGCTTCAATCGGTGGTCAAACAGCATCCCGACTATGCGGAAGCCCTGCGCCTGCTGGGCGGCGTGCGGCAGGCGCTGGGCGATATCGAAGGCGCGGAAGCGCTGTTGCGCAAGGCCATGGCCGCCGATCCCGGCTGGGCGCCCACCTGGGCGTCGCTTGGCGAGCTGTTATTGAACAGCGGACGCGCGGGGGAAGCCGTACCGCTGTTGCAACGCGTCGCCTCACGACTGCCGCATGCCGCGCTGCTGCTTGCGCGCTACTACAACGACCAGCAGCGACCAGCCGATGCCTTGACCGTGGCAGCTCACCCATGCAGTTCCGCGCAGGCACCGGCCGAGCTGATCGCTCAACACGTCGCGGCGCTTGCAGCGCTTGGGCGGCAGGATGAGGCCGTCCGTTTTTATCGCCAGCGCGCCGAAGCCTTGCCGAACGATCCTGCCGCAGCCCACGCCATGGCGATGGCCCTGGCGGCAGCCTCCGAACATGCCGCGGCCGAACGCATCACCCGCAACGCGCTGGCCCGCGGGCATGCAACGGCTGCCGTCCATTTCACCCATGCAAGCAGCCTGATCGCGCTCGGCCAAATGGAAGCGGCGGAAGCGGCCTTGCGCGACTGCTTGCGGCAGGACCCACGGCATATCGAGGCACACGATCATCTGGCGCGTCTGGTCTGGATGCGCACGGGCGATAGCACGCAGACCACCGCGCTGCTCGACCAGGCCCTGCAGCAGTGCCAGGGCGACGAAGCGCTGCTCGCCACCAAGGCCGCGATCCTGCAAGGTGCCGGCAATGCACACGGTGCCTACCAATGCCTGGCAACGGCGGCTGCACACGCACAAGCCGCACCGTCCCTGCTGGTACGCGCCGGGCTCGCCGCATTGGAATTCGATCCAGCCGTTGCGCTGGCCTTGGCCGAACGCGCACTGCAACGATCGCCATCCGCCAACGCAGCGCGAAACCTGCTGGCCGCCGCCTTGCTGGGTATCGGCGACGCGCAACAGGCACTGCGCCATTGCGAAGCGCTGCTCGCCAACACGCCGGACGATCAATACCTGATCGCCTTGCAGACCACGGCGTGGCGTCTGCTGGGCGACCCGCGCTATGAAGCGTTTTGCGATTACGCCGACCTGGTACGTGCGCAAACCTTGCAGGCGCCACTGCCATGGCCGGACCTGCCGAGCTTTCTCGCCGACGTGAAGCGCAGCCTGCAACGCCTGCACAACCCGCATGGCCATCCGCTGCTGTTTCAATCGCTACGGCACGGCACGGAAACCACCGGCGATCTGGCGCGTCACCCCGATCCCGTCATCCAGGCGCTATTCCAGGCCTTCGATGCACCGATTCGCGCGTACCTCACGCACATCGGCAGCGGGGCCGATCCGCTACGCCGCCGCAATCGCGGGACTTACCGCTATAACGGCGGCTGGTCGGTGCAATTACGCAGTGCGGGCTTTCACACCAACCACGTGCATCCACGCGGCTGGATTTCCTCGGCCTTTTACGTGGATCTGCCCGACGGCATGGCGAGTGCGTCCACGCCGGATGGCTGCCTCGCCTTCGGGCAACCCAGCATCCTGACGACGCCTCCGTTGCATGCGCAACACCTGGTGCGTCCCGAAGCAGGCAGGCTGGTGTTGTTTCCTTCCTACGTCTGGCACGGCACGGTGCCATTCCACAGCGAGCAGACCCGGCTTACGGTGGCCTTCGATGTGGTGCCCGGAGACGCGGCATGACACGGCGAGCCATGCTGCTGGCCGGCCTCGCGTTGGTGACTGGCAGCGTTTACGCCGCGCCCGACGCCAGTTTCCTGCTGACCGCCAGCATGCGTGACCTTGGCGCCTATTTTCCCGGCCAGTTGGGCAACGGCTACGTGTCGACCTTGACCGCGCCGCGCGGCACGGAAGGCAACCTTGCCTATCTCGTTGCTTTGATGGACTACGCCAACGGCGACGTGTCGCGTCCTGCTGCCGTCCCGGGTTGGACGGAGATCGACTACCGCGCCGGCTCATCCTGGCTCAACCAGGCCGAGGTAACGCCCACGCGCTTCCAGCACTACCGCCAGGTGCTGGATATGTACGACGGCACGCTGACGACCCGCTATCGCTACATCGACGGGCCGAAGGTCACCGACGTCAACGTAACCACCCTGGTCAGCCAGGCGTCGCCGCACCTGGCCGCTACCCAGCTTTCCATCACGCCGGATTTCGACGGTGACGTCGAGCTCTCCTTCGCCTTCAACCTATGGGCGCCGCACCAGCCCCGCTTCGCGCTCGCCGAACTCGATGGCGACCAGCTGATGGAAGCACTCGCCGCCAACAACCTGACCCTGCAACCGGCACCGCCCGCCACCGCCGATCGCGCGGCGGTGTGGTATCACGGCGACACGCATCTGTTATCAAGCGGCCATGACAGCCGAACGCTGACGCTATGGCTGGACGGCCAGGCCGAACAAGGCGCGCGGATGGCGGAAGCCGCCGCCGTGGCCTTGCCGCCAGGCATGCAAGCCATCAACGTCAAGCTCTACCACGATGACTACCGGCTTGCGCTCAACCTGCATGTCGCCGTGCATAAGGGCCACACCTATACCTTCACCAAATACGTCGCCCTCTCACGCGACCGGTGGGGCGGCGATGCGCAACAGGATCTCGCGCTCGCCACGGATGCTCGTGCGCAGGGCTTCGATGCGCTGTTCAAGCATCACGCCGACGCATGGCATACGCTATGGCAATCGGACATCGTGATTGACGGCGATGCCAAGGCACAGCAGATCGTGCACTCCGACCTGTATTACCTGCTATCCAACGCGACCCCGGACACCACTTGGCCGATCGGCGCCTGCGGCATGACGCCGGGCTATACCGGGCATGTGTTCTGGGACAGTGATTCCTGGGTATTTCCCGCCTTGTTGCTATTGCATCCGGCGCGGGCGAAATCCATGGTGATGTTTCGCGATGCATCGCTGGCGCCGGCCGAGCAGCGGGCGCATGCACGCGGCCTGCGCGGAGCGATGTATCCATGGGAAGCCGACCCGGACAACGGCAGCTCGCAAACGCCCCGTTCGGCGCACGTGCTCGACGACAGCGAAATCCACGTCAACGCCGATATCGCGATAGCGCAATGGCAGTACTACCTGGCCACGCAGGATCGCGGCTGGCTGAAGCAACATGGCTGGCCGGTCATGCGCGAGGTCGCCGATTTCTGGGCCAACCGCGCAAGCTACATCCCTGGCAGGCATCGCTACGAGATTCTGCACGTCACGTCGGTGTCCGAGCCGCACAACGATATTCCCAACGACACGTTCACCAACGCATCGGCGCGCAAGGCATTGGAGATCGCCACTGCCGCGGCCGCCATCGTAGGCGTTACCCCCGATCCGCACTGGGCAGCCGTCGCCAGGGGTTTATATCTGCCGTTCGACGCGCAGGCAGGCCACTACCTCAACTTCGATCCCTCGGTGCCGTTCGATGCACAGAAGGAAGGCGGTCCGCTGCCGTTGCTGTCGTACCCTGCGCTGGACATGCCGATGAGCGCGCAAGTGCGCCGCAGCGATTACCAGTACGCCACCCTGGCACTCGAACCGTCGCGCCATGCCATGAACAGCATGGGCTTTTTGCCGCTCTCCATCGCCGCGGCTACCGCCGGTGAGCAGGCCGAGGCCAGCAAATGGTTCGACGCCAACCTGACGCTCAACGTGATCAAACCGCCGTTCAACGTGCGCACCGAAACGCCCAC
>NZ_DATJMN010000285.1:0-7409 GCF_035508675.1 Dyella sp.
GTTTGCGTTACTTGATGCCAAACACCTTGTCGAGCGACAACTTCCCGCCACCGCGCGCAATGAGATAGAGCATCGGGGCCGCCCACGACAAATGCGTTGGCCACGCATCGGGGTAGACGAACACTTCGATCACGGTGGTCATGCCCAACAGCGCCAGTGCGGCACCGCGCGTAAAAAGACCCAGCACCAGGAGCAGCGGAAAGAAATGCTCCGAGTACGCGGCCACGTGGGCGGCAATCTCCGGGCGTACAAAGGGCAGTCGATAGTCGGTGCGGAACAATTCGTACGTGCCGGGCTTCAAGGTCAGAAAGCCCATGACCTTGGTGCGTCCAGACAAGAAGAAGATGGCCGCAATCGACATGCGGCAGACCAGGGCCAGTAGCGAATGGCCGATGACGCGCGCAGCGATGTCGGCGCCTTGGTTCCAGGCAGTGAACCGACCGCGTCCACGCGACGCGGATGAGGGGATGGCGACAGCAATGTCCATGTCGGACTCCGAAATAGGTCGTTGGAATCAACCCGGTGTGGAGGATCGAAAATCGCGCCACACTGGGCCAATCGTTTAGGCCAAGCGTGTTGGGTCAGGATGCGATCGGGGTCAGCGATCCGTGCCCTTTCGGGGTCTTGATCGACGTGCAGGTGCCGGCCGGCACGTTTTTCCATGCGTTGCCTTGATAATCCTTCGCCGCCGTGCCGGCGCATGTCGTGCCGGCACCCGCCTTGCAGTCGTTTTGGCCGGCCAGGGCGACGCCGTAGCACTTTTCCACTTTTTGACCGCCATCATCGGAGGGTTGCGGTTGTGCGTAGGCACCGGACGCGAGCGAGGCAATCAGGAGCGCGGTTGCAGAAAGCGTGATCTTGTTCATCGAAGAATTCCTTAAGAGAGAGAAAATGTCGGCGACACAGCAGCAGTCTTTGTTCGCCTGCTTTCATCGGCATGAAAGGCGATATCTGCTGACCGGTTCGGAGAGAGAGTTCGATCAATGCGGTGGCATGGTTACAACGCACCGCAAAGAAGACCGCGCAGCAGGCTATTGCCCGCGCGCATGTCAACGATTTGACTTGCCCGAGCGGTCGGAGCGTAACCTTTGCCGGGCGCTGACCGAAAAGAATGCGATGGCACTCCCTGCGTTGCACGAGCGCGCTGTGGGAGGAGTTCGTAGCAAGTCGACTCTGGACATCGTGCGGAGATGCGCATGAAAACGCGGGACCTGGTTTCCAGGCTGGCTGATGACCTGGTTCCGATTGAGCCCAACGCTGTGGCGAAGCGCATTGGCCGGGCGCTTATGCAAGGCCTGACCACAAGCACGCTTTTGCTTGTGGCGCTCTATGACATACGCGGGGATATGCCGGCCAGGTTGGCGACGCCGCTTTTTTGGATCAAGCTCGTGTTTCCTCTTGCCGTCATCGTGCCGGCACTCCGGCTGGCCCAGCAACTCGGGCAACCCGGCGTTTCGACCAAACGTGCGTGGATGAAGGTCCTATTGCCCATCCTCACCTTGTGGGTCGCCACCGCGATCATCCTCGTATTCACGCCACGCGGTTATCGCTTGCAACTCATGCTGGGGTCCACCTGGAAGCTGAGTACGCTGAACATCGTGCTTCTTTCGCTGCCGCCGTTGGGCGTGGCCATGAAAGCCATGCATGGACTTGCCCCACCCAACCTGGCATGGGCCGGTGCGGGAGTGGGATTGCTGGCCGGTGCGGAAGGTGTGCTCGTCTACACGCTTTATGGTGTCGAGATGTCGGTTCCTTTCTGGGGTGTCTGGTACGTATTGGCGATCGGCATCACTACCGCCATCGGCGCACTCCTTGGTCCACGACTGCTGGATTGGTGACGATGTCATGCGAAGAGCACGCAGGTTGGCGGCGAGGCCGAACCTCAACGTCGCGTTCTGCATGGCAACGTTGGGGTTCGCATTCGCTCACCACCGACTTGCGCAGATCACCGCGAAAACTTAAGCCAAGAAGCTTGTTGTTCGCGGCGATCTGCTCCCTCCCCTGCGGCAGTAGGGGAGAGTCGGGGCGGGGTCGCTTGGGCTTTAGCGCACAGCTGAATTTCCTGATGAGATGTATTGAAGCATTTCGGCTCCTGCCGCTCGCTGCGCTCGCACCCCCACCCTAGCCCCAATGCTCGAACTTAAGGGCAACGGCGCTAACTTAAGCGTCATTGCTTCATGGCTTGCCGCGATTTGCTCCCTCCCCTGCGACAGTAGGGGAGGGCTGGGGTGGGGTTGCTTGGGCTTTAGCGTGCAGCCGAATGCCGCTGTGGCTTCTCATAACAAGAAGCAATGTGCCAACGTTAGACTCTTGCCGCTCGCTACGCTCGCACCCCACCCCAACCCACCCCTACTGCCACAGGGGAGGGAGCGCATCGTGGCTAGTGCCAAGTTGTACCGACTTGTCATGCCGTTAGACGTAAGGCGCAAAATACCTTGCAGCTAGTGTTAAGTTCGGAGCATTAACCCTAGCCCTCCCCTACTTCGCAGGGGAGGGAACGTATCCTGGCGAACGAGATACACCACGCTTAAGTTGAAGACTGGTCGTCTTGCAAAGCCGCGCGGCGCAGCCTGCTGGCCGTCCAGACATCACCCCATCATTTAAATTCAGCATGCGGGGGCCGTCCTGTCCGTCTGCAGGCCGCAGGGCGGGTGACGACGGCGATACTTATTCAGTGTTGCCTTAATCCTTTATGCCGGCAAACGCGCCGACTGCCAGCAACGAAGAGACGCACTGGCTTAAATCGATGTCCGGTTCGCGTTCCAGTGCCCATTTGGCGGCGCCCTCGAAATCACGCTCGGCGGCACACGCGTCCAGGAACGCACACGCACCGATCGATAGCGGCTGCCATACCACTTGGCTTAAAGGCCGAACGAGCAAAGCCCCCTCGCCCGCCCAAACGAGATCGTCAGGCACGTCCACGTGTTCGCGATTCGCTCGCCAAATGGTGTAAGCGGGTTGATCTGTGAACCAGCGCCAGCGGGCGCTTGGATGCACGCGTAGCGTGGCTTTCTCCAATCGTTGCGGCGGGTACGCGGTCAAATCAGTGACCGTTACATGCCCCGCATCGAGCGCAGCGTGGGCTTCCAACCAGAAGTAATCGAGTCGGGCGACATCGGCCAAATAGGACAACGACCGTGCAGGTTCGAACACGGCCAGAAAATCGGGAAAGGTCTGGCCGTAACACAGGAGTCGCGTGTCCGTCGGTGGCGACAGGGCGACGTATTCGGTGGCCGCAGCGCGAAACCAATCACTGCCCACGAGGCGCACGACGACAGGGAAATTGGCCGCCAAAGCGTCCACGCAGCCTTGAAATACCGTATTTCGATACACCGCAAACCCGGGTTGATCCAGCAGCGCGACGACTCGGCTGTCCTGCGGCTCCCTGCCGTAGAGGGCATCAACAAACGCATCCTGAAACGACGCAGACGTGGTTCTCATGCGATCGCCTCGACCAGCACCGCATCAAGGGCCGACTGCGCACGCCGGCGCTCGTCCAGCAGGGCTTCGAATGCCGGCAGCTTGTCGTCGCGCTCGATCAAGGTAGGGCGGGCGCCGATCCGATCAATCAGATATTGATAGAGTTTCCACACGCCATCGTTGATCGCGGCGTCATGCGAATCAATCAAAAGCGTGCCATGGGCGTCGACGCTGTGCCCGGCCAGGTGGATCTCCATCACGGCATCGGGCGGCATCGCATCCAGATAAGCGAAGGGATCGCTTGGGAGATTGTGTGCACTGACGAATACATTGTTGACGTCGACCAGCAGGCCACAGCCGGTGCGACGAACGAGTTCTTTTAAAAAGTCGCTCTCGCTCCAGTCATGTCCTGGAAGGGCCAGATAGTGCGTCGGATTCTCGATCGCTATCCGGCAGCCCAATGCGTCTTGGGTCCGACCAATGTTGGCGGCCACTCTCAGCAGCGCTTCGTGGGTGCGTGGAAAGGGCAACAAATCGGGGTGGTAATGATCCCTCCACGCCGACCACGCCAGGTGCTCCGATACAAGCACGGGTTCAATGCGTTCGATCAAGGCCTGGAGCCGCCGCAGGTGCGCGGTGTCAGGCACACTGTCTGCAGCCAGCGACAGCGATACCCCGTGCAGTGACACCGGATGACGCGCGCGGATCGTCTCAAGCCACGCCAGCCGCGGGCCGCCATCGACCAGGTAATTCTCGGGATGAACCTCGAACCACAATCCCCGCTGCACCGTTGTGCAGGCATCCTGGTAGTGCTGCGGCTTCAACCCGAGGCCGGCGCCCAAACTGTTTGGCGTTTCACGTGGTGAGACCATGGCAATGCCTGCGAATCGAAGGAGATACCGGTCGCCGTTGCGTCAGCGGCCTGCGCAGCCGAGTTCGCGCGCAGGTGCCCATGGGTTACACGCTACAACCCGCCGGCTTCCAGCGGAGCGCGTTGCCGCGTGTAACCTCGCGCACCTAAAGCCGAACTGGAACACAGTGATGACACGAACTGATCTTGCCGATGTGCAGCCGTCAGGAGATGCCATCGCGCTTCCTTTCGTCATTGTTCCAAATATTGCCGGTGGTCCTCGATGCCATGAATACTGACACCCTCGTTGCGCTTCTCGCCACGGACATTGCTCCCGTGCGCGGTGACACCGTCAAACGATACCTGACCGGATCGCTACTTCTGGCGTATGTCTGTGCGGCGGTGATTGCACTATTCGGCTATGGACTTCGACCGGACATGGCGACCATGTTGGTCACCCCGCTCTATTGGCTCAAGCTTGCCCTGCCCTTGTCGCTAGCGGCCGGCGCCTACGCGATGCTCGAGCGGCTGGTTCGACCAGGACGGCCCGTCGGGCGCACCTGGAGCGGGATTGCACTGCCGGTCTTTGCGGTGTGGCTCGCAGCAGTGATCGTGCTGTGGGACGCTCCTGCCGACCTTCGCACTTCGCTGCTGATGGGCAAGACGTGGCACACCTGCGCGTTCAACATCGCCTTGCTGTCGGCGCCCTGCCTTTTTGCCGTGCTGTTCGCCGTCCGCCAGCTTGCCCCCACACACCGGTCGCTGGCCGGGGCGGTGGCTGGATTGCTCGCCGGGTCACTCGGCACGTTGGCGTACTGCCTCCACTGTCCTGAAATGGGTGTTCCGTTCTGGGCGACGTGGTACTTGCTTGGCATGGCCATTCCTACCCTGGCAGGCGCATTGCTTGGCAAGCACGTGTTGCATTGGTAGCCCCGCCATGGACCTGGTGAACTCACGCGCGGCAGGCTCCCGGGCCAGGTGCCGATGACCTCTCTACGCAGGACAACGCCATGAATACGCAAACCGCTTCGCGCATCGGCGCAATCTGTTATGCCCTGTGGGGGTTGTTTCACTGCAAAGTGGCCTACGATATCTATCAGCTGGGCACCCAGGAAAGTGCACTGGCTCAAGGCCGGCTGTTCCAACTCGCCGCTTATATGCTGAGCATCGCGTTGTTCGCCATCGTCGTGGCTGTGCGCTACAACTGGCGCAACCATCGTCAAGGCTACTGGTTGAACCTGTGCGTCGTGGGGTGGGCCGACGCCGTCTGGGTGGCGGTGGTCGTGTTACCCGGCTACGTCGACCTGTTCCGTGGCCTGGTGCCACCCGCCATCTACGTGACCGGTGCGCTATTGACGACTTACGCGCGACGCCAACGATCAGCGAACGCGTGAATCACCGATAGCTTGTACCGACGCACTCAGGATATCTCCGCCGTTCGGCACCTGAATAAGCACGGCGGTGTCGAGTCCCGGCACGCTGGGCGCAGGCAATGAAAAGGCCACTGCGTCACCCTGCCATGCTCCCAGGTGAACCAACTGGCGCACCACGTTGCGCTGATCGAGCGTGCGGCCGCCGTTTTCGCCGCTGCCAATGGGAACGTGAAGGGTTCGCGGGTCGTAACGCACCAGCCACACATCGCTGATCCGTGGATGCTGTGCCGAGGCCTCGACTTGCACGCGATTCGCGGACGGCCACGCAATAGCTGGCCCGGTGCTTTGGGCTTCACGGATGGCTTCGTTCAATTCCGCGCGGTTGTTGCCGACCAAGTCCACATGGCCGTTCACATAGACTTGCGGCGTCCAGACCGTGTCACGATGATGGAAATGGGCGTAACGCCATTGTCGATCCGTATAGGCGTCCGTCGCGAACGTATCCTTCCACCCCAGGCTGTCCCAGTATGTCACGCCGAAAGATAAGGCCAGCACCTGAGGATCGTCGGCCAGCGCGTTGAGATTCTCTTCGGCCGGGGGACACGAGGAGCAGCCCTGGCTTTGGAAAAGCTCGACCACGACCAACGGCTTCGGATCCGTTACGAACGGACCCTGCGCGTACACCGACGAATCCAGCGCGAGCGCCACCAGTGTGGTCAGTAGCACGGGCCGATAAAACGATTTTCTTGCCATGGAACACCGCCGTGGATGATACGAATCTGCACGCGACCGCGGTCGCCCGTTTGTTGGTTCGCCGGGTTCTTGAAAAAGTTACAACGCCTTCGACGATATGACCCATGCTGGGAATGGCGATGAGATATGGACGTTTTGTGACGACGATGCGTACGTCACAAAACACATCCTCCAACACCTGTCGATGTAACCAAGGTGTTTCGTTCCCGAAGTAACCCGTGGCCGAAGCACTCGGTCATGAGAAGCAATCAGGCGCGGCAACGCATGTTGCCGCAATTACCTACGCGCATATCGAGGAACAACCATGAAAAGGGCAATCTATGGATCGGCGCTGCTCGCGCTGATGGTGGCAGGTGCCGTTCACGCACAGACGCACTCCGGTTGGAATGACGGCGATCTCATCGTTACCTCATCGAATGCAGCCAGCAACGAACTGCTGGTCTACAACACCCACGGTACGTTGGTCGAGGAGTCCAAGACCGGCGGTGCCGGCGGCGTGACGGGCAACGCCGGCGGTATTGCACAAAATCGTGATCGCCTTGCGGTCGTCAATTTCGGATCGGGCAACGTTTCCGTCTTCCACAAGGGAGGTGATCGGGTTCCACTGCAGTTGGAGAAGATAGTGCCAGCGATCACCAATCCCGTGAGTGTCGCATTCGGTCGTGATCACCTTTACATTCTCACTGCTACCCACATCGAATCGCATCCGATCGATCGCAACGGCGTCAGTGCCAACGCCGACGGCGAGGCGCAGCTTTCTATCGCCGATGGCTCCGCGGCCCAAGTAGGCGTGCTGGATGGACAGCTGATCATTACGGAAAAAAGCAATGCCATTGAGACGGTCAACCTGACCGACCAAGGCGCGGTATCGGGCTCCACGAAAGTGGTTGCCAACATCCCTGCCAATGTCAACGCTCCGTTCGGGCTGGCAACCCGTGGCAATGATGCGTATGTGAGCATTGCGCATGCCAATGAGATCAGCCTGGTCCGTAACGACGCGGTCCTCACGGTCA
>NZ_DATJMN010000286.1:0-16162 GCF_035508675.1 Dyella sp.
GCACCCGCACGCCTTCGTGCTCCCACCCCGGTGCATTTTTCCTACTTCACCGCCGCGCACACTGCGCCGCGTCGAGCCAAACTGGGCATTCGTCAAAACGGAAGCAGCTGATTCCGATGTAGCGAGCAGGATTTTTCCTGAAAGCCCTTCACGCCGCGCGCAACACGCGGCGTGACCTAAGCGTGTGGAGAAACACCATGAAAGACATGCAAGGCGGCCCCTGCGGACCGCAACTGTATCTATTGTCCAGCGACGGCTACGAAAGCCTGAAACACCTGCAAGACATGCTGACCCTGATGGCGCACATCACCTATAACGAGGACAACGCCGAGAACGGCAACGGCGTGATGACTATCGGCCGCGCCGAGCTGTATTTCATCTTTGAAGCGATCAACGCAAAGCTTGACGAGGTGTTGGAGAAGTTAGGCGATGAGAATTGGCTGGGCACCGGCAGCCATATGTGGCAGTAATGATGGCGGCAGGCATGGCGATGCCGGGATTTCATCCCAGCCCAGGTGGCTTGCGATAAGAAAAAAGCCCTGCATTTGCATGCAGGGCTTTGGTTTCCGATCCGAAGATCGTGCGGCTTACCAGATCTTCACCTGCTTGTCGCCGTCGCGGACCATCGCATCGCCAGGCTTGCACTGGAACGCTTGGGCAAACGCCGGCATGTTGGACGGCGCACCGATGGCGCGCAGCGAAGCGGGCGCGTGCGGGTCGATGTTGAGGTACAGCTCGGCCTGCTTCTCGCGCGTGTTGTTGCGCCATACGCGCGCCCAGCTCAGGAAGAAGCGCTGGTCCTGCGTGTAGCCGTCGATCTTTTCCTGCGCTTCGGCGGGGTTCTTCTTCAGCGCGTCCTGCAGCGCGTCGTACGCCACGTTCAGGCCGCCCAGGTCGGCGATGTTTTCGCCCAGGGTCAGCTGGCCATTGACGTGCAGGTCCGGCTTGTCCTTGAGCGGTGCGTAGGCGTTGAACTGGTCGACCAGCTTGCCGGTGCGCGCCTTGAATTGCGCCTTGTCCTGCGCCGTCCACCAGTCGGCCTTGTTGCCGTCGCCGTCGAACTGGCGGCCCTGGTCGTCGAAGCCATGGCTGGATTCATGGCCGATCACCGCGCCGATGCCGCCGTAGTTGATCGCGTCGTCGCCGTTGGGATAGAAGAACGGCGGCTGCAGGATGGCGGCCGGGAAGTTGATGGTGTTGGTGCTGGGGTCGTAGTAGGCGTTGACCGTTTGCGGCGTCATGCCCCACTCGGTGCGGTCGGTGGGCTTGCCGATGTGGCCGATATCCCATTGGTAATTGAACTTGGCGGCGGCCATCACGTCGCCGTAGTAATCGCCTTGCTTGATGTCCAGGCCGTCCCAGCTACGCCAGTGGTCCGGGTAGCCGATCTTGGGCAGGAATTTGCCCCACTTTTCCAATGCCTTCTGCTTGGTCGCATCGCTCATCCAATCCACGTGCTGGATGCGATCCTTCAGCGCGTCGCGCACGTTGGTGACCAGTTCCTCAGCGCGCTGCTTGGCTTCCGGCGTGAATTCCTTGGACACGTACAACTGGCCCAGTGCTTGGCCCATGGAGGCATTCACGGCACCTAGCACGCGTTTCCACAGCGGCTTCTGCTCCGGCTGGCCGGAGAGCGTTTTGCCGTAGAAGTCGAAGCGGTTGTCCTGGAAGGCGGTGCTGAGGTAGGGCGATGCCTCGCTGATGGCATGGAAACGCAGGTATGCCTGCCATTGCGAGATCGGCGCGGTGGCCAGCAGCTTGTCGAACTCGGCGAAGAACTTCGGCTGCGACAGCGAGAAGCCCTTGTCGATGGTCACGCCCTGGGCCTTGAAGAAATCGCCCCAGTTGAAATGCGGGGTGACTTTGTCCGCTTCGGCCACGCTGACGAAGTGATACTGGTTGTCCAGGTCGCGCATTTCGGTGGGCGAGAGCGAGGCTTGCGCGAGCTTGGTCTCGAACGCCAGCACGTCATCGGCCTGCTTCTTGGCGTCGGCTTCGGACACGCCGGTCAGCTCCAGCGATTTGGCGATGTAGCCCTTGTAGGCGTCGCGGATGTCGGCGTACTTCTTGTCGGTGTAATAGTCGCGCGTCGGCAGGCCGAGACCATCCTGATTGGCGTAGCCGATCTGGATCTTGGCGTCCTTGAAGTCGGCGCCGGAGCCGAACGCGAACACCTGCTGGTCGCCCTGCGCAAAGCGGTCGGTAATGTATTTGGCAACGTCGGACGGCTTCTTCAGCGCGTCGATCTGCGCCAGCTGCGGCTTGAGCGGGTCATAGCCGAGCTTGTTGACGGTGTCCTGGTCCATGCCGGCCTGGTACAGGTAGCCGATCTTCTGCTCGATCGAACCGGGGTTGGCCTGTGCGGCGTTCTTGGCCGCTGCGTCGACGATGTCGTGCTGCGTGTTCAGGCTCTTTTCGGCCAGCGCGTCGAAGGCACCCCAGCGGGTGCGGTCCTGCGGAATCGGATTGGCGGCGATCCACTTGGCGTTGACGAAGCCGTTGAAGTCCTGGCACGCGTTGATGGCGGTATCCAGCTCGCTGGCATCGAACACGCTGGCCGGCTTGGCGGCGCTGGCGGTGGTGGATGCCGCGGCCGGCGCGGTGGAGGCAGGAGCCGGGGCGGGTGCCTGTGCTTGTTCCTGCTTGCCGCAGGCGGCCAGGGCGAAGGCGACGCTGGCGGCCAATAACAGTGGCTTCAAATGCTTGATGGTCATGTATATCCCTCTGAAGGTGTCGATGATTCGCCCGCAGGCGCTCCGTGAGCTGGCTGGCCGTTCCTGCAGCACTGCCCATTCGCGGCCATGACCCTCCACGCTAGGCCATAGGTCATGGTGTACCCAGTGTCAAAGGTCAGGGGTGGGGTAGGGCTAGGGTTTTGTCGTTTGTGCGGCAATGCCGAATGCAGACTGTTAGCTGCACCTACGTGGGTTCAACAGCAGCCGCGTGTCGTCGCATGCTTGTTATGCGGCTGTCATCGCCCTTGCCTAAGGTCCCGTGCGTCGCGCTGAGCGGAGCGTGCCTATCGATCACCACTGGAGCCGACCTTGCGTTTTCGTCTTGCCGTTTGCCTTGCCACTTGTTCGCTGGCTGTCTTGTCGGCCGTTGCCTTGTCCGCTCCGGATGACATGGCCGATGCCCTTTCGCCGCATGGGCATAAGCGCGCTGCCACCGCCACGCCGATCAAGCACCTGGTCGTGATCTACCAAGAGAACGTCTCCTTCGATCACTATTTCGGCACCTATCCGCATGCCGCGAACGCGCCGGGTGAGCCGCGGTTCCAGCCGAAACCGGACACGCCGAAGGTCAATGGGCTTACCCAAGCACTGCTCAGCGACAATCCCAACGCGCGCAACGCCGCCAACGGCAAGGGTGCGATCAATCCCTTCCGCCTGTCGCGTGCACAGGCCGCCACGGCCGACCAGGATCACGACTACCAACCGGAGCAGCAGGCGTTCAACCACGGCGCCATGGATCTTTTCCCGAAGTACACCGGCACGGGCGAGACCTTGCCGGGCGGCACGCTCGAACAGAACGGCAGTGGCCAGGTCATGGGCTACTACGACGGCAACACCGTCACGGCGCTATGGAACTACGCGCAGCACTTCGCGATGAGCGACAACAGCTATGGCACCACCTTCGGGCCCTCCACGCCGGGTGCGATCAATCTGATTGCCGGGCAGACCCATGGCGTGAGCGAACAATTGGCCGCCGCCGGTGACGTGGTGGCCGATGGCCAGGGCGGTTATACGCTGGTTGGCGACCCCGATCCGATCGACGATGTCTGCTCCGACTCCAGCGGTGCGCGTGTGCGCCTGAGCGGCAAGAACATCGGCGATCTGCTGAGCGCCAACGGCATTACCTGGGGCTTTTTCGAGGGCGGCTTTGATCGCACCGCGGTGAATGCGAACGGCAGCACGGGTTGCAAGCGCAGCACGCAGTCGGCGGTCACGCATGTGTTGAAGGCCGACTACATTCCGCATCACCAGCCGTTCCAGTACTACGCCAGCACCGCCAACCCGACCCATCGGCGACCCAGCTCGGTCGCGATGATCGGCCACAACGGCGATGCGGCCAATCACCAATACGACATCAACGATTTCTACGCTGCAGTTAAAGCGGGCAACATGCCGGCAGTAAGCTTTCTCAAGGCGCCGGGCTATCAAGACGGTCATGCGGGTTATTCTGATCCGCTGGACGAACAGCAGTTCCTCGTGCACGTGCTGAATGTTCTGCAGCAGCGTCCGGAATGGCGCGATACCGCGGTGGTGATCGCCTATGACGACTCCGACGGCTGGTACGACCACCAGGCTGCGCCGCAGGTCAATGCTTCGCACAGCAGCCTGGATGCACTCAATGCGCCAGGGGTGTGCAATGGCCGCGGCACGCTTCCTGGCGTGGACACCAACCGGCCGGTGCAAGGCCGCTGCGGTTACGGTCCGCGTTTGCCCTTGCTGGTGGTGTCGCCGTGGGCGCGCAGCAACTTCGTCGATCATGCGCTGACCGACCAGACGTCGATCCTGCGTTTTATCGAGGATAACTGGTTGAACGGGCAGCGTGTGGGTGGCGGTTCGTTCGATGCGCTGGCCGGCAGCATCCAGACAATGTTCGATTTCAACCAGGGCAACAGCGCTAAGCGGCGCCTGATTCTGGATGAGCAGACGGGTGAAATGGTTGAGGCATTGCGCTGAGCTGATCAACATGTCATTCCGATGGACATCATTCCGCTTTCGCGGAAACGACGTCCATGGGAGTACGAGGATGCGACGTCAAGCTTAGCCAGGAACTGTTCTCATGCCCTCTTCCCGCCGCCAGTTCCTGCAATGGTCCGCCTTGGGGCTGGGCGCAAGCATGTGGCCGTGGCGTTTGCCTGCGCATGACATGAAACCCATGCCACGGATGGGCGGCAGTACGCTGTGCAAACACCTGGTAGCCGACGACGACCACGCGCTACCGCCTCTGCTCGATCCGGGCCAATTGACGCCGTTTGTCGATCCGCTGCCGCGGCCACCGGTGTTGCGCGCAGGCCATCAAGCGCTGCGCATCGATATGCGCGAAACCGAGCAGCGTCTGCACCGCGACCTGCCGCCCACGCGCGTGTGGACGTACGGCGGTTGCATGCCGGGCCCCACCATTGAAGCGCAAAGCGGCAAGAGCGTGCGCATCGACTGGCGCAACGCGTTGCCGGGCAAACACTTCCTGCCGATCGACCATCGCATCCACGGCGCCGAAGCAAGCCAGCCCGAAGTGCGCGCCATCGTGCACGTGCACGGCGCGCGCGTGCCTACCGCGAGCGATGGCTATCCGGAGGATTGGTACGTACCTGGCCAAGGCCGCTTGCACACTTACCCCAACCGGCAGGATGCCGCGGCGCTCTGGTATCACGACCATGCGATGGGCATCAACCGCCTGAACATCTACGCCGGGATGTTCGGCCATTACCTGTTGCGAGACGAGCACGAGCAATCGCTCGGCTTGCCGCACGGCGAACAGGAAGTTCCGCTGGTCTTGAGCGATCGCTTGCTCACCGCCGACGCGCAGCTTTACTACCCAGTATCCGGCAATAGCCAGGCGCCATGGGTGCCGGAAGTATTCGGCAACGCCATGCTGGTCAATGGCGCGTTATTGCCGTATCTCGACGTGCAGCCGCGCCGCTATCGTTTTCGCGTGCTAAACGCGGCCAATGCGCGCTTCTTCAACCTCAAGCTGCGCGATGGGCGGCCGTTTCTGCAGATCGGCAGCGACCAGGGCTTGCTGGCTGCGCCGGTGACGCAGCGCAACCTGTTCATCGCGCCGGGCGAACGCGCCGATCTTGTCGTCGACTTCGCACCGCTGGCCGGGCAGCAGATCGAGCTGTTCAACGATGCGTTGCCGATTATGCAAATTCGCGTGGGCGATGGCCGGGTGCAGGACAAGAGCAAGCTGCCTGCGGTGCTGCGCGATGTGCCGCGCATGCGCGAATCGGTGGCGGTGCGCGAACGCCTGCTTACGCTCGATGCGTATCAAGACTGCGTGGCCGAGCCGATGCTGATGCTGCTGGATGGCAAACGCTGGCACGAGCCGGTCACGGAAAAACCGGTGCTGGGCAGCACGGAAATCTGGAGCCTGGTCAACCTGACCGATGATTCGCATCCCATCCATTTGCATCTGGTGCGCTTCCAGATTCTGGATCGGCGGCCGTTCGACGCGGGCGCGTGGATGGATTCGCGGACGGTGCGCTACACCGGCCCGGCGCAATCGCCATCAGCGGGTGAAGCAGGCTGGAAGGATGTGGTACAGGCGTGGCCGGGGATGATCACGCGGATCATCGTGCGCTTCGATGGTTATGTCGGCCGTTATGCCTGGCATTGCCATCTACTGGAGCACGAGGCGAACGAAATGATGAGGCCGTTCGAGGTGGTGCCTGCGTAGGCTGGGATGGCTTCTATTTGGTGGCGATGTTCGCCAACTGCGCCGCATCCACCCGCAACACCGGATAAGCGCCCACTTGCTGCACCATGTACCACGGCGATCGCATGAAGAAGAAGTTCAAGCGCGCTCGGCTATCGGCTGCAAACGCCGGATCGTCGTGCAGCTTTTGCGCGAACTCCGCCTTCAGCTTCGGATCCTTCGCCAGCATGTCGCGCGCCAGTTTTTCCAGCACACGCGGCTCGCCGAATTCCTTGGCTTCGAAGATCGCATCCAGATAACCCCAATGCAGCAGCGAATCGGGCGCTTGCGGCTCCAGCAACTGCATGGCGACGTTCGCGGCGCGCTGGTTCATCGGCACGATGACCGAGCCGGCCGGTAGCGTGACTTCCACCGGGTGTGCGTGCAGTGTAAAGCTTTGCAGCATCAGATGCCCTTCAAACGGCTGCGCGGCCCACGTGGGCTGATCGAGCTGATAGGCGGTGGCAGCCACCTCTTTCATCGGATGGCCGATGCGCCGGTAGGCAATGCCGTGTGCGTCCAGTTTGTCGATGATGGTTTTCCATTCGCCCGGCACGACGTAAGCAACGGGCGGCGTGACCGATACGTCCGGCAGCAAGCCATTCCAGTTGTCGATGCGGTAGGTGACCGGTTTGTTCGGGTCGTACTGAATCCAGGTGTCGTGGGAGATATCGCTATGCGTTTGCGTAAAGGCATAGCCTTTCAACTCGAACGGCGTTGGCGTGGGGTCGAGCTTGAACGTCAACGGCACGTGCGCGTGCGCATCGCCGGCGCGAGCGATGGTGTCGGCATCGGCCTGGCGGGTGGCCGCCAGCAGGGCCGAAGGGTTGCGGTTGATGTCGTCCAGCACCACGCGCAGCAGATCGTAAACCGCGTGCACACGTACCGCGTAGGATTTCAGCATATGTGTTTCGATCAACAGCCCTGGGCGATTCTGCAAGGCTGCATAACCGGTCGAGAAACGCGGTCCGGAACCGAAGTTCTCGATACCTTTGCGCGGATCGCGGCCATCCTTGAATTCCAGATAGATCGAGGCCAGGTGGCCAAGCTTTTCATAGGCCGGGATGGCCTGTTCCATCAGCGTGCGCTGCCATGCGGCGATCAGCGGATCGAGCTTGTGCGGGTCCTCGGTGTACCAGGTAAGGTCATACTGGTAATCCGCACCGTCGGTGGTGTGGACGTCGATCAGGAAATCCGGCAGCCAGGCCTGCCATAGCTTCAGCCACGCCAGTGTTTCCGGCGCGTCGGCCTTGATGTAGTCGCGGTTGAGATTGAGGTACTGCGCCTGGCTGCGAAAACCCATGCTTTCCGGGCCGTTCTGGTTGATGCGGTTGTACGGCGAGCTGTGTTCGTGCCCATCCACGCTGTAGACCGGGATATAGACCAGCACCAGGTGATCGAGCAGATGCGCATAGCGGCCGGACACGGCGATGTCGCGCAACAGCATCAGGCCGGCATCCTTGCCTTCGATCTCGCCGGGATGGATGCCGGCTTGCACCAGCACCACAGCTTTATGCGCAGCACGGGCGGCATCCGGGCTAAACCTGCCATCGCCGCTCGCAATCACCACCGTCATGGGGCGGCCTTGCGGCGTGATGCCAAACGTTTCCAGTTTGATCTTGTTCGGTGCGGCCTGCTGCAGACGTTGCAGATAGGCAAGCGTTTGCGCATAGCTGGGCGTGGTGCGGAATTGCGCGGCTTCGGCAGGCGTTATCCATGGGCCCGCCGGGGCGGCGCGGGCACCCATGACGGTCACGGCCAATAAAAAAGCCAGCCACGCGCGACGCATGATCATGAGTGGCTCTCGGTCGACAATACGGCCGGCGCTGCCGGCAAGGTATCGGGCGCCACCGCGCCACCGGAAATGATGAAGGCCATGGCCTGGTCCATGGTCCAGTCGGTAGGCGTCAACTCGTCGAGCGGCACCACTTCCAGGTAGCCGCCGGTGGGATTGGGTGTGGTCGGAATGTACACCGCGGCCATCTCGCGGCCGGTGCCTTCCTCGTGCATCACCCGCGTCACAAAGCCGACCACCTTCATGCCCTTGCGCGGAAAATCCACCAGCACCACCCGCTGCGCGCCGCTGGGTTTGTTCTGCAATACGGTCATCAATTTCTTGGTGCCGCCGTAGATGGTCTGCACCAGCGGAATGCGCTGCAGCAGGCTATCGAACGCGTGCAGCAGTCGCTGGCCGATCATGCGGTTGGCGAGAAAGCCAAGCAGATACAAGGTGACCAGGGTAAGCACTAGCGCCAGCACGTAGGTCATCCAGCCGTGGCTGAGCTGATCGGCCGCCTGCGGCGATACCCAGCCCAACGCACCCACGAACGCCGCCACCAGTGGTGCACCGAGATTGGCCAGAAAGCCCACGATGAACTTGAACACCAGCCAGGTGACCCATAGCGGCATGAAGGTGAGCAGGCCGGTGATGAGATAGCGTTTGAGGCGCAGCGGGGGCATGAGGCAGCTCGGGATGGGAGAGGGCGCACCTATTGTATGCAGTGGCATGGCCGGCTGTGATTTTTTTGCGCACGTTGCGAATAACAGGACAAGTCATGGGAGCGGGGCATGCGCGGACGGGAACAACAGCGGGCATTCGAAACGTTGCTGCGGGAGCATCAGCGCATCGTGTTTAAGGTGGTGTCGGTGTATGCGCGCCATCCGGAAGATCGCCGCGACCTGACGCAGGAAATCTGCGTGCAGTTGTGGCGTTCGTTCCCCCGCTTTGACGAGAAGCGGGCGCGGTTCTCGACCTGGATGTATCGGGTGGCGCTCAATATCGCCATTTCTCAGATGCGCCGGCCGCCGCGGCAGGACGAACGGTTCGAGACGCTCGACCAGCAGCAGCTCGATGCCGTGGGTACGGTCGGCATCGTCGAGCCGGATGAGCGCGTGGAAGTGCTGCATCGCTTTATCGATCTGCTCGATCCGCTTAACCGCGCGTTGATCCTGCTGTACCTGGAGGATCGCGGTTACGGCGAAATCGCCGAGATTCTCGGCATCAGCGAAACCAACGTAGCCACCAAGATCAGTCGTATCAAACAGAAACTTCGCCAACAGATGACAGGCGCCATGCCTGCGGGAGCGTGACGATGGAACTGGAAGAAATGAAAGCCGCCTGGCAGGACTTGAATCAACAGTTGGCGAGGCAGCAGGCACTGAACACCCGGTTGTTCGTGGAAAGTCGCCTCGACAAGGTGCTCCACGGCTTGCGTCCCCTGGTGGTAGGGCAGTGGCTCCAGTTCGCGTTCGGTGTCGTCTTCATGTTGTGGGGCATGGCGTTCTGGGTTGCGCGAACCGATGTGCTGCATTGGGTGGTCGTGGGCATATTGGTGCAACTGTTCGGTATGTCGATGCTGCTGGCGGCTGCGCGAAATCTGCACTTGATTCAGCAAATCGATTACGCAGCGCCTATTGTTGATATTCAGCAACGGCTGGCAGCGTTACGTGCGTGGCGGGTGAAGTTCGAGGGGCCCATCTTTGCGGTGATCGGCTCGCTTGCCTGGATTCCAGTGGTGTTGATGAACATCCAGGAGAGCGCCGATCATGCTTCGGAAACGTTTGATCTGCTTCGTGAGGCGCCATGGTTGTTGCCCAATCTGGTGCTCTGCGGAGGTGTTTCGCTTGTGCTGGTGCTTATCGTCTACTGGATCGCCCGCCGCATCGGATATAGGCGTTGGCTTGAAAACAATTTCGCCGGCAAGAGCGTGCAAAGGGCGGAAGCCATGCTGGAGCAGGTTGCGCAGTTCAGGCAGGAATAGCATGGCCTGAAGGCGTTGGCGAAGAGGGTCGACGTGAGGATGGCGATGTTGGGTTAGCCTTAATGCCACTAACTTAAGCGTCATTGCTCCATAGCTTGCCGCGATTTGCCCCCTCCCCTGCGACAGTAGGGGAGGGCTGGGGTGGGGTTGCTTGTCCTTTGGCGTGCAGCCGAATGGCGCTATGGTTTCTGATAACAGCAAGCCATGTGGCAACGTCGGGCTCTTATCGCTCGCTGCGCTCGCACCCCACCCCACCCCTCCCCTACTTCGCAGGGGAGGGGGTACATCACTACAAGCATCGAGAGACACGCTTAAGTTAGTGTCATTAGGGTTCGCCCCGGATCAAGTCCGGGGCGAACCCCAACCTACGACGGCTCGCGGACCGGCAATGACGTGCTCAGCGATGCCGCGGCTTCAACCGCACATAAAGCTGCTTGCGAACGACTGCGATGACGTCGCCGGCCGCCGTCTTGATCGATACATCAAACCAGCGCAGTACCTTTTCGCCATTCGCGGCGGCGGCGCGCAATTCATCCAGCACGCTGGGTTCGAGCTTGAAGTGCGCATAGACATCCTCGCGGCCCGGCGCCACGAAATCGATGGTTCCCGCCTTGTCCCATACGAAGTGATCCGTACCCAGGTGATGCAGCACCAGCAGCATCCAGAATGGATCGGCCATCGCGAACAAGCTGCCGCCAAATTGCGTGCGTACGTAATTCCGATTCCACGGCCGCAACCGCAACACCACCTTGGCCTCGGTGTAATCCTCATCCAGGCTCAGCAGGCGAATGCCAGTGAACAGGAAGGGCGGCCATAGGTTCAGCAAGCGGCGGAACGTGGATGCGCGCATGGAGGCTCCCAAAAATGGAGCCCGGAATCTACCATGCTTGTGCGTATGTTTTGCCTGGTGGCGTTTAGAACAGCAACGAGGCCATGCGCCGACGATAACGCCCTACCAGCTCGGCATCATCCAGCGTATTAAACGCAGCGAGTAGCCGCTTCTTCGCCTGGCCGTCATTCCAATCGCGTGCTTTCCCCAGCATCAGCAGCCAATGCTCGAGACCGGTAGCGGGGTCATTGCCTAGCAACAAACGCACGCCAAGCAGATCATGCGCCTCCCAATCCTGCGGATTGGCATGGACACGCTGCTGTAACTCTTCCATCGACGGCGTGCCTTCCAGCGAGCGGGCCAGGTCGAGCTGGCTGCGCAGGCGGACGGCGCGCGAATCGGTGGCGAGGTTGGCGGGCAGGGCATTGAGTTCGGATTCGGCGGCGGAGGCGTGGCCGGCTTGGGCCAGGGCAATGGCCAGGTCGAGCTTGAGTTCGGGCCGGTTGGGGTTGGTGGCGATGTCTTGCTGGAGGCGGTTGATGGCCTGTTCCGGCGATTCGGGGGCGAGGTCTTCCGGTTCCTCGTCTTCGGCGTCGCCTTCCAGCGGCTGCACATGTTGTGACAGGAACTGGCGCAGCTGGCCTTCGGGCAAGGCACCGGCGAAGCCGTCGAGGATCTGGCCGTCCTTCACCAGGATGACCGTGGGAATGCTGCGAATGCCGAAGATGCCGGCTAGTTCCTGGTTCTTGTCGACGTCGACCTTGCCCAGGCGGAAGGCGCCGTTGTATTCGACGGCGAGCTTTTCCAGCATGGGACCCAATGACTTGCAGGGGCCGCACCATTCGGCCCAGAAATCCACCAGCACGGGCGTCGTGAGCGAGGCCTGCAGCACCTCGGTTTCGAAGTTGGCCTGATCGACGTCGAAGATGTGCGGGGAGACGGCGGCGTTCACAGTGGGCTCCAAAGGGACTAATCCGAGCAAGTCGGGGCGGTGCGCAGCATATCAAGGGATGCTCTGATTAATTCAGCGCGGCCTGTGATGGATTAAATCAGAGCATTCCAGGTACGGGCGCATTTGCCCCGGATTTGCGAGAATCACAGGTTATGAGCACCACGCCCCCAGCCAGCATGGAACACGCGCAGCAGGCGATGACGTCGGATCTGCTGATCTGCGAGCACTGCGATACGGTCTATCGGCGCCGGCCGCTGGCACGTGGCGAGGTGGCGCGTTGCGCGCGCTGCCATGCAGTGCTGGAGCGCCACCAGCGCATCGGTCTGGATGCGATGTTTGCACTGGTGATCACCGTGATGGTGGTGTTCGTGCAGGCGAACGTGTGGCCGATCATCACGCTGGGGCTCAACGGTACACAGATCCATGCCACGCTGTGGGGCATCATCATCATGATGTGGAAGGATCACTCACAGGTGGTGTCGGTGCTGGCGGCATGCACGCTGTTTTTCTTCCCGTTGTGCAAGATGCTGCTGCTTGGATGGCTGCTGGTCTACGGCCGCAAGGGGCGGCGCGCGCCGGGTTTCGTGCCGCTGATGGTGGTGCTGCATTACATCGCACCGTGGACGATGAGCGAGGTGTTCGTGCTTGGCGTGCTGGTGTCTATCGTCAAGGCGCAGCTGTACTTCGACGTCACGCCCAATATCGGTGCGTTCGCGTACGCGGGGCTGGCGCTGCTGATCACTGTTTTCTCGGGTATCGATCTGCGCCAGCTGTGGGACAAGATTCCGGAGCGGCCGGCATGAGCGCACTGCCGCGTGCGCACGAGCTTGGGCTGATCGGCTGCCACGTGTGCGGGCAGGTTTGCAGGGACAACCAACTGCAGGATCCGGCCTGCCCACGCTGCGGCAGCAGCCTGCATCGGCGCAAGCCCTCCAGCTGCGCACGCACCTGGGCGCTGCTGATCGCCGCATTCATCTTCTATATCCCGGCCAACGTGCTGCCGATCATGCGCACGGTGAGCCTGGGCGACGTGGATGACAACACCATCCTGAGCGGCGTGGTCGAGCTGTGGGTGAAGGGCTCGCCGGACCTGGCCGTGATCGTGTTTACCGCCAGCATCGTGGTGCCCATGCTCAAATTCCTGGTGCTGGCCACGCTGCTGCTGAGTGCGCAACGCGGCACGCCGTGGGCGCGGCGGCAGCGGACGATGCTGTACCGGCTGGTGGAATTCATCGGTTACTGGTCCATGCTGGACGTGTTCGTGGTGTCCTTGCTCACGGCGCTGGTGCAGTTCGGCTTTTTCAGCGAGGTGGCGCCGTTGCCCGGGGTGGTGTATTTCGGCCTCACCGTGGTACTTACCATGCTGGCTTCGCAGAGTTTCGACCCCCGCCTGATATGGGATTGCAAGGACGAAGATGACTGACCAGAACACGCCCAACGTGAGCGGCCCCAACCTGCCCGAACCGGTGGTCAAGCGCCGTCGCGTGAACGCCTCGTGGATCTGGCTGGTGCCGGCGGTGGCGGCGCTGATCGGCCTGTCGCTGGTCATCAATGCCTGGCGGGAACAGGGCCCCGCCATCACCATCAGCTTCCAGACCGCGCAAGGCCTGGAATCGGGCAAGACGGTGGTGAAATACAAGGACGTGGTGATCGGCAAGGTCACCAACATCCGCCTCAGCCCGGATCACAGCAAGGTGATCGTGAAGGTGGACCTGGACAAGCGCGCGTCGGATATCGCGGTGTCCGATTCGCGCTTCTGGGTGGTGCGCCCACGCATCGGCTTGGGCGGCGTGTCGGGTATCGATACGCTGTTGTCCGGCTCCTTCATCGGCGTGGACGTGGGTAAATCCAGCCAGCCGCAGACCGACTTCGTCGGGCTGGAGACGCCGCCGTCCGTGCTGCACGATTCGCGCGGCAAGAGCTTCACCTTGCACTCCGGCGACCTGGGTTCGCTGGATATCGGCTCGCCGGTGTATTACCGGCGCATCCAGGTCGGCCGGGTGGCGTCCTACAAGCTGGACGACAATGGCAAGGGCGTCACGCTGCAAATCTTCGTGGACAGCCCGTACGACAACTTCGTCACCACCGAATCGCGTTTCTGGAACGCCAGCGGCGTGGATGTGACGCTGAGCGCGGATGGCTTGAAGCTCAATACGCAGTCGTTGGCCACGGTGCTGGCCGGCGGCGTGGCGTTCAACGATGCGCCCGGCCCGCATCCTGACGAAAAGCCCGCTGCGGAGAACACCAGCTACACCTTGTTCGATACCGAAGCCAACGCGATGGCCCCGCCGGATGGCGAGCCGCGCTACATCGTCATGCGCTTCGATCAGCCCCTGCGCGGCCTGGCGGTGGATGCGCCGGTGGAATTCCGCGGCATCAATTTCGGCCGGGTGGTCTCCGTGCGCATGGATTACGAGGAGAAAACCAACCAGTTCCCGATCTACGTGGGCGCGTTGATCTATCCCGATCGCCTGGGGCGCGTGCATACCAAGCTGGAGGCCATTGCCAAGTCCCACGGCGACAGCGACGAGTCACAGATCGTCACCACCATGGTGGCGCAGGGCCTGCGTGCCCAGGCGAAGGTAGGCAACCTGCTGACCGGCCAGCTGTTCATCTCGCTGGACATCGTGCCGCATGCACCCAAGGCCACGGACTACAACCCGAATGCGCGTCCGCTGCAGATTCCCACCATCCCCGGCAGCTTTGACAAGCTGCAGGAACAGATGGCGCAGATCGTGGACAAACTCAGCAAGATCCCATTCGACGCCATCGGCAACAACCTCAACCATACGCTGGCCGATCTGGATAGCACCATCAAGCAAGTCAACGGCAACCTGCTGCCCGCCTTCCACGAAACGCTCAAAGGCGCAAACAAGACGCTGAGCGCGGCGAGCCAGACGCTGGGTACGGCCAATAGCGCCTTGTCCGCCGATTCGCCGCTGCAGCAGAACCTCACCGGCACCCTGCAGGAGCTGCAACGCATGGCCCGTTCGTTGCGCGCATTGACCGATTACTTGAACACCCAGCCCAGTTCGTTGATCCGCGGACGCGGCAAGGATGCACCGCTGCCCGACACCGGCACGCCGACCACCAAGCCGCAGCAAGGGAGCAAGCCATGATTCGTATGCGACACGTGATGGCGGCACTGGGGGCGGCAGCGCTGGCGGCGTGCGCCTCGGCGCCGGTGCATTACTACACCTTGATTCCCGCGCCGGACAGCGGGCAAGCCGAGTCGCCCGTGGCGCCGGCAAGCTTCCAGTTCGAGCTGATGCCGGTGGGCGTGCCGGCGCAGGACGACGTGCCGCAATTGGTGGTGCGCCAAGGCGGCCAAGCCGTCGCCCTGCTCAATGGCGAACGCTGGGCCGCGCCGCTGGCCGATGAAGTGCGCGGCGCCCTGGCGGTGGAACTTGCGCGGCGCACCGGCGCGCAGGACATCAGCGGCACCGCGCCCACGCAGGGCAAGCCGGTGCTGCGCATCAAGGTCGATCTGCGGCGCTTCGATTCCTCGCCCGGCAACTATGCGTTGATCGACGCCACCTGGACCATTCGCGAACTCGGCAGCCAAGCCGTGCTCACCTGCAGCAGCCGCATCAACGAAAATGCAGGGCAGGGTTATGCCGGACTGGTGGCAGGGCACCAGCAGGCGTTGGCGACGCTGGCGGGGCAGATCGCCAGTGTGGCGCCGGCCATGGCGATGGGTAGCGTGCCATCGGCTTGTCCGGCTCCGTGACCTTGCTCCCTCCCTGCCAAGGCAAGGGAGGGAGCGTGCCTGCCGCGATCCAAGCACCTCTCCATTTCTGCTAGTCTGCCGGGTCCCACGCAGCGCATGGCGATGGACGCTTGCGCTACCGAATACGCATCAACGGCGCCGGATCATGCAGGACAATCAAGACCAGGGTTCCCCCAACGATTACAACCCGCAGGCGGTGGAATCCGCCGCCCAGCAGTATTGGACCGCGCAGCGCGCGTACGAGGTGAAGGAAGACCCGTCCCGCTCGAAGTTCTACTGCCTGGCCATGCTGCCGTACCCCTCCGGTGCACTGCACATGGGGCACGTGCGCAACTACACCATCGCGGATGTCATCAGCCGCTACCAGCGCATGACCGGCAAGAACGTGCTGCAGCCGATGGGTTGGGACGCATTCGGCCTGCCGGCGGAAAACGCCGCGATCAAGAACCAGACCGCGCCGGCCA
>NZ_DATJMN010000287.1:0-5282 GCF_035508675.1 Dyella sp.
GGCCGACGCCTCATGGGGATCGATGTGGTACTTCTGGGGCCAGAACTACCATTCTTCGAGCTTGACGACCCGCAACGCGACATCCTCCACGGAGGAGTCCTACGTGACGTCGGAACTGCAGAAGATGAGCTCCCAGTTCACCAGCAAGGGGATCCCTGTGCTCCTGGGTGAATTCGGCGCCATTCGCCGCACCGGCACAGCGGGCCTGACGGGCGCCAACCTCAATTTACATCTCGCGTCGCGGACGTATTTCGACAAGTATATCGTCGGGCAGGCCAACGGTCTCGGCATCCGTCCGGTGTACTGGGATGATGCCGATAACGGCACAGGCAACAATGCCTTCGGAATCTTCAATCGGTCCACTGGCGTACTGACGCGTACCGATGACGCCCGTGCGTTGACGGGTGGTGCGGCGCTTCCACCGCCAGGCGGCTAGTGTCTGGATGGAGGTAACTAAAGGCTGCGCGACCAAACGACGATCAAGAGCATTGTCTTGAATCGCCGCAGAAGATTATTGAGCTATCCGCATCATCGTCACGTGGCCTTAAAACGACCTATCGTATAAGCCTTTCCCGCGGGTGAGGGTCACGCCAGCCACTCTTGAGAGATAGTCCGCCAAGCGGAGCGAATCACCCCCAGAAGGCAATCCCAGCTCGAATCAAGACTTCCATTCCTCAGTGTAGGCAAAACGCGTGGGCCGCAACGACATGTATTGCACGACGCGCGGCCGTTGCGCGCGGTTCGGACTACTGCCATGTGGCAGCAGGTGATGCCATATGATCATGTCGCCGCGCTTTGCGGCGATCGGCGTCATCGTCAAGGTGCGCGCCGCATGCGCATGCACCGTCACGCCTTCGGGAACACTTTTTAGCCACTGCTTGAGCGTGCGGTGGAAGCCTGGCACGCAGCTGAATGCCCCTTGGTCTTCAGCTACGTCGGCGAGGTACAGGATGCCCTGCAATTCAAAGCAGTGCGGCTCAGCGAGCGTCGCGTCCCAGTGCAAATGCGGCCCAGGAAATCGCCAGTTGTCGCGCTCCGGCGGATTGAAACCGACCTGGTCGACGGTTACCCAGAGATCTTCACGCCCCCACAGTTGCGCATGGGCCTTATGAATTCGCGGCGCGCGACGATTGGCTACCAGCGTCGGATGTCGCAGTAGCGGCACCCAGATGGAATGGCCCAGCGATTGGCGGTACCACGATTCCGGATCGTCGCGGTCCATTCCCAGAAAGTCGTAAATGGCCGTCTCCGTGCTTTCCGCAGCTTCGGGGCTGATCGCGTTGCGCAGGATGACGTAGCCATGCTCGTCCCAGTGCGCAAGGTCGTCCGCACTCAGGCCTTCGACACGGTCGAGATCGCCGACTTCGGCGCCGACGGCTTCGCCTGCAAGTGCCCGCCGCAGGCGGTTCAGCGCGGCTTCCTTCAGTTCGCCGCCATGTCGTTCCCATACCCACGCCTCGAATTGCGCATAACTCGGCCGTTGATGATGCAAATAGCGCAGGGTTTCAAGCACATTGAGTTGTAAGCCAGCCAGCAATGTCTTCACGACATCCTGCGGGAGCGGAGCAGCAGATCCTGGCTCGCATTGGCAAGCCCAGTACGTATGCAACTGCTCGATTCCAAGACTTGTCTCCATCTCGACCATCCGTGCTTCTCGCTGCAGGAAGATAACCGTCCCGTCCGCCTTGAGGTCGGAAGCGAATCCATTATCTCGTTATTGCCCTTACTGACGATCAGGCGCATCTGAAAACAAGCCCCGCTTGCAGCCGGGCTTGAAAAAGCATTTTCAACGCGCTCTATGGGGCGCACCAAGGCGACAAGGCTCATTTCCGCCCATCACACAGGATACGCAGCCAAAAGGCTCTGGATTAACGTGGCCTTCTTGGGTATCGAGCTGGACGTCTTGGCGGTTATCGGATTGCGATGCAGCAGAAAATTGTCGGTCTCGCTCTCGCCCTGGCCATCCACAAGCGCCTCCAATTTTCCCTTGAGTCCCACCGGGTTACGCACGGCGTCATACCAGGTGATGATGTTCTTGAATACTTTTTCCCTCTCATCGGTAACGTCTTTGGCGCCGGTTCCGAACAGGCCGGTACCTTTGAGATTGATCGTCTGGACGATCTGGTCGACGCTGTAATCGGCCCACATGGTCCTGCGCCCGTCCAGGGTCGAGGCCTCGATATAGGTATCGTCGCGATCGTAGGTCGCGATGCGCATCACCTTTGCGTCCCCCTCGAACGTGAAGAGAACCTTGGTATAAGGCACCTTGGGCAGGAAGAACTTCGGTAGCCTGCCATAGACGGGCTCGTACACCCGATGGCTGAGCTGAGAGCTTGTCATACGGCCGTCCGGGGAACCGACAATCGACTCGGTGCGCGCCACAAGATCGACAAATACATCCCAGTCCGTCAGCCCATCGTGCAGCCTGGCCGCCGGTGACGAGTTGGCGCGGCCATCCGGCGTACGGCCGAACAAGCAGGAAATCATGTTGACCTGGCACATGCGGCTCGTCGCCTTGCTGGTCGCGCGTCCATGCAGACCGTCGGAGACAAGGTCGATCAGATCGTCGACGGTCTTTTTCACCGTCTGCGTGTCGTCCGTGATGTAGTGGACGCCGACGTTGCCGTGCCCGGAGATAAATATCTTTATTCGATCCTCGGCAGGAATGCCGCCGACCCAATGCTGAAGGTCCTGGGTAGCCGATCCATCGAAGTAAATCCGGTGAAAGTTGCCACCATACTTGGTTTGAGCTCGACTGATGAAACCCGGCAACACCTTGGGCTCCATGTTTCTCCAGGTAATCAGGACGGCGTGGGTAGGCATGAGTGGTACTCCAAGTCAGCAAGCGATTGGAAGCAGCAACACAGCACGTAGGGTGGTCAGTCTACAACTTGGATTGGATCTTCCTCATTGTATGCATAACGAGGAGACTCAACCGGCATAGCAAGTGCCTTGAGGATTTCGGCACCCATTTGTCGAAGAGGCTTTCCGTGGCACTCGATCGCAAGACGATGTGGATCGTGCGCCAAGAGAGGGGATTCATCAAGACGCAAGTAAATCAGCGCGCAGGACGAGATGCCATCCCAGCTTTTCCATAGGGAGCGACAGCACGTAGGCTGGGATGCCAATCCCAGCATTATCGCTGCGGGCAAAAACGGTTCCAATTCTGTGCACCCATTCGCGCTTCTGTCCGTATGGCGCCTGATAAGGCAGATCTTGCGCGATCTGCGGATAGTCGTAGGCCACCCATGCCGATACCTGGGGGTCATTAGGGATCAGATTCGCCACGTCGAGCAGCGCCATGTAGCTGGATGTGCTCGTTATCACGCGCCAATCTGGCGGGTTGATCTTCGTGCAAGCCTTCTGGATGACCGGTACGCTCGCCCTGAGGGAAGCAACGGCCGCTGCGGATAGATCGGATGGCGGGTGATAGGTATTTGCCGGATCGATCGACATGGCAGGCAACGGATATGCCCGCTTGCCGCTTTGCGCCGTGAAGAGCAGTTTTCCCCTGTTGTCGCCGCAATCGATGGAGACAGCCGCCAGGCTATGGGCGCCCTGTCGGACGAACAAGTTCAGGTTGTTTCCGGTACGCAGCAACAAGCCATGCTGCACCTGAGAGGTATAAGGGTCGCTTGGCACGGCTTGCGCCTGGGCCAGCGACGGCACACTCATCCATATCCATGGCAAGACCATGCAGCACGCCGTTATGGCTGCTTTTAGGGATTTGCCGACGATTTTCAGCCCATCGGACATGAAGCTTCCTTGTGCATGTTGAGTTTTCCCCGTGGACGCCTCTGTCATGCCTCGAACGAAGGGAGGGAAGCGTCGCGCTACTGGCAAACGTTAATCTTCGCTATTCATTTTGGCAGGCCGATGTCACCCAGGAACTGCTTGGTGCAGCACGCACCGACGTCTCCCGCGGTTTTCTTTACTTGCACATACACAACCAGAATCGCATCCGCCCCAATAAAAGCGCCGTTCATTGGCCCCTGGAAGAATGCGCCATGCGCACACTGGCATGTCACTAAGGATCGCTACAAACTTTTGATTGTGCGGCAAAAAACGTCGGGAAACCCCAGGTTCCAGTTCACTTTTCATGCGCTGGCATGGTGTATCCAGGCACCCCACCCGCAAGCAAACTGCACGCTACCGCAAAGCAGCCCGGAGACTGGTCGCCACCTCGACGCGTTCCTCGGTAGTGTAGAGCACTTTCTGTCCCGCATGCAGTCCATCGTTTGAGTAGCGAGGAAATACATGAAGATGAAAGTGCCACACATCTTGATCGCCGGCTGGCCCGTTGTGTTGGCGAGTGGAGATTCCCTCACACTGGAAAGCACTCCGCATAGCGTTAGCCAGGCGACGCGTGGCACGAAAGAAGTCACTGCCAAGGTTGTCCGGTATGTCCAACACGTTCTCATAGTGGCGCCGAGGCACCACCAAGCAGTTGCCTTTTATTCCAGCGTAATGGTGAAGCGGAACGAAAGCGAATACGTTGGCATCCACCAGGACAACGGCTGATTCTGGAGCAGGCGATGGAAGCGCCTCAGCAATACCGCAGAATGGACATTCGTATCCGAGTGGAGCATTTTTCATAGGAGCTAACGCCTGAGTTAAGCGATGCTGGAGACGTTCGCTTTGAACGAAGCAGCCCTGGCACGCGGCCCGCTTGAATGAAGTGCTATGCGCAAAGGATATCAAGCATGCCGCGCTCTAATCGAGAGCATGAAAGCAACAGCAAACGAAGCAAAACCAGCAGCGGCGATGCCGTAGGCAATGGGGACAACAATGTTGCCTGACCCGAGTGATGCAAATGCGCGCCACGAGAAAGCAGCGGCGCCAGCGGCGTGCATGCCTGAAAGCGCGAGGTAGCGATGAAGCTTTGGAGTTTTGTTACGTTTGATTCGCATGCTTTGAGCCCCGGCTTGATACGCATAATACCTGTGTCAAGCGGCGCGCGAATAGCACGTCCGCTTGTATTCGTTAGGCAGTCTGGGCTCGCTCATTGCCTAGAATTGTCGTCGCTCTCGCCCAACACCCATTTACGCCAACTGCGAGGCAATGCTGCAAGTTGGCCGCGAGCTGGACTTGCTGGCTCGGTGCGATGCTTCCATGAACGCCATAGAATCGAGACCGATCCAACTACGCAGAAGCCCAGCCAAGTTAAAGCAAACGCCAAGTCCAAGGCTCGCCAGCGGGCTGCCGCAGCCACCCCGATGATCGTGATGCAGGTGACCAGCACTATAAAGTCGCGAGGGCGTCCCCAGGAAGTGCGCCTTTGC
>NZ_DATJMN010000288.1:0-6842 GCF_035508675.1 Dyella sp.
TAGCTTCGGTCCATCGCCTCGACAGACCGCCAGTCTGCCTTCGCCGACGGCCCTGTGCTCTGCAAACACACAGGGCCGCGGCGGCCCACGCTGAATTAATCAGAGCATCCCCAGCTCAGTCTTCCGCCCCGTCGTGCGCAAACGCTCCCGGCGCCGAACCGAAATCGCCGTTCGCCTGCGCCGCCATGTACGAGAACACGGCGTACACCGCTACGTTCTGCGCCAGTTGCTTGGGATCGATCTTGTCCAGCGTGTCGTTGGCCGTGTGGTGCCAATCGAAGTAATAGGTCCCGTCCTGCGTGAGGCTTAGCGCCGCCATGCCCTTGCCGTGCATTTGCGAGAGATCCGAGCCGCCGCCGCCAGGCCGCTTGACGTCATAGCTCACGCCGATCGGCGCCAGCACCTTGGCGATCTGCTCGATCGCGCCGCGTGCTTCGGGCTTCACGCTGGCGCTCATTCGCCAAACCGGGCCGGAACCGAAATCCGATTCGGTACCGAGCTGGAACTTGCTGACTTCCGCCGCATGCTTGTCGGCATACGCACGGCCACCCCACAGACCCATTTCCTCGTTGGCGAAAGCAATCACGCGGATGGTGCGGTCCGGGCGTCGCGGCAGGTCGTGGATCAGCTTGGCCGCGCCCACGGCAATGGCCACGCCGGCGCCGTCGTCGATGGCGCCGGTGCCCGGGTCCCAGGAATCCAGGTGGCCACCGATGGCAATCACTTGATCCGGGTATTTGCTACCGGTGATCTCGCCGATCACGTTCGCGCCGGTGTATTGGCCCTCGATGCCGCAATCCAGATCGAGCTTGACCGTGACCGGTTTGCCATAGGCGAGCACACGCTCAAGTTGATCGGCGTCCGGATTGGACAGTGCCGCAGCAGGAATCGCCTTGGCCGGATCGGTGAAACCGGTGACGCCGGTGTGTGGTGTGCGGCTGTTGGCGTCGGTGCCCGCCGAGCGCAGCAGAAAGCCCGCTGCGCCTTTTTGCTGTGCAATCACCGGGCCTTGCACGCGAATCGGCGAGCCGATACGGCCGTAATCCAGCCCATCTTTGTGCCGCTGCATGCGCTCGCCGATGTAGACGATCTTGCCTTTCACGCTGGCCGGATCGGCGGCCTTCAAGGCATCCAGCGTGGCGAACTGCACCACCTCGGCGGTGAGTCCGCCCTTGGGCGTGCCGGGCGAATAGCCCAGCGCGATAAGCGTCAACGGTTGCGGAAACGGTGCCACGATGGCGCCATGCTCGCTGCGGCGCACCCACAGCGGAAAGCTCACCGGCTCGGTATAGACCTTGTCGAAGCCCAGCGCCTTGAATTTCGCCACCATCCAATCCCGCGCTCGCTGATCGTTCACACCGCCGGCCAGGCGTGCGCCGACTTCCGTGCTCAGGCCTTCCACCACCTTGTAGGCGGTATCGTCGTGCATGGCCTTGTCACGCAATTGCTCGGCCGTCTGCACCGCGGCGGCGGGAATCGTGGTTGGCGCATCCTTGGCGCAAACAAGTCCGGTAGCCAGCATCAAGCTGGCGGCGAGCAAACTGAGGGAGGGGCGTTGCATGGGCGGCTCCTGGTGACGAGCCCCGCATTATGGGGCTCGTGTCAGGGCGCGCTTAGGCCGGAAGTCATGTCGGCCCGGGCAATACGCTATTGCCTGTTTTTCAGCAGATCCCGGATTTCCGTCAGCAGCACCACTTCCGGCGGCGTCGCGGCGGCGGCCTTGGTATAGAACTTGTTGACGATCTTGATCAGCAGAAAAATCGCAAAGGCCACGATCAGGAAGGCCAGGATGCTGTTGATGAAGCTGCCATAGGCAATCGCGATTTCGGGAATCTTGTGCGCGGGATTGCTGTTGTCGGCTGGCCGAATCACCACCTTCATCGCCGAGAAGTCGATGCCGCCGGTGACCCAGCCCAGCGGCGGCATGATCACGTCGTTCACCAGTGAGGTGACGATCTTGCCGAACGCCGCGCCGATGACCACACCGACCGCCATGTCGAGCACGTTGCCGCGCATAGCAAATTCTTTGAATTCTTTCAGCATGCTCATCGTCGTCTCCCTAGGTTTGCGCCGGATGGCGTTGTGGACTGTCGTGCACGGGGATGTTACGTATCAGGCAAGCATCCTTACTCATACCACCTTGCCTTCCAGCGTGGCGATGTCCTGCAGTTCCGCGCGGAAGTGATCGCCGCGTTGCAAGGCCGCTACGCCTGCGGGCGTGCCGGTGAAAATCAGGTCGCCGGCTTTCAGTTCGAACAATCTAGAGAGAGCGGCGATGATGTCCGCCACGCCGTGCACCATCTCGTTGAGGTGGCCTTCCTGGCGCAGCTTGCCGTTCACTTCCAGGCGGATGCGCGTGTGCGCATGCAAGGCGGCTTCGCTTGCCACGCGCAACGCCGAGACTGGCGCGGAATGATCGAAAGCCTTGGCCACGTCCCACGGATGGCTTTTAGCCTTGGCCATCGCCTGAAGATCGCGGCGCGTGAGATCGAGCCCTACGCCATAGCCAAAGACCGCCTGTATCGCCTGCGCGGCATTCAGGTTCTGGCCGCCGGCCTTCAAGGCCACCACCATTTCCACTTCGTGGTGCAGGTCGGCGGTCGCCGAGGGATAGGGCACATCCCCGCCATCCGTGACCACGGCATCGGCCGGTTTGCAAAAGAACATCGGCGTCGAAGCGTCGACCGTAGCGCCCATTTCACGCGCATGCTCAGCGTAGTTGCGGCCGATGCAGAACACGCGGCGGACGGGAAAGCGTTCCTCGCGGCCGATGACCGGGAGGCTGGGGATGGCAGGAGGATCGATGACGTAGCGCATGGCAAAAAGGGTAGCAGCTTCATGCACCTGGCAAGAAGATGGCCACGGCAGGTATTGCTGTTTCGTCAGCAGACCATGCCCAATGCCACGCGAAGTCAGCGAGGCGCAAGCAACAATGCCGACCCTATTGAGTCGACCTCATTGAAGTGTTGCAGGCCCTCGCCATTGTCGAACTGGCGCCGTCTCGCACGTCATAGGACATGACAGCTGTCATTGGCATGGGTTGATGAGCGCACGTGGAAGGAATAGGGCTCGGGCCACTATCGTGTGTACATCGGGGACAACGGGACAACAGCGTGAGCAATACCGATCTACTGAAGGAATTGAAGATCGAACGCCATCAGCGTGATGACCATCAAGGTGGTGGCGCAGGGCCCTGGCCGTGGATCGTCGGCGGCATCGTGCTCGTGCTGCTGGCGCTGGGCGCCGGTGGCTGGTGGTGGTTCGGCCATCGCCCGATACCTGTGCACGTTGCGCAGGCCGTGGCTGCGGGCAGCGATCCGGCCGCAGGCGCCGTGCTGCAGGCGACGGGATATGTGACGGCGCGCCGAGAGGCCACGGTGTCCGCGCAGATCACCGGCACCCTGACCGCCGTGCTGATCGAGGAAGGCGACCACGTCAAGCAAGGCCAGATCCTGGCCAAGCTCGATGACAGTCAATACAAGGCGGCGCTCGATTCAGCCATCGCCCAAGCCAAGGCTGCGCATGCGCTGGTGAACCAGTATCAGGTGCAACTGACGCAGAACCTGCGCGATGCCGGTCGCGATGAAGCGCTCGCCAAACAGGGGCTGGTATCCAAGCAGGCGGCCGAGCAGGCGCGCACGCTGGCCAACAGCACGCGCGCGCAATTGATTTCGCAAGAGAAAAATGCGGCCGCCGCCGACGCGCAAGTGGTCGAAGCACAGGTCAACTACGGCTACTGCCTTATCCGCGCACCGTTCGATGGCGTGATCACCACCAAGGATGCTCAGGTCGGCGAAGTGGTGTCGCCGTTCTCCGCCGGCGGCGGTTTCACGCGCACCGGTATCGGCACCATCGTCGACATGGATTCGCTGGAAGTGGATGTCGACGTCAACGAGGCTTATATCGGCCGCGTCACGCCGAACATGCCGGCCGAAGCGGTGCTGGATGCGTATCCGGATTGGCGCATTCCGGCGCACGTCATCGCCATCGTGCCGGCTGCCGATCGCGGCAAGGCCACGGTGAAGGTGCGCGTGGCGATGGAAAAGAAAGATGCGCGCATCGTGCCCGACATGGGCGTGCGCGTGTCCTTCCTGGAAGCGAAACCTGTGGCCGCTGCGCAGGCGCCCAAGGGCGTGCTGGTGCCGGCCAAGGCAATCGTGCAGCGCGATGGCAGCGAGAGCGTGTTCGTGGTGTCGGACGGCAAGGCACATCGCCGCGCGGTGCAGCCTGCCGCACAAACGTTTGGCGACATGCGCCTGATTCCCGCATCCGTGAATGCTGGCGACAGCGTGGTCATCGCTCCGCCGGATGATCTGCATGACGGTTCGGATATAAGCGTGCAAACCCAATGAAGTCAGGCTCTTTCCTCGCAAGTGGGGAGAGAGCCCAGAAAACGAATCCACTCGGGAGGATGTAGCAATGGGTACGTTGATCGAAATTCGCGATCTTTCCAAAGTCTACGAACGCGGCCGGCAGAAAGTCGAAGTGTTGCACCACATCAACCTCGACATTGCCGAAGGCGATTTCCTGGCCTTGATGGGTCCGTCCGGTTCAGGCAAGACCACACTGCTGAACCTGGTCGGCGGCCTGGATACACCCACCGGCGGCAGCATCAGCGTTGCCGGGCAACGCATCGACCAGTTGGGGGCGGGCGCGCTCGCGCGCTGGCGTGCCTCGAACGTCGGCTTCGTGTTTCAGTTCTACAACCTGATGCCGATGCTGAGTGCGCAGCGAAACGTCGAGCTGCCGCTGCTGCTCACCAAGCTCTCCGCTGCGCAGCGGCGCAAGAACGCAGCCATCGCCTTGCAACTGGTGGGCTTGGCCGATCGCGCGTCGCACAAGCCGGCCGAACTCTCCGGCGGACAGCAGCAGCGCGTGGCGATTGCGCGCGCCATCGTGTCCGACCCGTCACTGCTGGTCTGCGACGAACCGACCGGCGACCTGGATCGCCAATCGGCGGAAGAGGTACTGGGCCTGCTGCGCCAGCTCAACCGCGAACACGGCAAAACCATCGTGATGGTGACGCACGATCCGAAGGCGGCCGAGTACGCCGATCACACCCTGCATCTCGACAAGGGTACGCTGGTCGAGCAGGTCACGGCGTGAGGAGCTGACGATGAAATACTTTCATCTGATCTGGGCGGCGCTGTTCCGGCGCAAGACCCGCACCATCCTCACTCTGGTATCGATCGCCGCGGCGTTCCTGCTGTTCGGCATGTTGGATGCGGTACGCATCTCGTTCGACCAGGCGGGCAAGAGCGCCAATGGCGCGCAGCGCCTGCAAACCGGCTCCAAGCTGTCATTTATCGAGACGCTGCCGCAGGGCCTGGGCGAGAAGATCGCCACCGTGCCTGGCGTGAAATCGGTGGCGTATGCCAACTGGTTCGGCGGTGCATACCAGGATCCGCACAATCAAGTGTTCACCTTTGCCGTCAGCGATAACTACATCGACCAGTATCCGGAAGTGCAAGTTGGCGACGAGGCGCGCAAGGCATTCGCCAATACCCGCATCGGCATTTTGGTGGGTGACAAGTTGCTGGAAAAATATCATTGGAAAATAGGCGATCAGATCCCGCTGCAGTCGAACATTTTCCCGCAGCAGGACGGCAGCAAGAACTGGACTTTCCAGATCGTCGGCGCCTTGCACCCCACCGAACAGAGCGTGGCGTTCTACGGCCAGATCATCCTGATGCACTGGAAGTATTTCGATGACGCCGTGATGAAGGGCTACAACAACGGCCGGGTGGGCTGGTTTGTCACGCGCGTCAAAGACGTGAACCAGGCCGATCAGGTGGCGAAGGCCATCGATGCCTTGTCCGCCAATTCCGATCACGAAACCCGTACGCAGACCGAAGCGGCCGCCACGGCGTCATGGATGAAACAGCTGGCCGATATCGGCCTGATCGTCGGCTCGATCATGGGCGCGGTGTTCTTCACCCTGTTGCTGTTGACGGGCAACACCATGATGCAGGCGGTGCGCGAGCGTACCTCGGAGTTGGCGGTGCTGAAGACGCTGGGCTTTTCCGATCGCAGCGTGCTGGCCATGGTGCTGGCCGAATCGGTGCTGCTGGTGGTGCTTGGCGGCGTGATCGGTATTGCGTTGGCAGCGATCTTGATCCCTGGCGTCAGCGCCGGTAGCGGTGGCTTTCTGAACCTGCCCACGGTCGGTGCGAACAGCTGGTTGCTGGGTATCGGGTTGATGCTGGCGATCGGCTTGGTGGTGGGGTCCATCCCCGCATGGCGGGCGATGCGCCTGAATATTGTCGATGCCCTCGCTGGCCGCTGACAGGAATCCCAATCATGACGTTCTTATTCAATCTCATTGTAGTGTTGCTGTTGATTGCGGTATTGGCGGCGTGGGTGCAATTGCCATGGTATGGAGTACTTGCACTCGTCGTGGTGTTCGCGGCGTGGATGGCGTTTAGCCGCCGCGGGCGGCAGGCTGCTTCGGTAACCGGCGTCGGTATCAGCACGCTACGGCAGCGTTCGGGTTCGTCATCGGTGGTCGTGATCGGCATTGCCGGCGTAGTCGGCGTGCTGGTTGCCTTGCTCGCGATGGGCGAAGGCTACAGCGAAACCCTGCGCAAGACCGGCAGCGAAGACACCGCCATCGTGCTGCGCGGCGGTTCGGCCAGTGAAGTCAGCTCCGTGTTGTCCAACGACAACATTGTGGTGATCGAGCAGGCGGCCGGTGTTGCCCACGATAAGCAAGGCAAGCCCATCGCATCCGGGGAAATCGTGGTGGCGGCGAATCTGCCGGTCAAAGGCGGTGCTCCCGATGAGGAAGGCAGCGTGCAGGTGCGCGGCGTGGGCGAGCAGGCGTTGGCCTTGCGCCCGAACCT
>NZ_DATJMN010000289.1:0-18471 GCF_035508675.1 Dyella sp.
ATGCGAACCCCAACGTTGCCATGCAGATGGCGATGTTGGGGTTCGGCGTCGCCTCACCGCCAACCTACGCAAGCTGGCTATCGGCATAGCTTAAAATCGGCAACCCCATTCAAGGAAACAAACCCACGTGCCGCATTATCCCGGTCCTTTGCTGACACGCCCCACTGCCGAAGCACTGCTGGCCGGACACGACGCAGGCAAGCCGGAATGGCACGGCTCGCTCGATCTGGGGCGATCGAACGGACATGCGCTACTGCGCGCCGATGACTGGCAGTGGCAAGAACAGGCCTACCCGTATCCGCCCAAGTTGAAAGACCGCACGATCTACTACTGGGATGGCGATGCGTTTGCACCGGCATCGCGTTTTTCCGGCTCGCTGATCAAGCTGGTGCCCACCGAATGGGGTGCGCCCACCTTCGAGATCGATGGCATCAAGATGCTGCCCACGGCGAAGGAATCGCCGCTGGACGATGCGCGCCGCAAAGTCGCGCTGGTCGAGCCGCGCGGCAAGCTGTTGCTGGATACCTGCGGCGGCTTGGGCTACTTCGCCGCCTGCTGCCTGGACGCGGGTGTGGCGAACATCCGCTCGTTCGAGAAAAACCCCGATGTTCTGTGGTTGCGTACGCTCAATCCGTGGTCGCCGGACCCGGACGACCCTGCCGGCAGCGGTCGCCTGGCGTTGACGCATGCCGACGTGCGGGATGCGATCGCCCACATCGAAGACGCTTGCGTCGATGCCATCCTGCACGACCCGCCGCGCTTCGGCATTGCCGGCGACCTCTATTCGCAGGCGTTCTACGATCAACTCGCACGCGTGCTTCGCCGCGGCGGCCGCCTGTTCCATTACACCGGCAGCCCCAATAAGCTCACCAGCGACCGTGACGTGCCGCGCGAAGTGGCGAAACGGTTGGAGAAAGCAGGCTTCAAGGCGCAGCAGGCACTGGATGGAGTGCTGGCGGTGCGACGTTGAGCATGGCCATCACCGTAAGCAACCGCGCTACCGCCAGGGGGCTCCATGACGCCGCAGGACTTTGTATCCAAACTCGGTGCTGAAGTCGTCGACAAGAACTACGCGCTCTACCGCAGCCTGCTGCTCGACACCAAGGCGAGCAGGGCACTTGATCCGTATTGGCAACGCGTCTTGACGCTTTTCAGCGAGCTGAGCGCCGATCAGCAGGAAGTGCTGCTGGAGCTTACCCGCCATGTGACGATCGACGCGGTCGCCAATGTGCTTGGCGTGATCGATGGGACCCATGCATTGGCCGATGCCGACGATGTCTTCCGGCTGACCTACGGCGGCCAGGCGCTTGAGGGCGATCTGCAAAGCACGTTTCTGGAATTGGCCGAGTAAGCCGGGACCCGTGCAGGTTGGCGGTGAGCGCATGCGAACCCCAACGTTGCCATGCCAAAAAAAGCAATGTTGGAGGTTCGCCCCGGCCCACTCGCCGAAGCGACGACTCAAGGCGCAGCAGCCAGATCCGACTGCCGCGCGGAACGCGTATGCAACCGCGCCGCCAGTGCATGCGCCGCCACGCGAATTTCCGGCATCGCCGTACATTCCCACAAGTTGCCGCGCAGCAGCGAGCCGATGGCATGCAGGCCGTGCTGCACCTCGCCGGCCGCATTGATCAATTGGCCATCGGGCTGCGCCAACACGCCCAAGTGCAGCGGATCGGCCACGGCCAGACCATCCTGGAGCAGGCCGGAGAGCAGCGGGTGCTGCGCGTAGCCCACCGCGGTATCAAGCCCGGTGGCCTGCACCACAAGATCCGCTTGCAGCGTCGTCATCACCTGCTTGGCGCGCGAGCGAACGGTGACGTTCAATGGCCCTTCGCCATCCACTTCCAGCACGCGGGCCGCGTAAACCTGCAGGCGTCCTTCATCGCGCAACTGCTGGACAATCTCACCGGGTTCCGGCGCCAGCCGATGCCGCGACGATTCCCATAACCATCGTATGTGCTGCAGGAATTGCCGGCGTTGGCGCGGCGTAAAAGCCTGCCAGAGCGTGGCGTTGATCGGGCGCATGCCATCGATCACGCTGCGCCAGTCCAGAGCCTGTTCTGCGCGGAACAAGCGGCGAATCTCGGCAAATATCGCGGCAGGGCCTGCGCATGCCATCAGCCTGGCGTTGAGTTCAGCCTGCTGCGGATAGGCATCGATGGGATGCAGCGGATGCACGAACGGCAACAAGCCATGCCGCGAGACGGCGACCAGTTCGATATCCGGCCAGCGAATCGACGCGGAGATGAGCGTGTCCACGGCCGTCAGTCCCGTACCGATCACGATCAGCCGGCGCGGCTGGATCGGGCGCTCGGTGAGACACCACGGGTCCAGCACATAGGCGCCGCTGGCAAGTGCGCGTTCGGACACCGTGCGCAGCGGGCGTGGCGTGAGGGCGCCGAGCGCAAGCACGACATGCTCCGCCATCACGTGCTCGCCGTTGTCCAGGGTAATCTCGTAGCCGCGATGCCTGGCGCGCAAGCGCGTGGCCATCGAGGGTGTGACCGCAAAGCGGCGGCCTCGCTGCTGCGCATGATGCAGGCGCTTGCTCAATTGCGCCTCGATGTATTCGCCGAACAGCCGGCGCGGCAGAAAACCGCCAGGACGCGAGCCTGGGCGATGACGGCCACTGTATTGCGCGAAATCCTCGTCCGCATCGGCATACAGCCCCATGCCGCTCGCGCGCACGTTGAGCAGATGATGATCGTGCGTGGTGCCGTAGGCGACACCGCGGCCGGTGCCTTCCCGGCATCCCGTCACCCAGTGCAGGTGGTCCGGCGCCTCGTGCGCGAGCAGTGCACCGAACACGGCCGCACCTGCCGCGCCGCCGCCGATGATTGCGATGTTTGCCATGGGGATGGGCCTTTTTTCGTGGGTGGGGTCAGGCGAGCGAGGTTTCGCGCGCCGTGGTGTGGCATTCCGACGTCCACTGCCCATCACGCTGATGATAGCTGCGGTACCGGTTGAGTTCGCCGCCATAAACATGCAGCGACAGTGCCAGGCGATTGCGGGAAAAATTGCGGCAGCGATGCGCGTAATCCGTATCGGAAAACGCTACGTAGTCACCCACGCCGGCGACCAGGCTGTGCTTGGGCGTGAGGTGCATGGCTGGCTGCGCGACGAGCTGGAACGATTCCACCTCCAGCACGCCATCCAGCACGAATTCCATGCCCCACAATTCATCGTGATCGTGGATGGGCGTGGCGTAGGCGGGCGGCCATACGATCAGCAAGGCTTCGTATGCCTTGCTTGCGCCCAGCTGCATGCGCCGATACGTGGATGGCGAGGACGCTGAAGACAGCTCCGCCGCACGTGGGCAGCCCTGCCACGCAGCTACCTGCGCAAGTGCTTCGGCAATCCGGCTTGCAATGGGCTCCCCTGTTTGCTTGATGCATGCATCAACGGTGTCAAGGACACGCTTGCGCCATGCAGCAGTGGCAGCGGTGAGTGCGTCGTCGTACATCAGTGGCTCCTGGTGTTGGCGTACTCGCAATCAAGACAACCACAGGTCGCGTTAAAGATGCGCTAGAAGCTCACGAACAAACGGCACGTCCTTATGCATTTTCCGCTGGATGGGAGTGCGTTGTGAATGCGTTGTTCAAAAGTAGTTCGCGTGCGCGATGCACTAAGAGGGCAATCGTCTTACGTCATAGGTTTATCCGATCACGCGTCCCCGTGGGTTGGGGTGAGCTTGCGAACCCCAACGTCGCCATGTAGAACCTACGAGAGGTATCGACTTTGCCCAGGAAGGCAACATGCGCTATCGACGCGTAAAAATCCCCGGTGGTACTTTCTTCTTCACGATCAATCTGGCCGATCGCCGTAGCACGCTGTTAACCGATTGCATCGCCTCGTTACGCGAGGCCGTCAGAACGGTAAAGCTGCGCCATCCCTGTCACATCCATGCCTGGGTGGTGCTTCCCGAGCACATGCATGCCATCTGGACCATGCCAGGCGAAGATGACGACTATTCGATGCGCTGGATGCTGATCAAGCAACGGTTCTCAAGAGCCATCGCATCGTACGAGAGGGTAAACGCTTCAAAACGACGCAAAGGCGAGCGTGGTGTTTGGCAGCGGCGGTTCTGGGAGCACCAGATCAGAGATGATATTGATCTAGGGCACCACATAGATTACGTGCATATCAACCCGGTGAAGCACGGCTATGTCGAGCGCGCCAGCGCTTGGCCATATTCGTCGATTCACCAATATATTCGACGAGGCGATCTTGCGCCGGATTGGGCGTGTGATCCCGATTTGCATGAGCTCGCTGGGGAACGGCTGTGATGAGCGGCGTTGTTATGCATGGCGATGTTGGGGTTCGCAAGCTCACCCCAACCTACTCGCTGCGTAGGTTGGGGTGAGGCGCAGCCGAACCCCAACGTCGCCATGCGTATGCCCACCGGATGCTGGCCTAGAAATGCCGCTGCTCACACCGCAAAAAAATCACGGATAGCTCGCGCAATCTCCTTCGCATGCGTTTCGAGCGCGAAATGCCCGGTATCGAAAAACGTGACCTTGGCTTGCGGAATATCGCGCTTGAACGCTTCCGCACCGGCTGGCAAAAAGAACGGATCGTGCTTGCCCCACACGGCCAGGAAACGCGGACGATGGGTGCGGAAGTAGGTTTGGAAAGCAGGGTAGAGCGCTACGTTGCTCTGGTAATCCAGGAAAAGGTCCAGTTGCACGTCATCGGCGCCGTGGCGCGCAAGATAATAGTTGTCGAGCGCGATGCCGTCCGGTGACACCGCCGATTCATCCGGCACGCCATGCGTGTATTGCCAGCGGGTGGTTTCCGGCGCCAGGAAGGCGCGCAAGGCTTCGCGGTTGGCTTGCGACGGATTTTGCCAATACGCGCGAATCGGGTTCCAGCCGTCGCTCAAGCCTTCTTCATAGGCATTGCCGTTTTGCGAAATGATGGCGGTGATGCGTTCCGGATGTTTTACCGCCAGGCGAAAACCGGTCGGTGCGCCGTAATCGAACACATAGACCGCAAAGCGATCCAAGCCCACCACTTCCGTGAAACGGTCGATCACCTGCGCAATATGGTCGAAGGTGTAGCCGAACTGCTCGCGCGGCGGCATCTCCGTTTGGCCAAAGCCGGGCAGGTCGGGCGCAATGAGGTGGAAGTCTTCGCTCAACAGCGGAATCAGGTCGCGGAACATGTGTCCCGAGCTGGGGAAGCCATGCAGCAACAGCAGCTTGGGTTTATCGGCCGAACCTGCTTCGCGATAAAAAACTTTCAGGCCGTCGACGTCGGCGTAGCGATAACGAAGGGTGGACATGGCAGCTCTCCTTTGAGATGCACGGTGGATACGTGGAAGGGCGTGACCGGTGGCAGTCAGCGTTGGCCGTGCTTGATCGCATCGGCAATAAGGTTCGCGACGAGCGCTGGCGCGGTGACCTGCGGTACGTGATCGACAGGATAGGCGCGGACGTGCGCTTGCATGCGCTCGGCCATGAAGCGCTGCGTCTGTTGCGGAATCATGTAGTCCTGCTCGGCCAGCAGGTACCAGGACGGCACGCGCTTCCAAAGCGGCGCGCCAACCGCAACGGTGATGCTTGCCGGCGAAATGGGCGGCTGTGTGGCAGCGAGCGCCTGTTGTTCTTCCGGCGTGGCATGTTGCGCAAACGCCGCTGCGAAGGCTTCCTGCGGGAGCCGGATCCAGCCATCGCCATCCGGTGCCAGCCTGGGCACCTTGGCATCGTGCTCATGGCGATAGAACACATCGGCCACGGTTTCTCCCTGGTCTGGCGCGATTCCCGCGATATAGACCAGCCCCTGCACCTTGGCGCTTTGGGTGGAAGCGATCACCGCGCCGGCATAGGCATGGCCAGCGAGCACAACCGGCTCCTCGATCTGCGCCAGCGCCTGGTCCAGCGCCGCCGTATCGTCGGCAAGCGAGGAAAGCGGTAGCGTAGCTGTAACCACATTGATGTCGTTATGCTGGAGAAGGCGAACGACCTTTGCCCAAGCCGCCTCGCCAGCCCATGCGCCATGGACAAGTATCGCCGTTGCTGTCTTTATGCTCATTTTTGCCGTTCCTCTCGCAGGCTCTTGGATGGGTTGGAGGCGGCCAGGGATTGAAAAGTGGCTAACCGCCTAAACTTCGATTAGGAGGTTATTGCTGCAAAAGTAACTTGTCAAGTCAATTTAAGGCGGTTACTTTGCCCGCCAGGAGACAACCCCATGACCCTCTCAATTCCCGCGCTTTTCCTGGCCGATGCCCCCGGGCTGGATTTCCTCAATTCGACGGCAACACCGGTGGATACGCCGGTCGACTGGTTGGAAGACGGGGAGGGGCTGCTCAGCTGGCTCAAGCAAGCGCGCCTGGTGCCGGATGAAGTACTCGATGCGATGCGTGGGCGCGCCATTCCGGGTGAGCTCGATCGCCTGGCTGACCAGGCGCGTTCGCTGCGTGAGTGGTTTAGAGCGTTCGTGCTTGCGCACAAAGGGCGCCCGTTGCAGGCGTCGCAACTGGCCGAACTCGAACCGCTCAATCAATTGCTGAAGCGCGATGAGCGGCACGACGAAATCGTCGTGCAAAGGCACGGCGAATCGTCCGCGCTGCGTTTGATACAGGCGCGCCGCTGGGCATCACCTGAAGCCTTGCTGCTACCGATCGCCGAAGCGATGGCGCAGCTGGTTTGCGCGGAAGACTTTACCTATGTGAAAGCCTGCGAAGGCCCGACCTGCACCTTGTTGTTCGCCGACCACACGCGCGGGCATGCGCGTAGGTGGTGCAGTATGTCGTTTTGCGGCAATCGCGCGAAGCAGGCGGCGCACCGGCACCGTCAAAAGACGATCCAGAAAGATTGAGCTGGTTCAAAACCGAAATCACTAATCGGAGACAGTCATGGCAAGCGGATATTGGGTAGTGGTGTTTCGTTCGATCTCTGACCCGGCCGGCCTCGACCGGTACACGGCCGCCGCCGTGCCGGCGATTCGTGCACATGGTGGACGGGTGCTGGCAGCAGGCGTGCCGGGTTTCGCCTATGAAAGCGGCACGCTGCAACGCGTGGCCTTGGTCGAATTCGACAGCCTGGATGCGGCGAACGCTGCCTATGGCAGCGCCGATTACCAGGCTGCGGTAAGGCACCTGGATGGCGCTGCAGAGCGTGACGTACGCATCGTCGAAGGCTTCTAGATGCATGCTGGACCTGGCAGCGTCGTTGCGGTCTGCGGTGGATTAAATCAGAGCAGCCTTGGCTCGCAAGAAATCAGCCAACGCGCTTGGGCAATGTCCAACCCGGCCGGACGAAATGGCAGGTGTAGCCCTGCGGATAGCGTTCCAGATAATCCTGATGTTCCGGCTCCGCCTCCCAGAACGGCCCTGCCGGCGCGATCTCGGTGACGACCTTGCCGGGCCACAGGCCGGATGCATCGACATCGGCCACGGTATCCTCGGCGACCTTTTTCTGCTCGTCGTCGCGATAAAAAATGGCGGAGCGGTAGCTCGTGCCGAGATCATTGCCCTGGCGGTTTTTCGTGGTCGGATCATGGATCTGGAAAAAGAATTCCAGAATCTGGCGATAGCTGATCTGCGCCGGATCGAACACGATCTCGATGGCTTCGGCATGCGTGCCGTGGTTGCGATAGGTGGCATGGGGCACGTCGCCACCGGAGTAGCCCACGCGCGTGGACAGCACGCCGGGATAGCGCCGCAGCAGATCCTGCATGCCCCAGAAGCAGCCGCCGGCCAGGATGGCGGTTTCGGTTTTTGTCGTCATGTCATTGCCTCATTTCATTCTCAAACCAGGAAGCTTGTCGCTTGCGGTGGCCTGCTCCCTCCCCTGCGATAGTAGGGAGGGTTGGGGTGGGGTTGCCTGTGCTTTAGCGTGCAGCCGAATGTCGCTATCACTTCTTCGCAGGGGAGGGTAGGCGTCCTGCGAGTTCGAGATAAAAGCTCAAGTTGGCGCCATCGGTTAAAGCCGTTGCCGCGATCTATATCTGGGATCACATGCCGCCGATCAAGTGCCATCGGTTGCTAGCCCGCGATCCGCGTCCACCGCTGCCATTCCCCGCCCATGGTGTTAACTTACCTGCCCTCACACGCGCCTGGTTTCGGAGCTTTTCATGTCTCGTGCTTTTACTGCGGTTTCAACGGCTGCCACGCATCGCATGTTTTCACGCCTGGCCCTGGCGATAGCGATGGGGCTTTTGGCAACCGGCGCCGCCGCACAACCGGCGCATGACGACAGCGTGCCGCCGCCGCAGGACAAGCCGTATCCCGGCACCGTCACCCTCCACGTCGACGCCAACGATACGCTGCAGGGCATCTTCCGTGTGCACGAAACGATTCCGGTGCAGGCCGGTGCGTTGACGCTGTTGTATCCGCAGTGGATTCCCGGCGATCACTCGCCTACCGGCCCAATCAACATGCTGGCCGGCCTGCAGCTTACGGCCGGCGGCAAGCCGCTGAAGTGGAAGCGCGACGAATACAATGTCTACGCGTTCCACGTCGACGTGCCTGCGGGCGTGTCGAGCATCGACGCGTCGTTCCAATATCTGTCGGGCCGCACCGATAGCGAAGGTTTCGAGATCACCGATCGCATGATGGACATGGAGTGGAGCAAGGTGCTGCTCTACCCGGCCGGCTATTTCTCGCGCGATATCCAGTTTGCGCCCAGCGTCACTTTCGCGCATGGCTGGCAGTTCGGCACCGCGCTGGAGACTGCCTCGCAAGCGGGCGACACCACCAGCTTCAAGCCGGTGGGCTTGAACAACCTGGTCGATTCGCCGATCTACGCGGGCAAGTATTTCAAGCGCGTGGACCTCAACCCCGGCGGCGATGCGCCAGTGCACCTGGACGTGGTGGCCGACGAACCGAAGTACCTGGAGATGACGCCCGAGCAATTGCAGGTGCATCGCAACCTGGTAACGCAGGCCACCAAGCTGTTCGGCTCGCACCATTACGACCACTACGACTTCCTGTTTTCGTTGTCGGACGTGCTGGCGGGCAATGGCACGGAGCATCACCAATCCAGCGAGAACGGCCTGGGCACCGACTATTTCACCGGCTGGAATGACGGCGCGCCCGATCGCGACCTGCTCGCCCACGAATACACCCATTCGTGGAACGGCAAGTTCCGCCGCCCGGCGGATCTATGGACACCCAACTTCAACGTGCCGATGGGCGATTCGCTGCTGTGGGTATACGAGGGGCAAACCCAGTATTGGGGTTTCGTCCTGACGGCGCGCGCCGGCATGTGGTCGCCGCAGCAATTCCGCGATGCGTTGGCCATGGTGGCCGCCAACTATCAGCGCAACCGCGAGGGTTTCCAGTGGCGCACGCTGGAAGACACCACCAACGATCCCACCGCTGCGCGCCGTTCCAGCCTGCCGTACCGCAGCTGGCAGATGAGCGAGGACTACTACAGCGGCGGCCAGATGATGTGGCTGGACGTGGATGCCAAGCTGCGCGAACTCACGCACGACCATAAATCGCTGGATGATTTCGCGCGTGACTTTTTCGGCGTCGACAACGGCAGCTACGTCACCAAGACCTATACCTTCGACGACTTGGTAGCCGCCCTCAACGGCGTGGCTCCCTACGACTGGGCCGGCTTTCTGCGCGCACGTGTCGACGCACTCAACCCGCCGCTGGAAAACGGCATTGCCGCCACCGGCTGGAAACTGGTCTATACCGATCAGGAAAGCGCCTACGAGAAGCAATACAACAGTCGCCCGCAATCACCGCGCCACCTGTACAACTTCGCCTGGTCGATCGGCCTGACGATGGGCGACGACGGGCAGATCAACGACGTGCGCTGGGACGGGCCCGCGTTCAAGGCGGGCGTCAGCACCGGCGCCAAGCTGGTCGCCGTCAATGGCCAGAACTATTCCACCGAGGTGCTGAAGAGCGCCATCACCGCCGCCAAGACCAGCCAGGCGCCGATCCAGTTGCTGCTGAAATACCAGGGAGGCTACCGCACCGTGGCCGTGGATTATCACGGTGGCCTGCAATACCCGCACCTGGTGCGCGTCGAAGGTACGCCGGATTATCTGGACGAGATCATCGCGCCGCGCAAGTAACGCAGGCGCGGCCGCTCACGGCTCTTCCGCCACACCCGGCAACACGATGGTATGCCGGGTGTGGCGAACCTTCGCTTCCAGGTAACGCAGGTTGTGGCGCCCGAAGAACGCGCTGGTGGGTCGCGCGGCGGCAACCTCGACGCCCAGTGCTTCCAATTGCGCGCGCTTGTCGGGATTGTTGGTGATCAGCGTGATGCGTGATACGCCCAGCGCCTTCAACATCTCGGCGGCGCCGGTGTAATCGCGCTCGTCGTCGCCGTGGCCCAGGGCGCGATTGGCTGCGTACGTGTCGTGGCCCTGCTCCTGCAGGCGGTAGGCGTCCAGCTTGGCGTACAGCCCGATGCCGCGCCCTTCCTGGCGCATATAAAGGAGATAGCCGCCTTCCTCGTGCAGCCGAAGCAGCGATTCCTGCAATTGGGGGCCGCAATCGCACCGCGCCGAACCCAGGACATCGCCCGTCATGCATTCGGAATGCACCCGCACCAGCGGCGCATCGGTATGGCAGTCGCCAAAGCGCAGCGCGAAATGCTCCTTGCCGTCGGAAAGGCCGTAAAAGCTATAGATCGTGCTGGCCGCCTCGCGGCCGTCAGCCAGATGGATCGGCAGTTGCGCGGCCGTGCGGACGCCGGGCGTTTCCGCCAGGGGAACAGCTTGCAAACAGGGAGCGGACATGGGGTCTGATCTCATTACTCGGCGCCCCATGGTTTGTGGGGCCTGGAGGACAGCATTCAAGCGCTAGCCTGACGGGTATAGCGGTGAGTGCCACCTGGGCGGCCATTTGTTGCAGGTGCCTTTCATGGCGGTTTCGCGGCATCCCGCCGTCGGCGGCCCGGCTCTGCACTATGCTTCGGCTGGAGCCCATGGTACCGCTTCCTTCCATATGGCCGACATGCCCTTCCATCCCCAGATCGCCCCCGAGATCTTCGCCCTGCGCCCCGACTTCGCGGCGCTGAGCATTCATGCCGAACATGTCCGCAACGGCCCCAGCGATACGCATAGCGCCGAATGGCTGGGCAATGCCTGCCGGGAGCTGGACGCGGCGCCCTGGGCCGAGGCGCATCTCGCTTCCTGGCGCGACGCTTATCGCGCCTTCGGCGCCAAGCCGCAACGCACGCCATGCTCGGCCGAGGCCTTGCGCAAGCGGGCGCAGCGCGACGGATCGCTCCCTGCCATCAACGCCGTCGTCGATCTATATAACGCCCTGAGCGTGCGTTATGCCTTGCCGGTTGGCGGTGAAGACGTCGTGACATACGCAGGTTCTCCGCGATTGATCCGCGCATCGGGCAACGAACCGTTCGAGACGGTTTCCGAAGGCGCACCCAAGGTGGAAACGGCGGAGCAGGGTGAAGTGGTCTGGTGCGATGCGCGCGGCGTCACCTGCCGGCGCTGGAACTGGCGGCAAGGCATCCGCACGCGCATTACCGAACACAGCACGGAAATGTGGTTCGTGCTGGAACGCCTGGACCCCATGCCGATCGACGCGCTGCACGAAGCCGGCGAGCAGCTGATCGCTGGCCTGCGCCGGATCTGCCCGGACGTTCGCACCACGCAGTTGTATCTGGCTGAAGCGCGCCAAATCAGCGCGTAGGTTGTCATGCAGAAAATGACGCCCGCTTTGAAACCGCCGCTTGCATGCCAAACGCAAAGCAAACATTTCCTTGACCCAGGCAACCCCTTGGACGAGGTATTCACCGCGCGTACGCGAGAGGAAATGCCATGAGCTACAGCACACTGACGCGCCCAAGCGCGTGGATTCCCTTGGCCATGTCATTCACGGCGCTATGCATCGTGGTTGGTCATATAGCCCTGTTTGGCCATGCGCGCGAGATCGACGAAGGGGCTGCCGCGCATCTTTTTCAATTGCTCATCGTGGTGCAAATCCCGATCGTCGCGTTCTTTGCGATCAAGTGGCTGAAACGCAAGCCGCTCGATGCATGGATGGTTTTGGCCTTGCAGGCTTTGGCAGTCGCAGCAGCCTGCGCGCCTGTTTGGTATTTCAAGCTGTAATCGTGTGCTTGGTGCCGCGCAACGTCTGTATGTTGTTCGGAACGCCTGTAATCCCATGGCTGACTATCGCGATCCACTTTTTTTGCCGCGAAGGGGCGCTTCATGAAGATTGACGCGGTACGCAAGTACGCCATGGCGCTGGAGGCGGTCACCGAAGAGCCGCACCACCAGTCCTCTTCGTTTCGTGTACGGGGGAGGATTTTCGTTACAGTCCCCCCGCCCGAAGAAGTCATTCACGTCTTCGTGGGAGAGGAAGACCGGGAAGTCGCCCTGGTGCTGCATCCGGACTTTCTTGAAAAATTGCATTGGGGCGGCAAAGTCGTCGGCCTGCGGGTTGCACTCGCGCAAGCCAGGGTGGCCGCCGTCGAGTCACTGGTGAGCAAGGCCTATGAGCACGCCGTGCATAAAGGCGTAAGTCGCAAGAGGCGGTAATTTGTCCATCGACCGAGGAGATGCCATGAAACGTGTTACCGGAATAGGTGGAGTTTTTTTCAAGGCGAAAGACCCCAAGGCGTTGGCCGACTGGTACCGCGTGCACCTCGGCCTGAATATCGAAGCATGGGGCGGCGCCACGTTCCGATGGGCCGACGGCGATGCAGACGGTACCGGGGTCACGGTATGGAATCTCTTCAAACAGGACACCTCGTACTTCGCGCCGAGCACGGCCAGCTTCATGATCAACTACCGCGTCGACGACCTGCATGCACTGCTGGCTGCACTCAGGGCGGAAGGCTGCCAGGTCGAGGACAAGGTCGATGAGTCCGAGTATGGCAAGTTCGGCTGGGTGATCGATCCCGAAGGCAACAAGGTGGAGCTATGGCAGCCGCCGTCCGGGCGGTGAAGCGGGGAGGTAATGCTCGCCGTAAAGCATGTTCCCTCCTGACGTCATGCCGGCGAAAGCCGGGGCGCTTTACAACAGCGAAGCTGGTCAATGACGAACGCTTTGAAATGGCATGGACGCGGAACGTAAGTTCAAAGCGTGAGGGCCAGGCCCGATGCTGGGATTTCATTCCAGCCTACGCAACAACATGATCACGAATTGACATCATTGCCACGCCGACAAGGTTAATACAGTCGCCAACGGCAGCCGCCCTGAAGCATTTGAACGCGATGCGGCGTCGGTAAATACCGGGCGCCCGAATTCATCGTGAACGCACGCTGCAAGACGGAGTGAAACCTTAGTGAGCGGCAAGTCATAGCAAGGCGAGGGCGATTCCACAATGACCATCGGCTGCCCCGAATGTGGCGCGCTCGAGGACATCCCTCCGCTTACCCGCAGGTCCATCGCACAATGCCGTGTCTGCCATTATCCGTTGGAGCGCCGCAGCGGGCGCAGCCTGAACGCGGCGCTGGCCTTGTCGCTGACGACGTTCGTGCTCCTGTTTCCCGCCAATCTGGCGCCATTGATGACGGTCGATTTGCTCGGAGCCGAGCGCACGTCGGTGCTCTCCTCGGGCATCCTGGCCATGTGGCAGGGCGGCTGGGTGATGCTTGCCTTGCTGCTGGGCATGTTCGGCATCGTGCTGCCGTTCGTGCGTTTCGGCGTGCTGGCATGCGTGCTTGGCGCAGTCCGGTTTGGCGTGCATTTCAAGGGCATCGGCGCGCTTTTCCGATGGGCGCTCTGGCTGGATATCTGGGCGATGCCCGACGTGTATCTGGTTGGCTGCTTCGTCGGCTATTCGCGCGTAACGCAGAACCTCACCGGCACCATTGGCGCGGGCGGCTATTGCTTCATTGCCGCCGCGCTGGCCTCGATGCTTACGCGTGCATCGCTCGATCGCCGCACCGTCTGGCGGGCCATCACGCCTGACCAGAAGTGGGCGAATGACGAACCCGTCATCTCCTGCACCGCCTGCGATCTGGTCGCGCCGGCCTCATGCGAAGGCGAGCGCTGTCCGCGTTGCGGCTGGGAGCTGCATTCGCGCAAACCGGATGCCGTGGTGCGGGCGAGTGCGCTGTCGCTGGCGGCGCTGGTGCTGACACTGCCGGCCAATCTGTTTCCGATGACGTTCTCGATCCAGCTCGGCCAGAGCGTGCGGCATCGGATTGTCGACGGTGTGTATGAATTGTTCCAGGCCGGGCTGTGGCCGCTGGGCATTCTCATCGTCTGCACCAGCGTCATCATTCCGGTCGCAAAAATCGTCGGCATGGGCTGGTTCATCGTTTCGGTACGGCGCCGCTCACGCAAGCATCTGCGTTTGAAAGCGCATCTCTACCGATGGATCGACGAACTGGGGCGATGGTCGAACGTCGACGTCTTTACCATCGCAGCCTTCATACCGTTGATACACTTCGGCACGCTGGCATCTTCAAGGCCCGCCATCGGCGCATCGGCATTTGCGCTGGTGGTTTTTTTCACGATGGCGGCGTCGCGCGCGTTCGATCCGCGCATGATGTGGGATGTCCGCAGGAGGCACCCGTGAGTGGCGAGCGCCTGCGGCGCACGCAGGCCGAGGTGCGCCGCAGTAGCTGGCCGGGCTGGATCTGGTCGGTGCCGATCGCTGCCTTTGGCGTGGCGCTATGGCTCGGCATTCGCGGGCTGGTCCACAGTGGCGAGACGGTTACCGTCACGTTCGACAACGCTTACGGCATGAAACCCAGCGACACCAAGGTGATGCTGCTGGGCCTAAAGGTGGGCGAGGTGTCGGACATCGCGCTTGCTGCCGACGGCAAGCACATCGAGGCAACGCTGGAGATAGACAGCGCCGAAAAAAAATACCTGCGCAGCGGCACCCGGTTTTTCCTGCGCGGCGCACAGCTTGATTTTAGCGATCCGTCCTCGCTCAAGGCGCTGGTGTCCGGGCCTGAAATTGTCATGGAGCCGGGACCCGGCAAGCCCGTGGATCACTTCCACGGTGTCGACCGCAAACCGGCGCTTGCGCCGGAACACGGCCCGATGGTGACGTATGCGGTGCGGTTCGATGGCGCCGCCGGATCGCTCAAGGACGGCGCGGGAGTGGACTTGCGCGGCTTTCACGTAGGTACCGTAACCAGCGTGCGACTCAGCTACGACGCAAGCACTGGCACGTTGAGTACGCCGGTGGAGATCGCACTCGATCCCGCCTCGCTGGGCATCGACGCGTCGCCACCCAACGGCGATTGGCGGCCGCTGGTGGATGGCATGCTCAAGCGGCTCATCGCGCAAGGACTGCGCGCGCGGCTGGCGCAGGATCCGCCGCTGGTAGGTCCCGGCAAGGTCAGTCTCGACTTCATCGCGGACGCACCGAACGCGACGCTCGGCAACGAAAACGGCGTGGCGGTGATTCCCAGCATGCCATCCTCGAACATCGACGCCATGACGTCCAAGGCCGACCAGATCCTCCAGAAAATCGACGATCTGCCGATCCGGGACATCGGCGAACAAGTGCGCAGCATGGCAGCGCGTATCAACACGCTGACCGCGTCAGCCTCGCCCAAGATCAAGGACAGCCTCACGCACATCGATCACTCGGTGGCGCAGATCGACCGCACCTTGCAGAAGGTGTCGCCGCAAATCGGACCGCTGGTCGCGCAACTGCGCCAGACGGCCAACGAGGCCGACCAGGCGGTCGCCGCCGCCAACCACACGTTGGGTGGCGATGCCACCAGCCAAAACGGTTTGCCCGAGGCCTTGCGCGAACTCACCGATACCGCGCGCTCGATTCGTGCGCTGGCCGATTATCTCGATCGGCACCCCGAAGCGCTCATTCGAGGCAAGCAGAAGGAAAAGCCATGACGCTCAGACCGATGGTGATCATCCTCGCTGCGGCATTGACCGCGTGCGGCCACAGCCCGCCCACGCGCTACGTCACCTTGAACGCGGAGCCCGTCATCGCGCCGCGCGTAGCCACGCAGATGCAGCCGGTTCAACTCACCGCGGTGCATATTCCCGCCGAGCTCGATCGTCCTGAGGTCGTCACGCAAGACGCCGCGAATCGGCTGACGATCCACGATACGGACCGCTGGGGCGCGCCACTCGGGCAGATGATGCGCCGCACGCTCGCGCAGGATCTCTTGGCGCGCTTGCCGGCCGGCGCGTTCGTGCTGCCGGATGCGCCGGCGCCGCCGCATACGCGCATCCTGGTGGTCACCGTGCTGAATGCCGAAGCCGACGCAAGCGGTACGTTGACGATGCAGGTTTCGTGGACGCTGCTGTCCGGGCATCCTGCGCACACCGAGTTGAGGCAGCAGCTAACGCTGTCTTCCAGCATGCCGAGTCGCGATGCAACGGCACAAGCGGCGGCGATGAGTCACGTGCTTGGGCAACTGGCGGACCGGATTGCGGCAGCTGTCGTTACACGGTAGTTGCAGGCGGCGCGCAGGGTAGCAGTAACAATCCTGGCGATATTGTCGAGCCTCAACCGTCCGTCGAACGCGTAAGCGTTTCCCACGCGTTGAATTCCTCGGCCAGCGCCGACAACTTATTGCGCCCCAGCTCCAGCGCATCGCTACCCAGCAACAAATGCGCAGGCGGTGCATCGCTGGCGATCACGGCGAGCAGGGCGCGCGCGGCCTTCACCGGATCGCCCAGCTGCTTGCCGCTTTTTTCCTCACGCGCCTTGCGGATCGGATCGAACAGCGCATCGTAGTCGGCGATGGAGCGGGGCGTGCGAACCATGGAACGGCCGGCCCAATCGGTGCGAAACGAACCCGGCGCCACCGCGGTCACCGCGATGCCAAACGGCCTCACCTCCTTGCCGAGCACTTCGGAAATACCCTCCAACGCGAACTTGCTGCCGCAGTAATAGGCGATGCCGGGCAGGGTGATGAAGCCGCCCATCGAGGTGATATTGATGATGTGCCCGCGGCGGCGCTCGCGCATGTAAGGCAGCACGGCCTTCATCATGGCGACGGCGCCGAACACGTTCACGTCGAACTGCCGGCGCATCTCGGCCAGCGGGGATTCTTCCATCACGCCTTCGTGTCCGTAGCCGGCGTTATTCACCAATACATCCACCGGCCCGACATCTCGTTCGAGCGCGGCGACCACGCCGTCGATGGCGTCGAACTCGGTGACGTCCAACACGCGGCCGATGGCCCTGGCCGAAGCGAGCGCTTCGAACGCGCGTCTTGCCTGTTCGTTGCGCACCGTTCCGATCACGCAATGGCCGGCGGCGAGCGCTTCCACCGCCAGCGCGCGGCCGAAGCCGCTGCTGACGCCGGTGATGAGCAGAGTCTTGCTGGATGACACGAATGCAGCTCCCGTGGAAATTAGCCAAGCTTGCACAGTACTCTTTTTAGACCCGGCGATGACGCCTATATATTCTGTTTTTCTTGCCTATTCTTATGACCCTGGTCAGCACGTATGAAGATGCCAAGCCACAGCCCAAAGCGCCCCGCAGACGATCGCCAGCAGATGGTGGCCTTGCTCCGCGCCCTGGCGCCCGCGGAGGGCTACAACCTCACGGCGTTGCCGGACGTGCGCATCCTGCGTTCGGATCGCGCCTTGTCGCGCACGCCTGTTCTTTACGATCCCGGCATCGTGATCGTCGGCCAGGGACGCAAGCGCGGCTACTTCGGCGACCAGCTCTATGTGTATGACGCGCAGCACTACCTGGCCGTGGCCGTGCCGGTGCCGTTCACCATGGAAACCGACGCAACGCCGGAGCGCCCGCTGCTGGCGATTTACTTGCATCTGAATTTCCAGGTCGCCGCGGAGCTGATGCTGCAGATCGATCGGCAAGGCATGCCATCACAACGCGATGCACCGCAAAGCATGATGTCCAGCCCGATGGACGCCGCGCTGCGAACGTCCGTGCTGCGCTTTCTGGAGGCGATGAACAAACCGCTCGACGCGGCCGTGCTTGGCCCCGTATTGCTGCGCGAACTGTATTTTCGCGTGCTCACCGGCGCACAAGGCAACGCGATGCGTGCAGCGCTGGCCATGCACGGGCAATTCGGCAAGATCGGCAAGGCACTGCGCCGCATCCACGCCACTTACGCGCAACCGCTCGACCTTGCGCAGCTTGCCGGCGAAGCCGGCATGAGCGTGCCCACCTTCCACAGCCACTTCAAGGCCATCACCCACACATCGCCCATGCAGTACGTGAAATCCACGCGCCTGCACCAGGCACGGCTGCTGATGGTGCGCCAGGGCATGACCGCCGAGGCCGCCAGCCACGCGGTCGGCTACGCCAGCCCCTCGCAATTCAACCGCGAGTTCAAGCGGCTGTTCGGCCGAACGCCAGCGGCGGAAGCCAAACGCATGCGGGAAAGTTTTGCGATACCGCCGGCGCATGCGGCGGCGGATTATGTGTCATCGCACTGACATCGCGCTCGCCTGCATCGCGTAGGCATTTGCCAACACATCAAAGCACTCGCCCCTGACAGATGGCGAGACATGTTTTGTGCGATGGTGCGCCTGTCGGGCGTGCCCATCCAGAGAGATGACCGCGACACGCCCGACATGAGTGAAGTAAGCGCGGATCGCCCGAGTTAGCGCTCAAGCGA
>NZ_DATJMN010000290.1:0-11616 GCF_035508675.1 Dyella sp.
CTCATGAATGCAGCCAACTTCGATGGTCTGGCTGACTTCGATGATGCACCTATACTCGATGCGAGTGCTGCAACGGCGGAGAACGCAGACAAAGCGAGTGACATTCGCCTACGCGCCTAGCATCACTTCGTCCTTCGCCACATGCACGGCAATGGCACGCAAGCTTTCACCTTTGCACGGACCACCGACACATTCACCATCTTCCGTGCGAAAACTTGCTCCATGCGCCGCGCAGACAAGCATGCCGCGCGAGATCAGAAACTTGCCCGGAGCCCAGTCGAGACGGCGGCCGGCGTGCGGGCAGATGTTGAGCCAGGCTTTTACGTGTTCGCCTTGGCGCAGCAGGATCACGCTCTCTTCGCCTTCGGGCAGTGTTACGTCTAACGCCATCGCTTCACCATCGGGCATGTCGTCGAGTCGGCAAAGGCGGCGGGGGGAGGCGGCTGTTTCCATCGGCACTTGTCTTGGAGGCCTTATGGTCTCATCGTTACGCAGGTAAGTCGTTGATTTTACCATACGGATTTTTAACATGCGCATCGTTTTACCGCTGATGCACCGTCGTCGTCACCCCCTCGCCCAGGCGCTTTCGCTGGTGCTGGGCCTGTTTGTGATTGGCGTGCTGATGGTGTTTGGCCTGGTTGTGGCCGGTGTGCTGACGGTCGGCGGCACGTTATGGCTGGTCTGGCGGCAGTGGAAGCGCCGCCGTGTTGGGGCTCCGAAGGCCCCTCAGGACGCCCGCCAGCCGGAGGTATTGGAGGGCGAGTACGTGGTGATCCATAACTCGCGTCCGGTCACCCATCACTGAACGCAAGATTCGGATAGCTGCTTTCGGACGGCGCTTTTAGTCTTTATGGCAGCTTCTTTTCGGATACTGCCATGCGTCATTCCCTCGATGCTCTCGACGCCCCGCTGGAACACGTACGCGCGCTTATCGAGCGTGCCACGGAAGCGCCAACGCTCACGGCGCTGGCCAGTGCCGCCAAACTCAGCCCAAGCCATCTGCAACGGGCCTTTCGCCGCCGTTATGGCATGAGCCCGGCTGAATACCATCGCGCACGCCGATTCGGCCATTTCAAAAATGCTTTGAAGCAAGGCGCCGCGGTCAGCGACGCCGTGTACGACGCCGGCTTCGGGTCCGGCAGCCGCGTTTACGAGCACACCAATCGCCTGCTCGGCATGACACCGGCCAGCTACCGCGCAGGCGGTGCTGGCGCGAGCATTCGCTACACCACTACCAGCACGCCGCTCGGGCAGTTGCTGGTGGCCGCCACCGCGAAAGGCATCTGCGCCGTAACGCTCGGTGCAAACGACAAGGAATTGGAACAACGTCTGACCGATGAATTCCCCAAAGCGGCACGCGAGCGCGTCGACAATGGACGCGAGGAGTGGCTGGATGCTGTGATTGCGCGCATTGCCAGCGAATTGGGCTGGAGCGATCGAGAAGCACCTGAGATGCCGCCGCTCGATGTCGCGGCTACAGCCTTCCAGTGGCGCGTGTGGGAAGCGCTCACACGTATTCCAGTTGGCACCACCAAGAGCTATGGCGAACTGGCGGCGGAGCTCGGCAAGCCTGGTGCAGCGCGTGCTATCGGGCAGGCATGCGGTAGCAATCGTCTTGCTTTGCTCGTGCCATGCCATCGCATTGTGCGCGAAGACGGTTCGTTGGGCGGTTGGCGTTGGGGCGTGGAACGCAAACGGAAGTTGCTTGCGCACGAAGAGCGCAGGAATACAGGCAAGGCTTCCTGATTCCTCAGCTCCTTTGCGCACATATACAGTTTGCCTAACCGTCATTGTGGCCTTCGCCAGAATGACGGTGAGGAACTAGTAGCCACTTGGCGAATATCCACCCCTTAGCGATTTGACGCTCCGTCAACGCAAGCTTGCAGAGCTTTCGCTACTCCAAAGCTCCCCGTGCAGGTATCGTTAGGCTTGCACTCAAGCCACCTTCCCCATGAACGATTCCGTCAACACCGCAGCTGTAGCTAGCGATACAAGCCGTACCGGCACATGGGTATCCCTTTCGATGTTCGCGCTGTACATCATCTGGGGTTCCACGTACTTAGGCATACGCATCGCGCTGGAAAGCTACCCGCCTTTCCTGCTCGCGGGCATCCGCTTTGCCATTGCGGGCTCGTTGCTGTTTAGCTACCTGCGCCTGCGCGGTGCCACGATGCCCACGGCGCGCCAGTGGCGCAATGCGGCCATCACGGGAATCTTGCTGCTGGGTTTCGGCAACGGTTTAGTGTGCTATGCAGAAGAAAGCGTAAGCTCGGGCATCTCCGCCGTCGCCGTCGCAAGCATGCCGTTGTTTGCCGCCCTGTTCACCGGCTTGTACCGCGAATGGCCCACGCAGCGTGAAACCACCGGCTTGCTGATCGGCTTCGTCGGCGTGATCGTTCTGAATTTCGGCAGCGCGCTATCGGGGTCGCATATCGGTGCCATCGCGTTGATTGTGGCATCCACGGCATGGGCGTTCGGTTCGGTGTGGAGCCGTCGCCAAGATATGCCAGCTGGCATGATGAATACGGCGGCGCAAATGCTTTGCGGCAGCGTCGCGCTGCTTTGCGTGGGTTTTTTGAGCGGCGAAAAGCTTCCAGCACATCCCACTGCGCAGGCTTCGCTTGCGGCAGCGTATCTGGTGGTGTTCGGTTCGCTTATCGCGTTCAGCGCTTATCTATATGTGCTCAAGCATGCGCGCCCTGCCTTTGCGACCAGCTATGCGTATGTCAATCCGCCCGTCGCGGTGCTGTTTGGGGTGTTGCTGCTCGGCGAAAAAGTCGGTCCCTACGATCTGATCGGCATGGCCATCATCTTGCTCGGCGTGGTCACGATAACCATGGCGCGCCAGCGACGCGCGCACTGACTGTCACACAACGATCATCCCCGCCCTCTTGCCGCAATCGGTCACGCGGCGCCACCATAAGCGCATTCCTGGGGAGGATGCGGCATGGACAACACAACCGGCGGCTGGATGGCACGCACGGCGCTGCGCAGCGCCGCTTGGGCGGAGCGCTGGTTTCCCGATGCATGGGTGTTCGCGGCGGTGGGTGTCATCGTGGTTGCCGTTGCGGTGCTTGCGTTTGGAGCAACCCCCGTCGTTACCGCCAACGCGTTTGGAGATGGTTTCTGGAGTTTGATTCCTTTCACCATGCAGATGGCTTTTGTCGTCATCGGCGGCTATGTGGTGGCGAGCGCGCCCATTGTGGCGCGGTTGATCGATGCCCCGGCGCGCATACCACGCACAGGACGTGGCGCGATCTGCTTTGTTGGCCTGATCAGCATGCTTGCCTCGTTGCTGTCCTGGGGCTTTTCGCTGGTATTTGGCGGCCTGTTGGTACGTGCGCTCGCAAAGCGCCAAGCGCTGCGCATGGATTACCGCGCAGCGGGTGCGGCCGCATATCTCGGACTCGGCGCGGTGTGGGCGATGGGCTTATCCTCGTCCGCCGCGCAATTGCAGGCCAATCCCAAAAGCATGCCACCCGGCTTGCTTTCCATTACCGGGGTGTTGCCCTTTAGCCAAACCATCTTTTTATGGCAATCGGTCGCGCTTACCGCCGCGCTCATTGTGGTATCGCTCTTGATCTGCTGGTTGACAGCGCCCTCGGACACGCACGCGCGCACGGCGGAAGATTTCAGTGCTGTCGACACATCCACCTCAGCGTTGCCACCACGCAGTCGCCCCGGCGAGTGGCTGGAATACAACCCGTTGTTGTCGGTTCTGATTGGCGCACTTGGATTGGGCTGGCTTGGATGCGAGTTCGCCAGCACATCCATCGTCACCGCCATCGCCAATCTCAACACCTACAACTTCTTATTCCTCACGACAGGCCTGCTTTTGCATTGGCGCCCGCGCAGTTTTCTCAATGCGGTGACGCGCGCAGTGCCAAGCACCGCAGGCGTGCTGATTCAATTTCCGCTTTACGGCGGCATCGCCGCGCTGCTTACGCATGCACCGGGCGCGGACGGCGCAACGTTGGCACATCGCCTCTCCGGCCTGTTCGTGCATATTGCTTCAACCGGTAGCTTTCCGCTGGTGATGGGTGCCTACTCCGCCATCCTCGGTTTCTTTGTACCGTCGGGGGGTGGAAAGTGGCTGGTGGAAGCGCCGTACGTGATGCAAGCGGCCAGCGACTTGCATGTGCATCTGGGCTGGGCCGTGCAGGTTTACAACGCGGCGGAAGCCTTGCCGAATCTGATCAATCCATTCTGGATGCTGCCACTGCTCGGCATTCTGGGCTTGAAAGCGCGCGATGTAGTGGGCTTCACCTTCATGCAACTCATTGTGCATGTGCCGCTTGTGCTGGGGATGCCATGGGTGCTCTAGAATACGAACTCTAAGATGCTGATTATTGATACAAAATAATCATGCCATGGCGCCAGTTACCCCCATAGTTACCCCCTGCGCGTAGGCATAGGCCGCAAATCGGAGCCGCAGTCGAGATTGTCGACCTGCGACTCCCTTGCCAAACAAACGCCGATGGCCCATCGAATAGCTAGCGAACGTCACTTTTGAGAGCCGCCTCCCCCGCCGCCTGAATTGGTCTTGCCCTCTGTCGCCTGTTTGAGTGCCTGCGCCTCTTTGATGAGGTCCGTGAGGCTTGTATCGGCCTGAGAAGGCGTTCCAGTAGTCGCGTATTCCCCGCAGGTCGAGCCAAGTACGATCGTGCGAGGTTGCTTCGTTATGGCGACCGTCTGGACGATATTGGGATCCGGCACGATCAAATCATAGGTACCAATTACGGTCGGATCGATAGCGCCAGAGTTGTCGGTTTTGTCCAGCCATGCGATTTCAAGCTTCATTGCCAAACATGCAGACGTAGGCCACCGATTCGCAGCAGCTGGCGAACTCAAGAAGGGCTCTTTCCAATGGTAATTCGGTGGCAAAGGCTGGCCACCCATGACTACGGGTGGCAATTGCAATAGGTCATCTCGATCGGCTTGATCCGTCACCACCATTTTCAGAAGAGCCCGGTAATACCAACCCGCCGTCTTCGGAATAGCCGTCCAACAGATAGTTTCGTCTAGCGCCGGCACTTGAGTATCTGAACTTGCCGCCGGAGGTGTCGGAAGGTATGCCTTTAAGTCGAGCGATATCGGAACGGTGAGGGTCAAACTTCCTCCAGCCGCCTCATTACCCGCACACAGCCGTGCAGCGTTGCTCCCTCTATAACTCTGCGCCGTAGCTTCCGCGCCGATGGCGACGACTACAGCACCTACCGGACCGCCTACGGCATATCCCGCCGCCGCCCCGGTTAAAGCAGTCGAGAGACGCTTAGTAACGGGATTTTGATAACTCTGTGCAACCTTCATGGGCAAAAGCGGATTGGCAGCGAGCGGCGATACCGAGATGGACGTGCCTTCGCTTGGCGTCGCGACGTAAATGTCAGAGACGTCAACGTGTGGGGATACACCAAGTTGCAAGGTGCCGAGGCATGTTGCTGCAGCGTTCGCGTCGACGGTCGATGGGGAAGCCGGACTGCTGGCCGCAGATGCGCAGACTTCATTCCGCTGCGTCATTGCAATCGCACCGGCATCGCCGGCTTTTGCCACTTTGGTCAGAATCACATCAGGGGACGGCAATGCGAAAACGATGTCGCCAGCCGCTGGGTCGGAGACGTCCGTTGTGGCACCTGGAGTTCCCGTATTGTTGTACGCCCTATACGCCACCGTAGGCGTACATCCCATCATCATGAATGCGGGCATCAAAACCGCGAGAGCCACTATCAATTTGCGCATGACACTACTCCTCGCTAGGACATAGCACTCAGCTGCAGTGCGGCGCACCGCAGCCACTCATACACAATTGCTTGGTAGAGCCCCTGTGGCGGTAACCTTGCGTTACTCGCCTCCCCTAGTCAGTCGGACCGCACTGCTTGCCGGTTCGACCAGCCGCATTTTGATCCCTGCTTACAGCACGCACAACAAGAGGGATTGTGTCGCTGAATATTGCAAAATGCGGACGTGGACCGGTGTCGATAGCCAGATAACTCGTCAGTACTCCAGCATGGAGCCAGAGCTTGAGCCCGCATCACCAGGAAACCTGTTCGCGTGGTGGTGGGTCGCGGTGGTTTAAGTAACGGAACCACCCGACCAACTGGCCAGCATGCCCGGCACCTGCCTATGGCGGATTTCTAATGATCGGGGCGATCGTGTTCATAGAACGGGCGCGCGAGGAGCGGCAACAACGTCCGATCAATTGCGGCGGTGTCATCCGGACCCAACGCAGGCTCAAGTTCCTTCCGCACTTCCTGCAGTACCTGGAAGGGAAACAACTCGTATCCAAACCCAGCGGCGACGGCGTCTTCCGTCAGACCATGCTTTGCTAGGTGCTCGGTGATCCTTAGCTGCATGCCGCCCCAATGCCCGTCATCTCGCAGATCGGACTCGGCAACCTCCCAACCAATGCACTTGGCCGCGGCATGAACGCGTTGATGCATGGCCTCGGGCGTCCATTCGAATTCGCGGGTCCAGTCAAGATGCCGGAGTTGTTCCAGAATCTCTGTGCAGGGCAAGGTAACGATCCGGCCGTTACCTTTTTCTTGGGTAACGCTCGACTTGTTACCGTCCTTGCGGTTGGTGTTACCTGTTCGGGTTACCTCTTCGGCGAACAACACGACCGGAGATCCTTTGCGCCGATGGCGCTTCATCAGCTCCTCAGTGGACTCTACGTCGACCAAAACTCCTTGCATTACAAGCCTTTTCTCGTGTTTCCACTTTGTCACCGATTTCGGCGACACCTTGCACATCCGAGCGAAGACCGCTTGCGATACCAACGTCATGACATCTCCTAAGAGAAAGGTAACGACCGATGGGTAACGCTGTTACCCAAGTTTTGAACCCCATAGCTGGGGCTGCAACGCGGCGCGCAATGCCCGTGTTGCTCGAATAGCCAGGAAGGACCCGCGGAGCTTTTTAGGCACCCTCCATTTCTGGGAACGAGACCCGCCACGTGGGCGGGAGCTCGGCTTGGTCACGTCACGGAGGTACCTTGGAATAACGCGGCGCCCAAGCTGCGGCGGTTGTTTTCTTCCGGACACTCACCGCTTGTCCGGTATAAGTTCGGCAGGGCTACTGCTGCGCTTGTTCGCGCTCGATCTGGCCCATCCAATCGCGCGTTGCGGTGCCGATACCATCTACGCTCGCTGCTGCGTGGCTGAGTGCCTGCTTGGTACGCATGCCTTCTGCATCACCTTTGATTTCATAGTTCTGCAGACTGCGGGCGTAATTAGCCGCAAAATCTGGGAGCGGTGGCTCAGCATCCTCGTGAACCTGCTGGTGGACGCCATCCGAGATGGTGTAACTCTTGCGAATGTAGGGCGCGTTAGCGGCCGGCATTGCCTCGAATGGCTTGCATGCCTTCAGCGCGTCCAGCGCGTTCCTCAAGGGCTGCCACGAGGATGCAATCGCCTGACATGCTTCCGCCGCACCAGGTGCATCGGTGCCGATCAGGCTCTTGCCCGTAACCTGCCAGCCTTCAGGCCCATAGAACCGCACCATGTCGCTCGGATCTGGCACACGAACCGATGCGAGGAACGCGGAAAAAGGCTCAATACCCTCCATGCCTACACCCCTAGCTTTTCCAATCGCGATCGCGAGCGCATGGGACGCATCTTGGATTTCCATGGCAATTTGAGCTCGCTGCTCGGCCGCCAGCGCGCGTCCGAATGTCAGCAATTTTTCGCGGGCGTTCTCTGCGCCTTCGTTGATGCCCTTGCTCTTTTCCTGCAGCGTGCCGATGGTTCGGTTGAAGCGCTCTACTGATTCGTTGGCAGATGCGAGCTCGCGGCGCAGGGCCTCGATCTCTGCCGTTTTCGATGCGTAGTCCGGATCATCGTATGCCAGCGCCAGCTTAATCTCCCTTTCCTGGAGATCGTCCTTCAGAAACTTCACTCGATCATCCGCGGAAAGCTTTTCAGCTTGCTGATGCGAAATGGCGGACCCGAGCCGCTTGTACTCGGAGATCACGAGCTCGGCTTCCGCGATCGCCGATTCCATCTCGGTTTGGCGCGCAGTCTGGTTATGGGAGCTTTTTGCTTTCATGGTTTACCTCATCAGTTGTGGGTGATTGCAACGTGGTTGCGGGGTGCGAACTAGCTGGAATGCGTGTCGGTACGTGCAGGCGAAGTCTCCCTGTTCTTGTTTCGTAGGCCTGCGGGCTTGCGGTTGCTCTCCCAATCGAAAGCCAGGAACGTGGCTTCCTCCGTGAGTCGATCGAACAGTCGCTCGCCGACGACCTCCTGCAGGGCTGCGCGCGGATGGTTGGTGGCGATCACCACCGGGAGATTGTTCGCATAGCGCGTGTCGAGAACTTCAAACACCAGGCGGTCGGTGTGCTCCGTGCTGCTTGCTCCCAGTTCGTCGAGCAAGAGAAGGGGGATCTGGGCGTAGTAGTCAAAGAGACTGGTTTCGGAGCGCTCAGCGCCACGCTGATAGGTCGCTCGGAATTCACGCCCCATCGCGGCCTGTGTCGTGTACCGCGAGCGGACATGGTTCTTTGCGAGGTCCACCGCGATGCAAGAGAGGAGCATGGTCTTGCCGGTACCGGGGCGGCCGGAGAGCGCCAGCCAGCCGGGATAGCCTTGGGAGGCGATGTTGTTCGTATAGCGCCGGCATATTTCCAGGATGCGCTTCTGCGCTGACGAGGTCGTCGTGTAGTCGTCGAACGTGGTGCCTTCGTGGCGGCGAGGCGGTTGTGCCGCAGTGATGAGGTGCTGTACACGCTCCAGCTTGCGGCGCTCGTCCTGTTCGCGCTCCTTCGCAGCATTTTGTTCGATGCAACAAGCCGGGCATTCCGGCGTGTGGTCGAAGTTGAATTCGAGGCCATCGATGGATTTGATCCGCTGCACAATCTGGTTGCCGTGCACCTCACACTGCACCTGCAAATCCGTATGTTGGATATCGATGTTCATGCGTGACTCCTGAGCAATTCGGGGAGCTCTTCCTCGTGCGAGCCCTCGTAACGGGATTGGGTGAAGTGGTCGTTGACAGATGCACGACGGTTCACCGGCTGCACCGGATCGTTCCAGCGCTCCTGGTTGAGGTAGGTCATCGCGTTGGGGATGTAGCCCTCAAGCCAGCGGCGGTCCTTCTCGGATTTCGCGGCAATGTCGGCGAGCATCAGCTCGACATGGGCATCCAGTCCGTCTGCAATCCATTTCGCAGCGCACTGTCGTTTCTCGGTCTTCGCCGGGTAGGCGCGCCAGAACTCATCGAAGCGGGTACCAGTGGTATCCACCGGCGCTTTGCGCTGACAGTTGCTCTTTCTGGGGGTTATTGAGGGTTCTTGATAGTTAGACCGCAGCTCCTGCGGGGGTGACTGCGTCTGCTGCGGTGGTTCCTGCATCTCCTGCGGGGGTTCGACTGCACTTGATGCGGTGGCGCATTTGCTGCGGTGGTGCATCTCCTGCGGTGGTTTGAAGTCATCCGGCACCACCACGTACCGTGTCTTGCGTCCGTTGGACCGGTCAGCCTTCAACGCGCCAGCATCCTCCAGCCATCTGATGGCAGCATGCACGGCACGCTCGCTGAAGCAGGTGCGCTCGCAAATGGTCGGAATGGACGGCCAGCATTCGCCCTGGTCGTTCGCGTTGTCCGCCAGGGCGATCAGGATTGCCTTCGGGGTGGGTGGCATCTGCAGCGGCCAGCAGGAGCGCATGATGGCGATGCTCATGCCGCACCGCCCCTGGAGAGGTGCGCGTCCATCGCCGCGGCAATGAGTGTCCTGAGGCTGCGGACGCTCTGGGACGATTTTGCGGGCACGCGAAGGGCCATCAAGCGATTTCCACGCCCACCAGGGCCGCGCGGCGTTCGACCAGCAAGCGACGGAAGGCATCGGTGATGCGTTCCAAATTGATCAGCGGCTGTTCCTGCAAGCCGGATGCGGCAATGTGTTCAGCAAGCGCGCCCAGGCTGTGGCACGCCGCCAGCAATTGCGAGTCGACCTCGCCCAACGGGCGATCAGTGGCGGGCATTAGGCAGCCACCTTTTCCAGGTAGGCGCGCACATGTTCCACTTGCCAAGCTGTGGTGCGGGGGCCGAGCTTTACGGGGGCGGGGAAGCGACCGGTCTTAACCCATGCCCAGAGCGTGCTGGCGGAAACTGGCACCAGCGCGGGCAATCCCGGGTTGGTGGCGGTGGGTTTCTTTCCGATGATCTGCGGCAACCGCAGATAGCCAGTCGCGGGGAGCAATGCACCCGGGTGAACCGGACCGATCGTTACATCATTTAGCGCCATGTCTGCGTCCTCCATCGGACGTTGTTGGACATGGGTGCTTATTCTTTACATCGCTTCAGGTCACGGAAGTCCCTACGCATAGCAGGGCGTACGCTGTACACAGCAGAGCGTAGGTTATTCGACAGGATCTTTCGGATGCGACAACCAATCACGGACTGTGCGCACCGCTGCACCAACCTGCGGCGCGATTAATTCGGCGGCTCTGTTCTTGCTCGGAAAATTGCCAGATTTGTAAATTTCGATGGCTTTATCTCGTTTCGCCCTGTTTGCCATATGGGAGGCGTCGGCCATTTTTCGGCCATGATCGCTCTTTGTTTTGGCAACATCGGTCCTATGCTTCAGCCAATTGCTATAGAAGTCGGCGATCAACATGGCCTCTGTTACTTCCGCCATCAGCGTCAAGCTCTCGGCAGGGTTGTGAGCTGCTTCATCAATCCAAGTCAGTGCTATCCCGGACAGCATTTGCGCCACGTGGCTATCTTTTTTGGAGGAGTTCGAGTCTTCTTGGGAAGCGCACCAGTACTCAAGTAAGTCCGCTGCCGACTCCCTCACCCAGAAAGGGGAAATTGGTCTGCGACAAATATCATCGGCATTGCGCCATTCACGGGACTTCACGTCGTCCAAAAAACCAGGGGGAAGCGCTATGTTTTCTTGGTACTCGCCACTCGAAATCATGCGAACTTGAAATAGAACAGAGTCAAAGGCTGCGCGTGCGTATTGCAGGCGGCTTTCCTCGATGATCAATCGAGCTTGGGTAGGGTCATTTGCGCCCCCGCAATGGGACCATAGCTGGTTTGCCAGATTTACGATTTGCCCAGGCGTATTGCAATCGACTGGGTAAAGAATGGCTTTTACGCCTTGTTCGGCTTGAGCAGGCTCTGCTTCATTGAATGCACGAAGTCCGCTTGTGGCAGATAAATTTAGTGCTGCGGCCTGATTATGAATGAAGGCGTACCACTCCTGATCTGCTTTCTCTGTCGTCTGTTGTTGCTCAATCAGGCTGGAAATGCTTGTCACAACGCACACCTCTGCACCCTTCGATAGGTGCCGCGCCTGCCGGGGAAGGAGCCCGGTTTTCGGATGGCCGTCCTAGGCGCAGCACAAGATTTCTGCTATTGGACTTAATGTCATTACCTTACAGAGGAGATCGCCTATGCATGTGGGATCATGCCGGAACCTCAATTGCTTCTACGAGATTGTCGACCATGTCTAGTTGATAGAGCAAAGCAAATAGAACTCCACTTGCGTTGGTGTCAGGGGCATTGTCAATAAGATTTTGTAATATGGCTTTCGACGATTCCAACAGGATTGCGACATCGAGCTTTATTTTAGTCGCGGGCGTATCAGGATCGATAAGATACTTTCCCTCTAGCTTGAAGAAT
>NZ_DATJMN010000291.1:0-3616 GCF_035508675.1 Dyella sp.
GCTACAACCGGGCGACGCTGATCAACAACATCCACAGCCAATACAACTTCTATCACGATGGACGCCCCATCACGGGCGTGACGTACGCGAACCGCAACGCGCCGCATGCGTTCACCGCCGTTTCCGCCCAAGCGTTTGCCAACGCGCGGAATGTGCAAAGCAATCAGATGCATGTGGATCCGCAGCAGTGGGCTCACGCATCGATGGTGGCGCCCACGGCCTTGCAACGACCCTCGCCGGCAAGCTTCGGCCAACCGCGCGCCGCCAACATGCGCCCCCTGCCTGCCGCCGGATTCAATCGCCCGGTGGTGGCGGTGAACGCGCCCGCTCCGGCCGTTGCGGCGAATGCGTCGTTCCATGCAGGCCAGCCGGCATCCAACGTGCGCATGCTAGGGGTGCAGCCGCGCAACGTACCCAACGTGGTCACCGGTCGTGGCTACCCGCATGTCGCGACGCCTGCCACGCAGCCTCAACCTGCACCGGCTCCGCATCAGGCTGCGCCGTCGCTGCCGCAGGTTCCGCATTTCGCGCCCGCGCAAGAAATCCGGCAGGTACAGCAAGCGCCGCACTACGCGCCAGCGCCATCATCCATTGAACAATCGCAGCGCGAAAATCAAGCCGCCATGGAGCAACAACGTATCGACGCCGCGCAACGCCAACGTCAATACACGCCGGAACCATCGCGCCAATACGCACCTGAGCAGCAGCCTCGTCAATATGGGCAGCCGCAGCCAAATCCGTCGTATCAACCGGAACCGTACCGCTATCAAGCTGCGCCGCAATACGCACGTCCCGAGATAGCGCAACCGCCGCACCCGCAAAATGCGCCGCATCCTCACGCCGCGCCGCCGCCCAAGAACGACAATCAACACTAGCGCCTCATGCCGTGTGCCCCGCGTGGGGCGCACGGTGTCGGTTCGAAGGCGCTCCTATCCGCAAACCCTTAAGAACCGGAAGGACCTAAGACCTTCTGCAGCATGCCCATAAGGAAAAAGCGGGATAAAGCGAGGGCCTCCCGCTACAATAGGCGGATGCAGATCAGCTTGAACGGCCATCCGCACGCCTGCGGAGATAACTTCACCGTCACCCAGCTCCTCCACGACGCCGGCTACGCCGGGCGGCGCGTTGCGGTAGAGGTGAATCACGAAATCGTACCGCGCAGCCAGCACGACGGTTATGCCTTGCGCGAGGGCGACAAGGTGGAAATCGTCCACGCCATCGGCGGCGGCTGAACCCGCCTGCCTCCCACTGCCGCAAAAGCACGCTTGCCCATGAACATTAAAACCTACGACACCACCGATTCTCTGGTCATTGCCGGCAAAAGCTACGGCTCGCGCCTGCTCACGGGCACCGGCAAATACAAGGATCTGGACGAAACGCGGCGCGCCACCCTGGCCGCCGGGGCGCAGATTGTCACCGCAGCGATTCGCCGCGTGAATCTCGGGCAAGATCCCCATGCCCCCAACCTGCTCGATGCGCTGCCGCCAGGCGAATTCACCCTGTTGCCCAATACCGCCGGCTGCTACAACGCCGTCGATGCGGTGCGCACCTGCAAACTGGCGCGGGAGCTTTTGGACGGCCACACGCTGGTGAAGCTGGAAGTGCTCGGCGACGAGCGCACGCTGTTCCCCGACGTGGTCGAAACCCTGAAGGCCGCCGAACAGTTGGTGGCCGATGGTTTCGAGGTCATGGTCTACACCAGCGACGATCCCATTCTCGCCAAGAAACTCGAGCAAATCGGCTGCGTGGCGGTGATGCCGCTGGCGGCGCCGATCGGCTCCGGCCTCGGCATCCAGAACCGTTACAACCTGCTGGAAATCATCGAGAACGCGAAGGTGCCGATCATCGTCGATGCCGGCGTGGGCACGGCTTCCGACGCGGCCATTGCCATGGAACTGGGTTGCGACGGCGTGCTGATGAATACCGCCATCGCCGGCGCCCGAGACCCCGTGCTGATGGCGCATGCGATGAAGCTGGCCATCGAAGCGGGCCGCGCGGCGTTTCGCGCCGGGCGCATTCCGCGCAAACGGTTTGCCTCGGCATCCAGCCCCATCGACGGCACGATCGGCTAATCAGCGTGTTTTCTCTCCTTGCGGAGAGAAAACAACACCGTTCGCATGAGCAACGATCACGACACCACCAGCCATTTGCGCCGCATCCGCAGCTTTGTACTGCGCGAAGGCCGCATGACGCCTGCACAAGAACGTGCATTCCAAGCACATTGGGCACGCTTTGGCATCGACTTCACCGGCACCGTGCAAGACTTCGACACGCGTTTCGGTCGCCATGCACCGCGCGTGCTGGAGATCGGCTTCGGCAATGGCGAAGCGTTGGCGTGGGCGAGCGAGCACGATCTGGCGCGCGACTACCTCGGCGTCGAAGTCCATGGGCCGGGTGTCGGTCGGCTGATGAATGCCCTCGCCGCACGCGACGCTACCCATGTGCGCCTCTACAAACACGACGCGGTAGAAGTGCTCGAACAGGAGATCGCGCCCGGCTCCTTGAGCGAGGTACGCATCTGGTTTCCCGATCCCTGGCATAAGAAGCGCCACAACAAACGGCGCATCGTGCAGCCGGCGTTCGTCGCCCTGCTCGCCACTCGCGTGGCGCCCGGAGGCTTGCTGCACCTTGCCACCGATTGGGAGCCGTACGCGCAGCACATGCTGGATGTGATGGAAATGGCGCCGGATTGGCACAACGACGTCGGCCCGGGCCAGTACGCGCAAAAGCCGGATTGGCGCATCGAAACGCATTTCGAGCGGCGCGGTCTGAAGCTCGGGCATGGTGTGTGGGACCTGCTTTACCGCAAATCCTAGTGCCCCGGCCTCGCGGGAAGAGGCCGCTAGCGGCTCGACGCGTCAACAATGCGGCAACGGTTCACCAGTAACCCGACGCACGCGCTTATACTTCTTCGCTAAACAGGGAAGAGTCATTCGCGTGAAGCAACTGCTGCCCCATCGCATCCAGCCCCTTTTGCCCGGTAGGGATGGTCGGCAGTGGCGCTAACCCTGACCCCCGAGATGATTCTGGTGTTGGGGCTGGTGTGCTTCACCATGCTTATGCTGGTGCTGGAGTGGATCCGCGCCGACATGGTGGCCTTGCTGGTGGTGGTGGTGATCGGCCTCACCGGCTTGATTCCCTCCGATCGCGTGTTCAACGGCTTCGCCGGCAACGCGGTGATCGCCATCATCGCGATCATGATCATGGGCGCCGGCCTCGACCGCGCCGGCGTACTCGGGCTCACCGCTCAATTCGTCATGCGCATGGCGCGGGGTAAAGAGTCGCGGCTGGGCCTGGTCATCAACTCCGTCACCAGCCTGTTCAGTGCGGTGATTCCCAGCCAGGCTCTGGCCGCGCTGATGATTCCTGTCACCAGCCGCCTCTCCGCGCGCACCGGCGTGCCGATCTCGCGCCTGTTGCTGCCGATGGCGTTCTGCATTCTGACCGCCACCAATACCACGTTGATCGCCAACTCGCCGCTGATCGTGCTCAACGACCTGATCGCCAGCGCGAACGCGAACCTGCTGCCGGGCGCGCACACGATCCCGAAGTTCGGCCTGTTCAGCGTGACCCCCGCCGGCCTCGCGCTGGCCGCGGTGGGCGTGGCGTATTTCTA
>NZ_DATJMN010000292.1:0-9670 GCF_035508675.1 Dyella sp.
CCGACTGGTTGAAAAACGCGCTATGTTTCAATAATAAACTGTGATGTCAATCACGCGGAGCGCATCACCCTCGCTAAGCAAACACAGTTAAAGCCACGCAGTAGTTGTCACCCACTTTGTTGGTATGAAGGATGCTTCTCCGTTTAGCTAGACAAGGGGGATCTGACATGTTTCGGCAAAAACTTATGAAAGGTTTTACATTGATCGAACTGATGATTGTTGTCGCGATCATCGCCATTCTTGCAGCCATTGCGATACCTGCCTACCAGGACTATCTGATCCGCAGTCAGGTCGCCGAGGGTTTCAGCTTGGCCACGGGGGCGAAGGCCGCGGTATGGGAATTTGTTGCGAACACTGGACGCTTCCCTGGCAATAACCTGTCAGCGGGGCTGGCTAGCGCAAACTCCATTTCCGGCAGCTACGTTTCCAGCGTGGACGTCACCACCGGTCAGGTCAAGGTGGCTTTCAGCGGGCCGAAAGCTAACACCGCCTTGAGCGGCCAATATCTGGTGCTTTCCCCTATCACTGGAGCCGGAAGCATCGCATGGCATTGTGGCCCACCGAATACGACCGTTTCGAGCAAATATCTCCCATCCATCTGCCGGAACTAGCCGCCCGGCTAGTGACCTGTCAAAGCCGCTGGCAGGAAGCCGTTCCTGACAAAAAACGTCACAAGTCGACGCAAGCGGTCCCTGCCCCCGTGTCGTTCATGTCCAGTGCTGACATAAAGATGGACCACACCTGACAATGAGTCAGCCGCCTTTCGTGATCCTCACCACAGAGTGCATATCAAGGCATTTCCGGACTTCGGCAGCAGGGCGAAATGGCATGTATAGTGCTTCGACTTCTACGGCTTCCTGGTCGTTCCTGACCATGATGAATGGGTCCGATCCCGCCTAGGGGGCTCGGGGCTGGGGCTCAGGGGGCATCTAGGGTTAGCTAACCAATACAGAGGAACATCCATGAAGACCATGCAAAAAGGTTTCACTTTGATCGAACTGATGATTGTGGTGGCGATCATCGCGATCCTGGCGGCCATTGCCATTCCGGCCTACCAGAACTACTTGATCCGTGCCCAGGTGAGTGAAGGCGCGGTGTTGACGGATGGCGCCAAGACCGCCGTCGCCGAATTCTACTCGAATACGGGTAATTTCCCCTCAAAGAACGCTTCCGCGGGCCTCGCCACACCAACCTCCATCAGCGGTAGCTATGTGAGTTCCGTTGATGTAAGCACCAAGGCTGGCACCATCATCGCTACGTTCGATGGCCCGAAGGTGAATTCGAAGATTGCTGGCGATACCTTCATTCTTTCCGCCACCACCTCGGCCGGCGCGCTGGGCTGGACGTGCCATACCGGCACGGTTCCCGCGGCATATCTGCCGACTTCGTGCCGCAGCTAATTCCACTCATGTGGTAACAAGTGAAGGGCCACCTCGAGTGGCCCTTCTTTTTTCTGCCTGCACGTGTCCGGTGATCACTTGCAATTGCGATTAGGCCAATATGTTTACCTGCCCGTGTTATGCGGGATCCTGCTAATCAGTTGGCAGATCTATGCACCAGGGCTGCACGGCGGATTCCTGTTCGACGACTACGCAAACTTGCCGAGCCTGGGCGCCACCGGTCCCATTGATCACTGGAGCGCATTTTGGCGTTATATAACCAGTGGCCACGCCGATCCGACCGGCCGCCCCATTGCCATGTTGAGCTTTTTGCTTGATGCGCGGGATTGGCCGGCGAGCCCATTTTCATTCAAACGCACCAACTTGCTGCTACACCTGCTGAACGGCGCGCTGCTTGCCTTGCTGCTCCGGCAACTCGGTCGCAGCAGTGTCCGTAACGCACAGGCCCCCTCGGCTAGCGACTACTTACGCATCGACTTGGCCGCTCTCCTCGGTGCCGCGCTATGGCTAGTGCATCCATTATTTGTGTCTACCACGCTCTATATCGTGCAGCGGGAGGCGATGCTGCCGGCCACATTTACCCTTATCGGCCTGCTGTTATGGCTTCGCGCGCGTTACGCCATGTTGCAAGGGCGCACCGCCACGGGCCTGATCGGGATCATTGCAGGCCTGGGTGTTTGTACGTTGCTGGCCACGCTGAGCAAGGCCAATGGAATACTGCTTCCCTCGCTCGCGTTGGTCATTGAATACGTTTTGCTGAGGGTAGCCGGCCAACAAGCACCCCACTCGGCTCTTCCGGCGGAGCCTGGATCATCAAGCTCCAACGCTCGCCAGCATAACGAAGGGTTTTATCGGAAAGCCATGCTCCTGTTCGCATGGCTTCCTACCGCGGTCATCGCGGCTTATCTAGCCCAACAAGGCTGGAACGGCTTTACACACGGCATATCCCAGGTTCGCCCTTGGACGTTGGCGCAACGCTTGCTGACCGAACCACGCGTATTGGTGGACTATCTACGGTTGCTTTGGTTGCCGCGTGCTTTCACTCCAGGACTGTTCAACGATCAGATTCGGGCTTCAACAACACTTTGGTCGCCTGCCAGCACGCTGCCGGCCGTCTGCACCATAGCCGCCTTGATTATCGGCGGCTGGCTGATTCGCCGTCGTAGGCCAGCCCTGGCATTAGCCATCCTCTTCTATTTCGTCGGTCAGGCACTCGAATCCAGTACCGTGGCATTGGAACTGTACTTTGAGCATCGCAACTATCTGCCCGCCATGCTGATGTTCTGGCCGCTCGCGCTGTGGCTATGTGACGCCCATCCGGCTGTGTTCGGGCACATCACGTACACATCCGACCAACATCAACCCGGCACAAAAACAAACCGTCCTGCGCTAGCGAAAGCTGCGCTCGCCGTGCTCATCTTGCTCGGCTGCAGCGTGATGACCCATGCACGCGCCAAGCTTTGGGGTGATCTCCAAGATCAGGCTCTGCTCTGGGCACGGCTCAACCCCAGCTCGCCACGCGCCCAGGCGTATGCCACCGAAATCGACATGGCCACCGGCAATCCGGCCCGGGCCATAGCCCGCCTTCGACCGCTACTCGCCAGGCACCCGGACCAGGTACAACTGGCACTCAACCTTTTTGGTGCCGAATGCCAAATGGGCGAAGTGGACCCCGCCACCCTGAGCGCCTCCCGTATTGCATTGAGCACCGCCCGCGACCCAGGCACCCTCCTCACTCACTGGTTTGAGCGTGTCATGGATCAGGTTGCCAAGCCACCTTGTCCACAGCTCAGCTATGGCACCATCGATAGCCTGCTGGACGCCGGCCTGACTAATCCGCACTTTACATCCACCGCGGGCCGCGAGCAGGATCTCTATTATTTGAAGGGTCGACTTGCGCTCAAACAAGGTGATGCAGAGAGGGCATTGAACGACTTCAACCACGCACTGGACCTGCAAGTTCGAATCGCCGCAGCACTCGGACAAGCAGCCCTTTTGGGTTCGGCTGGATACCCAAGGCTGGGACTGGCGCATCTTGATCATTACGAAGCCGAAAGCAACCGCGAGGCCCAGCCGGATTTCGGCATGCCGCGCGTGCACGCATGGGTATTGCAACGGCAACAGTATTGGCCCCGCGAGGTGGCACACCTTCGCGCTACACTCCAACAGGATGCCACGCAACAAGCCGCCAACCATCCATGAACTTCAGCCGCTTCATCAAGCAAGCCATACAGCACCGCTGGCCGATCGCGGGCCTGTTGATACTCGGATTCATACTTACCGCCGCCATTTATTGGCCGGGGCTTTCCGGCAGTTTCTTTTTCGATGACTTCCCCAATATTGTCGACAACAAAGGGGTGCAGCCCACCGATGCGTCACTACCGTCGCTGATCAACGCCGCCCTTTCATCGCCCTCAAGCGAATTCAAGCGGCCATTGTCTTCGTTGACCTTTGCTGCAAATTATCTGCTTACGGGGCTCGATCCTTACTGGATGAAACTGACCAACCTGGTCATTCATCTATTGAATGGATGGCTGTTGTTTCTGCTTGCGCGCAGTCTTATCGCTGTTGCACAAAAAACAGCAGCCAATCATACACAGCGCACCGATGCCGTCGCTGCGTTTATTGCATGCGGCTGGATGCTATTGCCGATCAATCTTACTGGCGTGCTTTACGTCGTCCAACGCATGGAAAGCCTCGCCAATCTGTTCGTGCTGATGGGCCTGATAGGTTATATGGCGGGACGCAAGCGCATGCTGTCCGATGGCGACGACCCATCATCCTCCAGTCAATCCAAATCCGATTGGGGTGGGCTCGGCATCTGTACGGCCAGCATCGCCTTTTTTACGCTCATCGGGCTGCTGGCCAAAGAAACGGCGGTGATGTTGCCGCTCTATGCATTTCTGATCGAGTGGGTCTTGTTTGGTTTTCGCAAGCGGCCTGCTACTACTTCACAAGTTACCCATCCACGGGACTTGCGCCTCATCAGCCTCTATGTGATCGGATTGCTTACTCCGTTCGTTGTCGGCCTTACGTGGCTGCTGCCCGGTCTACTTAGGCCGGCAAGCTGGGCCACCCGCGACTTCACCTTGAGCACGCGCCTGCTCAGCGAAGCCCGGATCGTAGTGGACTACGTTATCTGGACCTTATTGCCCACACCCAATGCGCTCTCCTTCTACCACGACAACTTCGTTATCTCGACGGGACTGTGGCATCCATGGACCACACTCCCTTGCATCGTGATACTGGCAGCCATGGCCTTGCTGGTTCCCATATTGCGTCAGAGGTGGCCACTGGCGTCGCTCGGCGTCGCGCTCTTTTTAGGTGCCCACCTGCTTACCGCCACCATCCTGCCGTTGGAACTGGTCTACGAACACCGCAACTATTTCGCCAGTTTCGGGCTCCTGCTAGCCGTGGTACCCCTGCTAGCCAAAGGCATAGGGAGCCATTCCCCGCAGCCAACACGGAGTTTTGTCCTTGCCCGCAGCGCCGCGCTAGTTGTGCTGATGCTGTTGTGGGCCTTTGAAACAGCTATCACCGCCGCCGCATGGGGCTCGCCGCTCAGCCTGGCCGAGACATTGGCAACCCGCGCACCCGACTCCCCACGGGCGGAATACGAACTGGGTCGCACTTACATCATTTACTCCCATTACGACCCACGCTCACCGTTCACGGCCCTGGCGTATGCTCCACTGGAGCGCGCCGCCGCACTGCCTCACTCCTCGATTCTTCCCGAACAAGCCTTGATCTTCATGAACGCACGCATGCACCTGCCGCTAAAGGATGCATGGTGGGACAGCATGATCAAAAAACTGAAATCTCGCCCCGCCGGGGTACAGGATGAGAGTTCGCTCGGCGCCTTGACCGAATGCGCGCGCGATCACGACTGCGAACTTCCCCCCCAGCGCATGGTGGATGCCTATCTGGCCGCGCTATCGCACCCCAATCCAAGCGCGCGCCTGCTTTCCATGTATGGCGACTACGCTTGGAACACCTTGGGCGATCGTGAGTTGGGTCTACGCATGACCGATGCCGCAGTCAAAGCGTCGCCTAACGAGCCGGCGTATCGTATAACAAAAATTCGCATGCTGGCCGCACAGGGCCGCGACATGGAAGCCAAACAAGCGCTGAAACAGTTGCAATCACTCAATATCGGCGGAAGATTAAACGATGAATTAACACAATTGAGCAATTTGCCGGGTTTGCGTTAAGCCTTGACGCTTCTCCGCGTTTAAGCTCCAAAAGTACTTAGACCGCTATTTCACAACTAATTCGAGACTACAGGCCCCAAGTGAAACGCGCACTTATTTCGGGAATTACCGGGCAAGACGGCGCCTACCTCGCAGAGTTTCTTCTGGCGAAAGGCTACGAAGTGCACGGCATCAAGCGTCGAGCCTCGTCGTTCAACACCACGCGTATCGACCATCTATACCAGGATCCGCACGACCCCGAGCGTCGACTCTTTCTGCACTATGGCGACCTGACTGACGCCACCAACCTGATTCGTATCATCCAGCAGGTGCAGCCAGATGAGATCTACAATCTTGGCGCGCAAAGCCACGTGCAAGTTTCATTCGAAACGCCCGAATATACGGCCAACGCTGATGCTATAGGCACCCTGCGGGTGCTAGAGGCAATTCGTATTCTTGGCCTTGAAAACAAGACACGGTTTTACCAAGCGTCAACGTCTGAACTATATGGTCAAGTGACTGAAACACCGCAAACCGAACGCACTCCGTTTCACCCACGCTCGCCCTACGGGGTAGCCAAACTATATGCTTACTGGATCACGGTTAACTACCGTGAAGCATACGGCCTCTATGCCTGTAACGGCATCCTATTCAACCACGAGTCGCCACTACGCGGTGAAACCTTCGTTACGCGCAAGATCACCCGTGCGATTGCCCGCATCTACCTCGGGCTGCAGGACTGCCTCTACCTCGGCAACCTGGATGCTCGGCGCGATTGGGGGCATGCCCGCGACTATGTCGAGATGCAGTGGCTGATGCTGCAACAACCCGTCGCCGAAGACTATGTTATCGCCACGGGCGTGCAGCACTCCGTTCGCGAGTTCATTGAACAGGCCGCTGGCGAACTTGGTGTCACCTTGGCATGGCACGGTAAGGGCGCAGACGAATATGCCTGCATTCTAGCCGCTCCGTATCAGTGTGCCGCCAAACCCGGTCAACGCATTGTTGGTATCGACACGCGTTATTATCGTCCGGCAGAGGTGGACACACTGCTCGGCGACCCGAGCAAAGCTCGCCAAAAGCTCGGCTGGACTCCTCGCATAGGCTTTTCCGAATTGGTCCGCGAGATGATGCAGAACGATTTGACCTTGGCCCAACGCGATGCGCTAGTGATAAACGCCGGCTTCAACGCTCATTCGCCGCAGGACTGACACCATGAATCTGCACTCCCGGATCTATGTTGCCGGTCATCAGGGTTTGGTCGGCAGCGCCATCGTCCGACGCCTGCAAACCGAGGGTGCGACAAATCTGATCCTGCGCACTCATCACGAGCTGGATCTGGTCGACCAAGCGGCAGTCGAAGCCTTCTTTGTAGCTAAACGCCCTGAATATATTTTTCTGGCGGCGGCCAAGGTCGGCGGTATCCATGCCAACAGCACCTACCCCGCTGAATTCATTCGCGATAACCTAGCTATTCAGACTAACGTCATTCACAGTGCATGGAAATGCGGTAGCAAAAAACTACTATTTCTCGGATCATCGTGCATCTACCCACGCGATTGCCAGCAACCAATCAGGGAAGAATATCTGCTTACTGGTCCGCTAGAGCCCACTAATGAGTGGTATGCCATCGCTAAAATCGCTGGATTGAAGATGTGTCAGGCTTACCGTCGACAATATGGTTTCAACGCGATAGTGGCAATGCCGACCAATCTCTATGGCCCAGGCGACAACTATCACCCTGATAACTCGCACGTAGTGCCGGCACTAATCCGTCGCATCTATGATGCGAAGATCGTTTCCGCACCGCAAGTTACTATTTGGGGTAGCGGAACGCCGCTGCGGGAATTCCTGCATGTCGAGGATCTAGCCGATGCAGCACTTTTCCTGATGCATAATTACAACGACGAAGACTTGATCAACGTGGGTTCCGGTCAAGAAGTATCTATCGCCGAACTGGCAAGCACAATTGCAAGCGCGGTGGACTACAAGGGGCAACTTGTCTTCGATACCAGTAGGCCAGACGGTACCCCGCGCAAACGGCTAAACATCAATCGCCTGCACGCACTAGGTTGGCGAGCGCGAATTCCGCTAAGGCCAGGACTGGAACAGACGATTGACGCTTTCGCGCTTACCCGCTCATGAATGCTCACGATCGAACCACCCGAGCCCAGTCGATGTCGCGCCGGGTGGGCCCCCGTGGACGCCGGATCCTTCATACCGGTGCATGGTCAATCGTCGCAAAGGTATTCGCCGCCGCCAATCTGTTCCTGACGGTGCCATTTGTATTGCATACGTTGGGACCAAAGCTTTTCGGTGTATGGGCGACACTCGTCTCGTTGGTAATATTCGCGGGCTTTCTAGATTTCGGCATCGGTAACGGCACCATGAACTTGGTAGCTGCGGCTCAGGGGCGTGGCGCCTACGACGAGATTGGCCCCATCCTTCGCGAGGGGCGTCGTACATTGCTCTGGCTTGCCCTATGGTTGGCAGTCGCGTCGTCAATTGCTCTGCCATTAGTTCCATGGCAACACCTGCTTGGGCTTCCCGACGAAATGGCAGCTAGCTGCCGCACAGCTACCGCTGCCATATTATTCACCGTCGTCCTTGCAGTACCGTTAAACCTTGCCAACCGCGTACAACTCGGCTTAGGGCGAGGTGATCGCGCATTTCGGTGGCAGGCATTGGGGCAACTGCTGACTACGGCCGTGGTGATCGTACTCGCAAAATTGGATGCGTCGCTCCCGTTACTCGTACTGGCAGCAGTAGCTACCCCTCTTGTAGCTTCCGCCGCCAATACTTGGCTGTTGTGGCTTGAACCTCAAATGGCTTCATCTGGCAAAAAGAACGATCCGACAATCGCTACACACATACGCCGTGAGGGTTTGCTATTTTTTGTTCTTCAGCTTGCCGCAGCACTCGCGTACTCAGCCGACCTGCCACTAATCTCCACGCTTCGCAGCCCTGCGGATGCGGGTACCTACGCCATCGTGCAGCGACTATTTTCCGTCATTCCGCTTGGGCTTGGCCTGATTTGGACACCACTATGGCCGATCTATCGACAGGCATTGGCGGCCGGCGACTATAGGTGGGTCATGCATACATTACGACGCTCAGTGGTGTTGGCGGTACTCGCTGCGTTTTTCACGAGCTCCGTCCTTATGCTGGGCTTTGATCGAATCGTCCCGCTTTGGGTACACAAGCCAGTAGCGATCGCCGGAACCTTATTGGAAGGATTCGTCGTATGGTGCACTGTTAATGCCGCAGGGACCGCCATCGCCACCTTTCTTAATGCTGCAAGTGTCATGCGCTATCAAGTGATCACTGCAGCCATCTTCGCGATTGCGTGTATTGGGCTAAAGGCCTGGGCAATTAGCCACTTCGGCATCTGGATTGTGCCATGGATAACGGCCACTACTTTCTTGTTTCTAAATTTAGCCCCCACTCTTCTATTGGGACCGCGCATCATTGCGTTTGCTCATTCAAAGATCTACTAGAAACCACATACTTCAAATACCACGGATCTCCCTATAAATGACTCCCAATTCTAATTACGCATTTCCGCTTGTGGACTCAAGCTACGATAACCAGGAAATACTGCGCTGCATGGAAACGTTGCTGAGCGGCCAACTCACCATGGGGCGTAGAGTGCATGACTTCGAGCTTGCGTTTGCGGAACATGTCGGCGCCAATTATGCCGTAATGGTAAATTCGGGATCATCCGCCAACCTTCTTGCAGTCTCCGCGATCATCAATCCACTACGGTCAAGACGATTACGCGTCGGTGATTATGTAGCAGTGCCGGCAGTTTGCTGGTCGACATCAATTTGGCCGCTCGTGCAACTTGGCCTTAAACCGGTGCTGGTAGATGTAGATCCCTCAACCCTGAACTTGTCCATAGCTTCTTTACTAGAAGCACTAGACCGCTTTCCAATCAAAGCAATTCTTATGGTGCATGTGCTTGGCAACAGTACCGATTTGTCGAGATTGTTGGATATCGTCGACAAAAAGTCGTTGCTTCTCTTAGAGGATACTTGCGAGTCGTTGGGCTCAAGATTTGAAACAAGGTCCCTGGGAACT
>NZ_DATJMN010000293.1:0-16775 GCF_035508675.1 Dyella sp.
GGCGAAGCAGTATTCCAACGACGACACCACCGCCAACGCCGGTGGCGACATGGGTTGGTTCCAGCAAGGCGACTGGGGCACGCTGATCGGCCAGAAGGTAGCCGACTTGAAGGACGGCGAAATCTCGCAGCCGTTCCAGAGCGAAGCCGGCTGGCACATCCTGCAGCGCCTCGGCGCGCGCAACAGTGACATGACCACCGAGTTTGCACGCAACCAGGCACGCCAGGCCATCGGCAATCGCAAGGCCGACCAGGCTTACGACGACTTCCTGCGCGATCTGCGCTCCAGCTCGTATGTGAAGATTCTCGTACCGGAGCTGGAAGAACCTGCTGCCGACAACAGCAAGGCATCGTCCTAATGGCGACGCCGCGCGGGTAAGCCGTGGACAAGCTCACGCTGACACGGCTCGCCCTTACCGCTGGCGAACCGGCCGGTGTCGGTCCCGAGCTACTGGTCCGATTGGCCGCCACTCCGCTGGCGGCCAATTTCGTTGCGATCACCGATCGAGACTTGCTGGCACGTGCGGCCGCGCGCTGCGGCGCCACGATCCAGTTGCTGGACGATGACGGTACGGATATCTCGCAACGCCCACCCGGCAGTTTGCGCGTAAAGCACGTTCCGCTAGGTGGACTGGAGATACCCGGCCACCCCGACCCGCGCAATGCACACCATGTATTGGCCACGCTCCGCGAAGCGGCGAATGGATGCCTGAGTGGCCACTATGCCGCCGTCGTGACAGCCCCGCTGCAAAAATCCTCGATCAACGACGCCGGCATTCCCTTCAGCGGTCACACCGAATTCTTTGCCGAGCACAGCGGTGCCGACGTGGTGATGATGCTGGCCAGCCCGGAGCTACGCGTTGCCTTGGCGACGACGCATCTACCGTTGCGCGCCGTGCCGGCCGCCATCGATGCGGCATCACTGACGCGCACACTACGCATCGTGCATCGGGCACTGCGCGACACCTTCGGTTTTGCCGAACCGCGCATCGCAATACTCGGCCTCAATCCGCATGCCGGCGAAAACGGACACATCGGGCATGAGGAAATCGACACCATCATCCCGGTCATGAACAAGCTGCGCCAGGAAGGCATGCAGTTGCTGGGTCCCCTGCCGGCGGATACGGCGTTCGTTCCTGCCCAGCGCGCCCGTTACGACGCGGTATTGGCGATGTATCACGATCAGGCCTTGCCGGTGCTCAAGAGCGAAGCATTCGACCGTACGGTCAATATCACGCTTGGCCTGCCCTTCATCCGCACCTCTGTCGATCATGGCACTGCGCTCGATCTAGCCGGTACCGGCAAAGCCGATCCTGCCAGCCTGATTGCTGCAGCGCGCCTCGCGCTGGACTTGGTCGTTCGAAGCAAATCGTTATGAATAGCCCTGCCCGCCCCAAGAAAAGCTTTGGCCAGCATTTTCTGCATGAGCGCCGCTATATCGAGCGTATCGTCGCCGCCGTAGCCCCGCGTGCGGATGATTTCCTGGTGGAAATCGGACCCGGTGAAGGCGCCCTGACATTTCCGCTGCTGACTGCCGCCGGCAAGCTGACCGCGATCGAATTGGATACCGATTTGATCCCCCGCCTGCAGCAACAGGCGGCAAGCATCGGCGAGCTGTCGATCGTGCACGCGGATGTGCTGAAGGTCGATTTCACCGCCATGGCACAGCGCGCAGGCGTAGCGCGTCTGCGTGTCGCCGGAAATCTGCCCTACTACATCTCCAGCCCGATCCTGTTTCACTGCATCGATCATGCGGCGGCGATTGCCGATATGCATTTCATGCTGCAGAAGGAAGTGGTCGATCGCATGGCGGCGGAGCCCGGCAGCAAAGTCTATGGACGCCTCTCAGTGATGCTGCAGCTGGCCTGCCATGTCGTGCCCTTGTTCGACGTACCGCCCGGCGCGTTCCGCCCGCCCCCGAAGGTAGATTCGTCGGTAGTGCGCCTGGTGCCGCTTGCGCGGCATGAACGTCACGACGCCGACCCGATACGATTGCATGCGATCGTCAAGGCAGCTTTCGCACAGCGCCGCAAGACGCTGTCCAACGCGTTGCGGCAAGTGATGGACGCCGAGACCATCCGTGCTGCCGGCATCGATCCCAAGGCGCGCGCCGAGGTATTGGCGCCGATGGATTTTGTGACGCTTGCCAAGGCAACGGGTGCCCGACTCGGAACCCGGGACTCGGAGTAAAGCGCACCCATAGCGGCCTTCTCCCGCAAAACCGTGGCGGCGATCCGTGCCACGCTCTCCTGGCCCCGTGCGGGCCTTCTGGGCGTCATGCGAGGTGATGGAATGGATCAGCGCGTCCTTAAGTCCCGCTACAATGGCCGCATGAAAGACAAATCCCCCTACACGATCGACGTGCAGGTGCAAACCCGTTTTGTCCCTGACCAGTCCGCCCCCAACGAAAACCGCTACGTTTTTGCCTACACGATCAGGCTGCACAATGCAGGCGGCCTGCCGGCGCGCTTGCTCACCCGTCACTGGGTGATCACGGATGCCAATGGCAAGGTAGAGGAAGTGTTTGGCGAAGGCGTGGTGGGCGAGCAGCCGTGGATGCGTCCGGGCGACGACTACGAATACACTTCCGGTGCCGTGCTGGAAACGGCCGTGGGCACCATGCAAGGCAGCTACCAGATGATGGCCGACGACGGCACGCGTTTCGAGGCGCCAATTCCGCCCTTCACGCTATCCATTCCGCGTACGTTGCATTGATCGAGGCATTGCTCATGACACGCGCGTGGCATATGTCCGAGGTAACGCACTGATGGCCGTTTACGCAATCGGCGACGTGCAGGGTTGCTATCCGGAATTGCAGCGCTTGTTGGAAAAACTGCGCTTTGATACGGCTGCCGACCAGTTGTGGTTCTGCGGCGACCTGGTCAATCGCGGCGGCCAGTCGCTGGAAGTGCTGCGCCTGGTGCATTTGCTGCGCAACAACTCGGTGGTGACGCTGGGCAACCACGATCTGAGCTTGCTGGCCATCGGGCAACGCAAGCAGGATGCGCAGGCGCGTGTGAACCCGGAACTGCGTGAAGTGTTGTTCGCCGAAGACGCCCCGATCCTGCTTGATTGGCTGCGCACGCAGAAGCTGCTGCATCACGATGAAACGCTCGGCTGGACCATGGTGCACGCAGGGCTTGCACCCAGCTGGACGTTGAAGCAGGCGCAGCGTTGCGCCCTGGAAGTCGAACGCGAACTGGCCAGTCCACGACATCCGCGTTTACTGAAGAATCTCTTCGGCAACCGCCCTGCAGCATGGACCAGCCGGCTGCAAGGCATCGAGCGCATGCGCGCGTCGATCAACACGCTGACCCGCATGCGCTTCTGTGACGTCAACGGTCGCATCGACTTCGAAGGCAAGGGTGCTCCGGGCACCCAGAAACCCGGCATGTATCCCTGGTTCGAAGCGCCGGGCATGCGCAAGCGCGATACGCGCATCGTATGCGGACACTGGTCGGCACTTGGCCGTTTCGCCGGCTTGGGGGTCTACGGCATCGATACCGGCTGCGTCTGGGGCGGCAAGCTCACCGCCTTGCGGTTGGATAGCGAGGAGCCGCAGTACATCACGGTGAATGCAGAACCCCATCGGAAGCGGACGCCCGGCGAAGACTGAAAGCCTTCCTTCGTGCTGAATTGCGACATTGCGCTCCGCGCTGAACGGCGTTTGCTCGACTAGCGCTACCAACTCCCGACTTTCGCCGGGGCGCCGGTTCAAGGTTTTTCTGAATCCATAAGAAAATGGCGGCTTGAAGTAAGCCGCCATTCGGGTTGGTCCGATCTCTACAAGGCGATCAGCTCAATTGCCCGTGGCAATGCTTGTACTTCTTGCCCGAGCCGCATGGGCACGGATCGTTGCGACCCACTTTCGGACCGGTGACCAATGGCTCCATGGTGGCTGTGGCTTGCTGTGATGCAGGCGCGTCCATGCCCAGTGCACCGCCCGCCGGCGCACCGCCACCGGTGGCCTGCATCTGACGCGCGAGGCGTTCGGCCATGCGCTGCTGCTCGGCTTCCATCGCGGCGACTTCTTCCTCGCTGCGGATGCGGATGCGCGCGAGCATCTGGATCACTTCGGTCTTGATGCGCGCCAGCATCTGCGAGAACAGCTGGAAGGATTCGCTCTTGAATGCCTGCTTGGGATCCTGTTGCGCATAGCCACGCAAGTAGATGCCCTGGCGCATGTAATCCATGCTGGCAAGATGTTCCTTCCAAGCGTTGTCCAGCACGCTCAGCATGATGTGCTTCTCGAGCTGACGCATGGTTTCAGCACCGATCTGCTGCTCCTTGGCCTGGAACATCGCCTGGATCAAGTCGCGCACGTGGGCCAGCACGGTGCCGGCGTCCGCTTCCGATTGCTGTTCCAGCCAATGCTTGAGCTCGGCGGAAATGCCGAACTCGCTTTCCAGCTCGCGCTCGAGGCCGGCGATATCCCATTGCTCATCGATGCTTTCGGCCGGTACATAACGGTGCACCAGATCGGTGACCACGTCCTCCCGGATGTCGGTGATGGTAGCCGAGACCTCCTCTTCCTCCAGCAGTTCATCGCGCTGGCGATAGATCACCTTGCGCTGGTCGTTGGCGACGTCGTCGTATTCGAGCAAGTTCTTGCGGATGTCGAAGTTGTGCTGTTCGACCTTGCGCTGCGCTTTTTCGATCTGCCGGCTGATCATGCGATCTTCCAGCGCCTCATCTTCCTTCATGCCGAAGCGCTTCATCCAGCGGACCAGGCCTTCGCCGCCGAAGATGCGCAGCAGGTTGTCCTGCAGCGACAAATAAAAGCGCGAGGAACCGGGGTCGCCCTGACGACCGGAACGGCCGCGCAACTGGTTATCGATGCGGCGGGATTCGTGGCGTTCGGTACCGACGATGTGCAGGCCACCGGCGGCAATGACTTGTTCGTGGCGCTTCTGCCATTCCGACTTGACGCGCGCACGGTCGGCGTCGCTGGCACCCTCACCCAGCGCTTGCAATGCCGCTTCCAGGCTGCCGCCCAGCACGATATCGGTACCGCGACCGGCCATGTTGGTGGCAATGGTGACGGCGCCAGGCATGCCGGCGTTCGCCACGATATGCGCCTCGCGCTCGTGCTGCTTGGCGTTGAGCACTTCGTGTGGAATCTTTTCCTTGCGCAGCAAGTTGGACAACAGTTCCGATACGTCGATCGACGCCGTGCCGACCAGCACCGGCTGGCCGCGCTTGTGGCAATCCCGGATGTCCTCGACCACCGCCTTGTACTTCACGTCCTGGCCGAGGAACACCATGTCCGAGTTGTCCTTGCGGATCATCGGCTTGTGGGTGGGAATCACCACCACCTCCAGGCCGTAGATCGTCTGGAACTCGTATGCTTCGGTGTCCGCCGTACCGGTCATGCCGGCCAGCTTCTTGTACATGCGGAACAGGTTCTGAAAGGTAACCGTGGCCAGCGTCTGGTTCTCGCGCTGGATCGGGACGCCTTCCTTCGCCTCGACCGCCTGATGCAAGCCGTCGGACCAGCGGCGCCCTTGCAAGGTGCGGCCGGTGAACTCGTCGACGATGATCACTTCCCCGTCGCGCACGATGTAGTCGACATCGCGCTGGTAGATGGCATTGGCGCGCAGCGCAGCGTTGAGGTGGTGGACGACCGCCAGGTTGCGCGCGTCGTACAGGCTGCTTTCCGGATCGATCACCTTGGCTTGCTGCAGCAGTTCTTCGGCGTGCTGCATGCCCTCTTCGGAGAGGTGCACCTGCTTTTGCTTTTCGTCGACCCAGTAATCGCCTGGGCCGTCCTCCAGTTCCTGGCGCGTCATGCGCGGCACGATCTTGTTCACCGCAATGTAGAGCTGCGGGGAATCTTCGGCCGGACCGGAGATGATCAGCGGCGTGCGCGCCTCGTCGATCAGAATCGAGTCCACTTCGTCGACGATGGCGTAGTGCAGGCCGCGCTGTACGCGCTGTTCCTTGGACAAGGCCATGTTGTCGCGCAGGTAATCGAAGCCGAATTCGTTGTTGGTACCGTAGGTGATATCCGCCGCATAGGCCGAATGCTTGTCGGACTGATCCATGCCCGGATACACCACGCCCACGCTCATGCCGAGGAAGTTGTAGAGCTTGCCCATCTGGGCCGCGTCGCGCTTGGCCAGGTAGTCGTTGACGGTAACGACATGGGTGCCCTTGCCTTCGAGCGCGTTGAGGTACACCGGCGCGGTGGCCACCAAGGTCTTGCCTTCGCCGGTGCGCATTTCGGCGATCTTGCCCATATGCAGCACCATGCCGCCGATCAGCTGCACGTCGTAGTGCCGCATGCCGAGTACGCGCTTGGCGCCTTCGCGCACCACGGCAAAGGCTTCAGGCAACAGCTTGTCGAGCGTCTCGCCGTTGGCGAGGCGCTGCCTGAATTCTTCGGTCTTGCCGCGCAGGGCCTCGTCGCTGAGCTTCTCGAACTCAGGCTCAAGCGCGTTGATGCGCGCGACGGTTTTGGACAGCTGGCGCAGTACTCGGTCGTTACGGCTGCCAAAGAGGCTCGTCAGGGCACGATTAAGCATCGATCTTCCGGATCTGGAAACTGAGGGAGCCCGCCGGAGCCGGTCCGGGCGGGCAAAGGCTTGATGATACTAGGGTCCGCCGGGTATCCCAAACGCGGGAAATCGCGGCGAACCACGCACAGGGGTGGCGGTATGCAGCCCCGCTTTCAAGGGTGCCGCCAGCGGGCGCGCCGGGGTTTGCTCAGCGATGGCTCTTGACGTACGCGAGCGGATTGACCACGCGGCCGTTGTACCAGACCTCGAAGTGCACATGCGGACCGGTGGAGCGGCCGCTTGAGCCGATCTGGGCGATCTCCTCGCCCACGTGCACATGCTGGCCGGGGTGCACCAGCAGCTTGCTGTTGTGCGCATAGCGGGTCATGTAGCCGTTGCCGTGATCGATTTCCACCACGTTGCCGTAACCGTTGCGCACGCCGGCATAGGTCACCATGCCCTCGGCCACGGTGCGCACCGGGCTGCCGTAGGGCGCGGCGATATCCAGGCCGGTGTGACGGGCGGCGAGCCCGTCAAAAGGATCGGTACGAACGCCAAAGTAAGAAGAGATATACCCGTCCGCGGGCATGCCGGTGGGCTTGAGGTTGGAATCGATGCGCGCATTGAGCAGCAGGCTCTGCATCGCGCTCAGTTGGGCCTGCTGTGTTTCGAACTGGCTCGCCAGCTGATTGATTCCGGCATCCAGCGTTTGCGGCAAGGCATAAGCGCTGCTGCCATCGGTGACTTCCACGCCACCGACGGGCGGGGGTTGATCGAAGTTGAATTCATTGCTGTCGAGCTTGCCTACCTGCACCAGACGCTCGCCCAGGGCGTTGATACGCGTGGCCTGGGCTTGCAGCTGGCCGAGCTTGATGGCCAATGCATCGAGCTGGCGGTGCGCGTCTTCGCGCAACTCGCCCAGCTGCTTGTCCTGCATCTTCACCTGTTGGTGCAGCGAGTCGATTTCGACCAGTGCGCGGTGACGGGGGCTGGCCACTGCCAGCGCGATGCCGGCGCCGATACTCGCCAAAGCCAGCACGACGGCAGCGCCGATTCCGCATACACGCCAGCGCAAACGGGAGTTGGTGAGGTCCAGGGTTTTTGGCACCTTCCCGGCGCGAGAGACGAGTATGATCTGCATGTCGTTTCCGGTTTGAATTTTTACCACTAGATGCAACGCGAAGTACCCGCTTCCCACCGCTCCGGCCATGGGCCACAGCCCATCACCGAAGTCGGTCCTGTCGCTGCGCTGGCCCGCAAGGCTGGCAAGCTGGAAGCATTGGACCGCGCATTACGCCAGACGTTGCCGTCGCCCCTGCGCGAGCAGGTCAGATTCGCGAATCTGCGCGACGATCGTCTTGTTTTCCTGGCTTCCTCGCCGGCCTGGGCATCGCGTCTACGCCTGCTGCAGGCGCAAATCCTCGCTGCCGCACGCGCCATTGGCGCAGATGCCAGCTCAGTGACCGTGAAAGTGGCCCCCCTTCCTCCGCCTGACCCTCAGCCGGAGCAATCAAAACCGCTTTCGGCCGCTGCAGCACTTCATCTGAAGGCCGCCGCGGGTTCCATCCAGGACCCCGAGTTACGGGCCATGTTCCTGGAGCTGGCGTCCGTCGCCGAAACCGCTCGTTCCACCCCCTCCGCAACACCCTGAGCTGCAGGCGCCTGGTACCCGAGGAGGCGAGCAACCGCCTGCCCCGGCGCGGAAGTTCGTTTTATACCATGGCCGACCCCGTTCCGGTCTCTACGCTGCGTCGCGAGAACGTGAACTCAAGGATGGGAAATATGTGATGCACATCACAAAACGAAAAGACCGGGCGCAGAGGCCCGGTCCGGAGGTAGGGGATTCGGCGTGTGTCAGATCGCCTGGGCGGGATGCGCGTAGGAGATCGGGGCGGTGGCCGGATCGTCCTGGTAGCTGACTTCTTCCCATGCCGTGGCATCGGCCATCAGCGTGCGCAGCAGCTTGTTGTTCAACTCGTGCCCGGACTTGTGCGCGTAGTAGGCGCCAATCAGGCTGTGGCCGAGCAGATAGAGATCGCCGATGGCATCGAGAATCTTGTGCTTGACGAATTCGTCTTCGTAGCGAAGGCCGTCTTCATTGAGCACGCGATAGTCATCGAGCACGACAGCGTTGTCCATCGAACCGCCGAGTGCGAGATTGTGTTCGCGCAGCATCTCGATGTCGCGCATGAAGCCAAACGTGCGCGCCCGACTCACTTCCTTGACGAAGGAAGTGGTGGAGAAGTCGATCTCCGCGCGCGAAGTGCGCTTGGAAATGATCGGGTGGTTGAACTCGATCGAGAAACCGACCTTGAAGCCTTCAAACGGCTCGAAACTGGCCCATTTATCGCCTTCCTGCACCTTCACCGGCTTCTTGATGCGGATGAAGCGCTTCGGCGCGGGCTGTTCTTCGATGCCGGCCGATTGCAGGAGGAAAACGAACGGACCCGCGCTGCCGTCCATGATCGGCACTTCCGGTGCGGACAGGTCGACATACGCATTGTCGATCCCCAGCCCCGCCATCGCCGATAACAAATGCTCCACCGTTGAAACACGTACGTCACCGTTCACCAGCGTGGTAGACAAACGTGTGTCACCCACGTGATCGGGACGCGCGTGAATTTCAACCGGAGGATTGAGATCGGTGCGACGGAAGACGATGCCGGTATTCGCTGCCGCCGGACGCAATGTCATGTAGACCTTGTCGCCGGTATGCAGACCGACGCCGGTGGCACGAATGATGTTCTTCAACGTACGCTGCTTAATCATTTATTGGGTACCTATGGGGGCAGCAGCCAATTCGAGCTGGGATGCTAACACAGTCTTAACCTGCGGAAAAACAAACCGTACCGTACTGAACGGTCAATCCTTCATTTTCCTTTCATCAAATAATGCGAGTCATTCGCATCCCGATGCTGCAAGCACCATAGGTAAATCAAGTACTTGCGATTCGACACAAAACCCCGCGCCGGGGACGGGAAGATCCGGCAACGGGATTTCGGACCAGCGGCAGGGAATGTGGCCCTTGTCCGCCAATCGTGCGCCATCCTTTAAGGCCACACTGCCTATCGCATTCAACGCATGAACGCGACGCCAGCCGACATCAGTGGATGCCCCCCTTATCGCTGCCGGTACACCGGCGGCGATCAGGCAGCGGACTGGAGAATACCCTCCTCGCCCGGCTCAGGGAACACTGACAAGTTAATGCGTCGTTAGTTCATGCTCTTCACACTTTTTCACACTTTTGATGCGCTCCTGACTGATCAGTCGGCCTGGCGGCGCAAGAAGGCGGGAATATCCAGGTAATCGAAGCTCGGATCGGCGCTCTTGGCCGGGCCCTCGCCCCCACGCGGATTGCTGGCCACCACTTCTGGGTGCGCGTAGTCGACCACTTCGTTGCCGGTACCGGTGCGCAGCACCATCGGGCGCGGACGCTGGCGCATTTCCACCTGCTGGCCGGCGGCGACCCGCTGCACCGGCTGGCGCGCGGTGGCGCGGTTGAGGCCGGTGGCCACGACCGTCACGCGCACGTCGTCCTGCATTTCCGGATCCAGCGAGGTGCCGATCACCACCGTGGCGTCTTCGCTGGCGAAGTCGTGGATGATGCGGCCGATTTCGTCGAACTCGCGCATGGACAGGTTCGGACCGGCCGTGACGTTCACCAGGATGCCGCACGCGCCGTTGAGGTTGACGTCTTCCAGCAGCGGGTTGTTGATCGCCGCTTCCGCTGCCGCCTGGGCGCGGTCGTCGCCACGGGCCGTACCCGAACCCATCATCGACAGGCCCATTTCGCTCATCACCGTGCGCACGTCGGCGAAGTCGACGTTGATCAGGCCCGGCGCCGTGATCAGGTCGGCGATGCCCTGCACCGCACCCAGCAACACGTCGTTGGCGGCCTTGAAGGCATTGAGCAGGGTCACTTCGCGGCCCAGCACCGACAGCAGCTTCTCGTTCGGCACCGTGATCAGCGAATCGACGTGCTGGGACAGGTCTTCGATACCTTTCAACGCGACCTGCATGCGCCGACGGCCCTCGAACGGAAACGGCTTCGTCACCACCGCCACCGTCAGAATGCCTTTCTCTTTCGCCAGCTGCGCCACCACCGGGGCAGCGCCCGTGCCGGTGCCACCACCCATGCCGGCGGTGATGAACACCATGTCCGCTCCTTCGAGCATTTCTTCGATGCGCTCACGATCTTCCAGCGCGGCCTGACGGCCGACTTCCGGATTGGCGCCCGCACCCAGGCCCTTGGTGACGTTGGCACCCAGTTGCAGGTGCATGCGCCCGCCGCAGCCCTTCATGGCCTGTGCATCCGTATTGCACACCACGAAGTCGACGCCTTCGATGTTGGAATTGAGCATGTGCGCAACCGCGTTGCCGCCGCCGCCACCCACGCCAATGACTTTGATCACCGCATTCGGTGCCAGTTTTTCGACCAGTTCAAACATTTCCCGTCCTCCGTAGAGCTTCGTTGTCGTTGTAACCGCGGGTCGACTCCTGTCTCCCCGTGGTGATGAGCGAACCTCCATTCGCTCCGGCTGCGCCTCCTGCGCCACCTAACCCTTTCGTTTCTAGAAATTCTTGGTGATCCAGGTCCGCAATTTGTCGACCAGGCCACCGACGCTGCCGCCAGCCGGACCACTTGCGCGCATGCCGCCGTTGCGTGCGCCATGCAGCAGCAGGCCGACACCGGTGGAATGCAACGGACTGGCGATCACCTCGCCGAGCCCGACCACGTGCTGCGGCACCCCGATGCGTACCATCTTGTGGAAGATTTCCTCGGCCAGCTCCAGCGCACCTTCCATGCGCGATGCGCCGCCGGTGAGCACGACGCCCGCAGCGACCAGGCTGTCGTAGCCGGAGCGACGCAATTCGTCCTGCACCATTTCGAAGATTTCCTCGTAGCGCGCCTGCACGCTCTGCGCGAGCGACTGGCGCGCCAGCCGGCGCGGCGGACGATCCCCCACGCTCGGCACCTGGATGGTTTCCTCCGCGTGCGCCAGCTGAGCCAGCGCGCAGGCGTACTTGATCTTGATTTCCTCGGCATGCGCGGTGGGCGTATGCACGCCGTAGGCGATGTCGTTGGTCACCTGGTCGCCGCCCACCGGCAGCGATTTGGTGTAGCGAATCGCACCTTGCGTGTAGATCGCGATGTCGGTGGTACCCGCACCGATGTCGACCAGGCACACGCCAAGTTCGCGCTCGTCATCGGTGAGCACGGACTTGGCGCTCGCCACCGCAGACGGCACCAGTTCGTCGACGGAGAGCCCACAACGCTGGATGCACTTGCTGATGTTCTGCACCGCCGCGGCGGCGCCGGTCACCAGGTGTACCGATGCTTCCAGGCGCACGCCGCTCATGCCCACCGGCGAGCGGATGCCGTCCTGGCCGTCGATGCGGTATTCCTGCGACTCCTTATATAAGACTTTGCGGTCCGCCGGGATCGCCACCGCGCTGGCCGCTTCCAGCACCTGGTCCAGATCGCCCGGCGCCACTTCGCGATCGCGGATCGCCGCCGTGCCGTGCGAGTTGCGCGTCTCCAGATGGCTGCCGGAGATCGACGCATACACCGACCGAATATCGCAGCCGGCCATCAACTCGGCTTCCTCCACCGCGCGCTGGATCGAGTGCACGGTCGATTCGATGTCCACCACCGAACCCCGCTTCATGCCGCGCGACACGTGCGAGCCGATACCGATCACTTCGATCGGTTCCCCCGGCTCGTACTCGCCCACGATCGCCACCACTTTCGAGGTGCCGATGTCGAGGCCAACGACCAATTGCTTTTCGTTTTTGCCTTTCATGTGCGTGGCGTGCCTCCGGCAGTCGGAGCGGTCGGGGCGGCCGTCACTTGCGGCCATTTCACGGCAAAGCCGTTGGTGTAACGAAGATCGGCGTACTCGAAACTCTGCGGATGTCCCGCCGCCACCTGTGGATACACATCGAGGAAGCGGCGCAGGCGACCGCCGGCCTGGTTGCGGTCGCCAATCACGATCTGCGCACCGGTGTCGGTGCTCACGCTCCAACTGCCGCGCTCGGTCAGCGCGACGCCGGTGATCTTCAAATGCGTACCAGTAAACGCTTTCTGCACGTCGGCAAAGAAACTCACCACTTCGGCGAGGTGGTCATCCGGGCCGCGCAGATCCGGAAGCTGGTTGTAATCGGCGGCATCCGGCACGCTGAATACCTTGCCTTCGCGACTGATCAATTGGTTGCCGTTCCAACGCGCAAACGGCTGACGCTCGTACACGCGCAACAACAAGGTATCCGGCCAGCGCTTGCTCGCTTCCACCGACTCCACCCATGGCAGCGCGGCAACCGCCTTCTGCACGCCATCGAGGTTCAACGCAAAGAAGCCCTTGCCCAGGCGCGGCTGCACCGCGGCGCGGATCTGCTCCGCACTCACGTGCTTGAACTCGGCCTGCACCGTCAGCTGGGTGACCGGCCAGCGGTCGGCGGCAAACCAGCCGCTCAACACGCCGACGATCGGCGTGACCACCAGGGCAATGGCCAGCAACCAGGCGACGAGGCGGATGCTTCCCCTCATTGCGCCTCCCCGAAACTGGTTTCCAGCACGCGCCAGCACAGCTCTTGATAATCGATGCCGGCAACGGCAGCCGCCTTCGGCACCAACGAATGCGACGTCATGCCCGGCGCGGTGTTCACTTCCAGCAGCCAGTTGCGGCCCTGGCGATCGCGCATCACGTCGACGCGGCCCCAACCGGCGCAGCCCAATGCGTCGAAGGCTTCCAGCGCAAGCGCGCGCAACGACGCTTCGGCTTCACCTTCCAGGCCTGGACAGATGTAGCGCGTGTCTTCGGCGATGTACTTGGCGTTGTAATCGTAGAACGCGCCCTTCGGCACAATATGGATGCTTGGCAATACCTGGCGGCCGAGGATGCCAACGGTCAGCTCATCGCCCTCGATCAGCGTTTCCATCAGCAGATCGCCCGGGTACTTCGCAGCCAACGCTACGGCAGCATCCAGGTCCTTTTCTTCGAACACGCGCGTCACGCCCACGCTGGAGCCTTCGCAAGCGGGTTTCACGATCAGCGGAAAACCGATTTCCTGCGCCGCGGCGTGCACGTCGGCGCCGCGCGGCAGCGCCACGAATTTAGGCGTGGGCAAGCCCAGCGACTGCCACACGCGCTTGGAACGCGTCTTGTCCATCGACAGCGCCGAACCGAGCACGCCCGAACCGGTGTACGGGATATGCAAGGATTCCAGCGCACCTTGCAGCACGCCATCTTCACCGCCGCCGTGCTGGCCATGCAGGATGTTGAATACGCGCGCGAAGTGGCCGGCGCGCAGCGCATCCAGCAACGCCGGGATGCCGTCGATCGCTTGCGCATCCACGCCACGCGCCTTCAGCGCATCCAGCACGTTACGGCCGGAGTCGAGCGATACCTCGCGCTCGGCCGAGCTGCCGCCCATCACCACGGCGACACGGCCAAATTGGGCGGGATCGTTGATCTTTCTCATGTCTCGCTCGTCCTCAAGTGGCCCGCCTTCGCCAGTTCCACCGCTGCCGCGCCGATGTCGCCGGCACCGAGCAACAGCAGCAGATCGCCGTCGTGCAACAGCGCCGGCAAGGTGTCTTTCAATTCGCGCGGATGGCTGATCAGCACCGGGTCGACCTTGCCGCGCGCGCGCACGGCGCGCGCCAGGGCACGGCCATCCGCGCCGGCAATCGGCGCCTCGCCGGCGGGATAAACCTCGGTAAGCACCAACACATCGGCTTCCGCCAGCACATTGGCAAAATCGTCCAGCAGATCGCGCGTGCGGCTGTAGCGATGCGGCTGGAAACCCACCACCAGGCGCCGCTCCGGCCAACCGCCGCGCGCCGCTGCAAACACTGCCGCAAGCTCGCGTGGGTGGTGGCCATAATCATCGACCAGCATCACCTTGCCGTGATCGATGGCGATGTCGCCACGCCGATGGAAGCGACGGCCCACACCTTGGAAATGCCGCAACGCATGCGCGATCGCATCGGCCTCCACCCCAAGCTGCCAACCGATCGAAGCCGCCGCCAGTGCGTTGAGCACGTTGTGCCGCCCCGGCAAGTTGAGCGTGACGGGAATCGGCTCGCCCACGCCTGGCAGCAGCAGATCGAAATGCATCTCGAAGCCCTGCTGTTGCACATTGGCCGCACGCACATCCGCATGCGCCGTGTCGATGCCGTAGGTCATCACGCGGCGCGCGGTGATCTTGGCCAGTTCTGCCACTTCCGGATCATCCACGCACAGGACGGCCAGCCCGTAGAACGGCAAACGATGTAGAAAATCCGAAAACGCCTTGCGCACCAGCGCAAAATCGCCCTGGTAGTTCTCCAGGTGATCCGCATCGATATTGGTGACCACTGCAATCACCGGTGACAGCAGCAGGAACGAACCATCCGATTCATCCGCTTCTGCCACCAGGTACTGGCCGGTACCAAGCCGCGCATTCGCACCGGCGGCATTGAGCTGCCCGCCGATCACGAAGGTAGGATCGTAGTCGGCTTCGGCCAATACGCTCGCAACAAGACTGGTGGTAGTGGTCTTGCCATGCGTGCCGGCAATCGCGATGCCGCGCCGGAAACGCATCAATTCGCCCAGCATTTCCGCACGTGGAATCACCGGAATGCGTGCCTCACGCGCAGCAACCATTTCCGGGTTGTCACTCTTGATCGCGCTGGATGTCACTACCACGTCGGCATCGCCGATATGCGCTGCGGCATGACCGATGCGCACATCGATACCGAGTTCGCGCAAGCGCTGTGCGGTCGGCGATTCGCTGCGATCCGAACCGGACACGGCATAGCCAAGGTTGTGCAGCACTTCAGCAATACCGCTCATGCCCACGCCGCCGATGCCGATGAAGTGCACACGGCGGAAGGTGCTCATCAAATCTTCGTGGGCGAGCAAGCGACGCGGCGTCATGCGGCCACCTCCACGCAGGCGCGCGCGATATCCGCAGCGGCATCCGGCTTGGCCAGGGTGCGCGCGGCTTGCGCCATCGCCAGCAGCTTGGCGCGATCGCCCAGCAGCGCAGCCAAACGCTGCGCCAAATCATTCGTCTTCAAATCACGTTCCTGGATCAATTCGGCGGCGCCGACCGTAACCAGCGCCTCGGCGTTGCGGGTCTGGTGGTCGTCCACCGCGTGCGGGAATGGCACCAGCACTGCGCCCAGTCCGCACGCCGTCAGTTCGGCCAAGGTCAGCGCGCCGGCACGGCACACGGCTAGATCCGCCCATGCATAGGTACCGGCCATGTCTTCGATAAACGGCACGATGCGCGCTTCCACGCCGGCATCGGCATACGCCTTGCGCGCTTCGTCGATGCCGCGATTGCCGGACTGGTGCAGCACTTCCGGTCGCTGCTCGGCTGCGATATGCGCCAGCGCCTGCGGCACGGAGGTGTTCAAGGCGCGCGCGCCCAAGCTGCCGCCCAGCACCAGCAGACGCGGTTTGCCGCTGCGCTCAGCCATGCGCTGTGCCGGCGATGGCAAGGAAGCGATCGCGCCGCGCACCGGATTGCCCACCCACTGCGCATTCGGCAGCGCATCGGCAAAACCGGCCATCACACGCTGGGCGTGCTGCGCCAGCTTGCGGTTAGTGAAGCCCGCCACGCGGTTCTGCTCGTGCACCAGCAGCGGACGCCGCAGCAGGCGCGCCGCCACACCGCCGGGGCCGGCGACATAACCGCCCATCGACAGCACGCTGCGCGGCTGTAGCCGGTGCAACACCGCCAGCGAAGACAGCAGCGCACGCAGCAGCATCCACGGCGCGAGCAAGCGCGTCTGCAAACCTTTGCCACGCAGGCCGCCCACGGCGATCGTGTGCAACTCGATGCCGTGCGCGGGCACCACCTTGGTTTCCATGCCGCCTTCGGCACCTAGCCATACCACCGGCACGCCTTGCGCGCACAGCGTTTCGGCCACCGCCAGACCCGGGAAGATGTGGCCGCCGGTGCCACCGGCCATGATCAGCACGGGAGGCTGCCCGCTCATGCCGCCACCGCTTCGCGCTCACGCGCATTGTTCGGGTTCGCGTCCGGCACCGCGGCGGCCGGTACGCGCGTGGCCATCTGGCGTGCATCGAGCGCGCGATAGATTTCGTAAGTTGCCCGCAGCAGCACGCCCGCCATCGCACAAGTCAGCGCGATCGACGAGCCGCCATAACTGATCAGCGGCAAGGTCAGGCCCTTGGTCGGCAATGCACCGAGGTTCACGCCGATCGACACCAAGGTCTGCAGGCCGAGCATCAGCGAGATACCGAAGGCGATGTAGCCCGCAAAG
>NZ_DATJMN010000294.1:0-3968 GCF_035508675.1 Dyella sp.
CTATATTTCGCTGCGTCTTACCAAGTACTGTTAGCGGCTCTTAGTAGGGGTGGGTTGTTGATTGATAGGTGATGCGCTGAAGTTACCTGCGCGATCATGACTTCCAACACCAAGTTGATCACGATGTATCGACGGTACATACCCGCCACCATGCGCCCCCGGCGGTTGTCCCTGTGGTCCCGGCCGACCCTGGCCGCCGCCACCGAAGCCGGAGAAATACATGAAGGTTCCCAGCGTTCCCTTGAACAGCTGCCCTCCCATATATGGCGCAGAGATAATCAAGATCGTCATCAGAAGCCCTACGCCGCCTTGCTGCAACGCCTGACTGTTGAAGCCCTCCGCGTTGGTATTGGTGATGTTCTCGATGATCTTGGATGCCCACAGGGCCTCGGCGGTGTTAATGGTAGCTTTCAGCGCAATGGCCACCATGGCGTTGAGCACGGCCATGGAGAACAACGTGCCGACGGCATACATCAGCCACTGGCGGAACAATTCCTTGGTTTGATCGAAAACGAGAAAGAAGATGAACAGCGGTGCCAAGCCCGTGATCAATGCCATCGCAACTTGGTAGTACAAAAGCATCGCGCCTGCGGTCATGGGCGGTCCCGCCGTGCCAAGCGTTGCGATCAACAGGGAGCGGGTCTTTTCCTCGGCGGTGGCGGCGTCGCCGAAAGGCACCTGTACTGAATCGATGGCCGCGTAGGCGAACTGGGTGTAGGCGAGGTTTTTGTCGATGGTGTGGATCATCGAGGAATCCGAGCCATTGACCATATAGTTGATGGTATCGCTCATGGTCGTGGTGATGAAGCTGCGGATGTCGTCGTTCACCAACGAGGCCGAGGTGGCGATCGTGGCGATCAGGGCAATCTTGGCCACATTGGTCACAAGAACCATGGCCGGTTCGCGAATCTGGCCGGTAACAAGGCGATAACCCTGGAACATGATCCATAGCGTAATCAGAATAAATGCATAAACGCCGATCCAATGCACGGTGTTCTGCACGATGTTCTGGCTCAGGTTGTTGATCTCCACGATCATCCAGTGGTAGATCAGCCTGAAATACGCGTAATCGGCGAGGCTGGTGAGATTCATGGCTATGCTGCTCTGAAATAGGCACGGATCACAGGCAACCCTTCTGCTTCAATGTTGAGCGAACGCTGCGGAGAAGGCCGCTGCCTGAATGATCTGACCGGCCACCGCATTCGGGCCGGTACTGTTGCTGCCTTTCAGGGCAACATGGGCAAGCAGCGATTGCTGCTCATTGAGCGTCTCGATGGTTGCATCCACGGCGCGCAGGCGCTGTTCGACGTTGGCCATCTCCGTGGCGAGCGAGGCCTGGGCTTGAGTAGTCTGGTTTTGCAGGGCTTCGCGGTTGCCGATGGCATGCTCCACTGCCCCGACCAATTGATCCGTAGTCTCGGCGAGCTTCTTCAGTCCGCTGAAGTAGTCATTCATGTGGTTGAGCATGGTGGCGACAGTGTTGTATTTGTCCACCTGCAGCAGGACGATCTTGGTACAGATGGCGCGTTGCTGCGTGACAATGTTGCCGTCCACGATGGCCGGGTCCATGCCGATGGCACCAAGTGCCATGCCTGGCAGGGATGCGCCCGGGCACGCCTGGCTCACCTGCTGGCTGGGGTCGGTAATCAGGGGCAGCTGATTGTTGGTGGAGATAATGTTCAGATTGAGACTCTGCAACGACGTCAGCATGGACTCGTATTGCGTGACCATCTGCGTGTATTGCGAAACCAGCTGGGCCAGCTGCTGCGCCTGGCTTTTTTCGTTGCTGGCGATGGCAGCCTCGTCGATGACATGCCATTGCGCGTGAGCCTGGTTAGTTGCCAGGCACATGGTAAAAAGCAGCATCGATATAGCAGCCAATTTGCTACGCGGAGAGAGGGGGAGCCAAGCCATGGCAAACGGAGCGAACAGCGCCACGGAATCGGCCAGGACACTACGACGTACGCGAAACATGATCATGCTTGCTCCCCATTTCGGAGGGAGGCTGCTCGCCGGGGGCATGCCATGCGGATTCGATGACATCCTGCACGCCGTCCACGCCTGGTCCGGCGCGAGCCTTCCGTTGGTTTTGCTGCGGGGACATCTTGTTGCAGTAGATGGCAGCAAAGCTAGGCGGGAAAATCCTTATTGCGTGCGAGGGGAAGGCGTGGTGTTTCGTCATCTTGTTCGGTGCGGGGAAAGCTAGGCCAGGATGAAATCCCAGCATTTGTGGGTTCCGATGCTTGGATTTCATCCAAACCTACGCGCTGGAATCTACACAAGCACGTAGGCTGGGATGCAATCCCAGCACCACCATGCAGATGAACGCCGGGACTCACCCCACTTAAAACTTCATCCGCACCCCAGCTGCCGCATGCCATCCCCCGGCAATGGCGCCATCGCGCGATGTATCCCCCGCCTCGGCAAACACGTTCCACTTGCCACCCAGTGCCACGCGTACGCCTGCCACGGCTTCGCCGGCCGTGCCGTGGCGCGCCGGCAGCGTCACCGGCACGTAGCCGCCATCGAGCGATGCGGTGATGTTCGGTTGGTTGCCGGCCGTATGGATGGCCGATACGCGGGTATACACATCGCCGGCAACGCCGGACGACAGCACGAAGGTTTTACCGGCCAGCACGCCGGCGCGCGTCAGCAAGGTGTGGTTCTGCTTTACATCGAAACGGACCTGATCGCTCGCGGTGTAATGGCTGGCGCCCATCGAGCCGTAGGCAGCCTGCAGTTGCGGTTCGATATAGCCGCCGCGCGCACCTTCGAAGCGTCGGCCGACGCGCAGCGACGTGCTGATCGCCATGCTGCGATAACGGCCGGACGCCGCGCCGAATGCATCCATGGATGAATAGCTGTTGCTCAACTGCCCGACGCGGGCCACCACGTCGGCAAACACGTCGTGGTTGGAGATCCAGGTGCCATAGGCGCCGATGGAGTCGCCGCGCAAGGCGGCCGTGCCATTCTGGAATTGTGCGTGGGATTGGGTGTGCGTATAGACCAGGCCCGCCACGTGACGGCCTTCGTCGAAGTCGCTGGGTCGCTCCACCCCGAACGAGGCGCTGGTTGCACTCTGGTGATACGTGCCGCCTTCGCTGCTGTTGCCGACGAAATCACCGCCGCCCACGTCGGTCCACACGCCTGACGCGGTGGCCGCATCGTCGATGCGCAAGGCTTCGCTGTGGCGCGATATGGCCGGTTCTTCCATCTCCCAGATATTGGCCAGGGCCAGCGTGGCATCGCCGACGGTAAGCACGCCTGTCGAAGGCGTGATAGTGACTGCACTGCCGGTCGATGGGCTGCCTGGGTCGGCAACTGCGACACCGGTGCTCGTGCTGCTTGAACTGCCCGTACCGGTGGCGCTGCTGCCTGAGGTGCCGGTCGACGTGCCGGAACTGCTGCCCGTACTGGCCGCCGACGTACCGCCGCTTGATGTATTGCCCGATCCATTGCCGAGGATGTCGATGCCGGTCAGCAGTATTTGTTTGCCATTCGAACTCAGGCTCACTTGCGGCACATAGGAGAAACTCACCAACGCGTTTTCGTAGCTGGCGCTCCATTGGCTGGCCAGGCCCTTCACCCCCAGGAAGCTGGCCGTGCCGTTGGCGGCGGCGCTGGCGTCGACGATCACGATGGGGCTGGATGCGGCAATCGTCACACCCTTCTGGATCGCATTGGCATTGACCCACGAGGCATCGTCCAGCACCGGGTCGTAAGCGATGCGGACCGCTTGCGTACCCTGCGCGGTGAACGACGTGATGCCGCTGCCAAACACCACCTTGTCCGCCTGCGCATGGCGAATGTCGCTTAGCAACGTAAACACCGCGCCGTCGGAGAGATTCACACTGGCGCCGCCAGGGTCGGTGCTGTCCACCTGCAAGGTACGCAAGCTGTAGGAAGGCACGCTACCGGGGGCAAACGTGCCCCAGCTCGCGGCCATGTCGATCGCGCTGCCGGACCCT
>NZ_DATJMN010000295.1:0-37991 GCF_035508675.1 Dyella sp.
GCGGTGGCGACTCCGACCGCTCGCTACGCTCGCACCCCACCCTAGCCCTCCCCTACTTCGCAGGGGAGGGGACGCATCGTGGCGAGTGTGGGTTATGCGCTTAAGTTAGTGCCATTGCCTTAAGAACATTGCGTCAACCTATGCGCTGTATGAGGGAAAAAAATAAATCTCAACCCAGCGCATGCGCCGCCGCACGCGCCACCAACGCATCATCCGGCCGCACGCCCGTATACAGCACAAACTGCTCCACCGCCTGCAGCGCAATCACTTCCGCGCCGGTTATCACTGGCTTGCCCAATGACCGCGCCAGCTTGATCAGCGGCGTTTCCGGCGGCAGCGCCACCACGTCGAACACCGCTTTCACGCGCTCTACATCGCCACGTTCGAACGCAAGCTGGTCTTTCTCAGGCCCTTCCATGCCCAACGGCGTCACATTGATCAACAAATCCGCCGGCACGCCGGCCATATCCGGCACCCAACCAAATCCGCTGGTTTGCGCCAGTTTCCGCCCCGTCGTTTCATTGCGCGCCACGATGTGCCCATGCTTGAAGCCGGCATCACGGAACGCACAAGCCACCGCCTTGGCCATCCCGCCACTGCCGCGCAAGGCCAGCTGCATATCGGCATCAAGCCTATGCTGCTCGATCAGCTTGCGCACGGCGATGTAATCAGTGTTATAGGCGTCCAGGCGTCCATCGTTGTTGACGATGGTGTTGATGGAAGCGATCGCCGACGCCGACGCATCGATGTGGTCGACCAGCGGCATACATGCCTCCTTGAACGGCATCGAGACGGCGCAGCCACGAATGCCCAAGGCACGCATACCACCGATCGCCGCAGGAAGATCGCGCGTGGTGAATGCCTTGTAGACATAGTTCAAATCCAGCGCCTCATACAGATAATTCTGAAAGCGCGTGCCGAAGTTGCCCGGACGGCCGGACAGGGACATGCAAAGCTGGGTGTCGCGGTTGATGGATCGAGTCATGGAGGAGTCCTGGTGGGGAGTCAGGCAGGCCCGGAACCCTACCATAGGGATGCCCTGGTCCATTCGCAGCAGGCAGCATCTCTTGACGCGGGCGTTACACTTGCAAGCCTGACCGTACCAAGGAAGCCGCATGAGCGAGCACGAGCCCATCGAAGTCACCCGCGAACAGGCTGAAGAAGCCGTACGCACCCTGCTGCGTTGGGCCGGTGAAAATCCGCAGCGCGAAGGCCTGCTCGATACGCCGCGCCGCGTCGTCAAGGCGTATCGCGACTGGTTCAGCGGGTACCAGATCGACCCAGGCGAGTACTTGCGCCGCACCTTCGAAGAAGTGGCCGGCTACGACGAAATGGTGGTGCTGCGCGACATCGAATTCGAAAGCCATTGCGAACACCACATGGCGCCGATCATCGGCCGTGCGCACGTGGGCTACCTGCCCACCAACCGCGTGGTCGGCATCAGCAAGCTGGCGCGCGTGGTAGATGCCTACGCGCGCCGGTTCCAGGTACAGGAAAAGATGACCGCGGAAATCGCCCGCTGCATTGAGGAAAATCTTCACCCGGCAGGTGTAGCCGTAGTGATCGACGCCAGCCACGAATGCATGACCACGCGCGGCGTGCACAAGCGCGGCGTATCGATGGTCACCAGCCAGATGCTCGGCGCCTTCCGCGAAGATGCCCGCACCCGTGCCGAATTCCTGGATTTCATCGGCATCCACGGCGGCCGCCGCTGATGCGCCCAGGCGCGTGGCTCCTGCTGCTCGCGCTGCCTTGCGCCGTGCTTGCGCAGGACACGGCAGCCAGCCTGTTCCAGCGCATGGACAGCAACGGCGACGGCCGGATCAGCGAAGCCGAATACGTGGCCTACATGAGCCAGGGCTTCTATCGCCGGGACCTCAATCACGACGGCGTACTGGAGCCGGATGAGCTGCCCGGTGGACACGGCAAGCCGGTCACGCTGAAGGCATGGCAGGACAATCTTCGGCGCGAGTTTCATCGGCTGGATCGCCATCACCATGGGTACTTGAGCCCGCAGGAATTGATGCAGCCGCCGCGGTGATGTGCGCCCTCCCCGTTCTTGACCCAATAGGAGAAGGGAGAAAAGGCGAGCACCCCGCGACATTTCCTCCACACCCCCACCCATGCCAAGCAACACTGCATCGGCTATCGTTGCGCCTTTGACCCTACCCATTCCGTGGCTATCCGCGCCCCCCGCATGGACTCTGCACCTCCTCCCCGATCCTCCCGCCAAGCCGCCGCCTTCGCCTTCATCTTCGTGACGGTGATGCTGGACATGCTGGCCTTCGGCATCATCATCCCGGTGCTGCCGCACCTAATAGTGGAACTGATCGGCGGCAGCATGGCGCAGGCCGCCGTATGGGTGGGCGCGATCAGCACCACCTTCATGCTGATGCAGTTCATCTTCTCGCCGGTGCAAGGCGCCTTGTCGGACCGCTTTGGCCGCCGCACGGTGATCCTGATTTCCAGTTTCGGCCTGGGGGTCGACTTCATCGTGATCGCGTTGGCGCCGACGGTGTGGCTGCTGTTCGTGGGCCGCCTGGTATCCGGCATCTGCGCGGCAAGCTTCTCCACCGCCAACGCCTACATCGCCGACATCGTGCCCAAGGAGAAGCGCGCGGCGGCTTACGGAGCACTCGGCGCGGCATTTGCCATCGGCTTCATCACCGGGCCCGCGCTTGGCGGCCTGCTTGGCCATATCAGCATCCGCCTCCCGTTCTGGGTGGCAGCGGGGCTGTCGCTGATCAATTTCTGCTACGGGTTTTTCGTGCTGCCGGAGTCGCTGCCAGCCGAGCGCCGCACCAAGCGCATCGATTGGCGCCACGCCAATCCGTTCGGCGCGCTGGTGCTGTTGCGCCGCTATCCGCAGGTATTTGCGCTCGCGGCGGTGTATTTCCTGATCAACCTGGCCCAGTTCTCGCTCAACTCTACCTATGTGCTGTATGCCGATTACCGCTACGGCTGGGGCACGCAAGCGGTGGGATACACGCTTGCCTTCGTCGGACTCTGCAGCGGCATCGTGCAAGCAGTGCTGGTACGCCGCCTGATGCCGAAACTGGGTGAGCGGCGCCTGATCATGATCGGCTTGCCGCTATGTGTGGCCGGTTACCTGATCTTCGGCTTTTCCTCGGTGGGCTGGATGTTCCTGATCGGCATCCCGTTCCTGTGCCTGGGTGGCTTGGCCGGGCCGCCGGCCCAGGCGCTGATGACGCAGCAAGTGGACCCGCACGAACAAGGCCGCCTGCAAGGCGCACTGAGCAGCCTGGCCAGCCTGGCCGGCATCTTCGGCCCGGCGCTGTTCGCCAACCTGTTCGGGCTGTTCATCAGCAATCACGCGCCCATGCACCTGCCCGGCATCGCCTTCGTGCTCGCGGCGTGCTTGCTGGCGGCAGCCACAGTCGTAGCCGGTTACGCGATTCGCCACGTTCACCCCGCGCAACCGGCAAGCCCGCAGCCGGCCATGCCAATGCATGGCGAATTCCCGCCTGTAGCTGACGTGGTCACTCACGATACGCCCTCCCACCATCAGCCGGAGTCATCCCCATGAGTCTTTCGATGTACCAAGCTTCCGTGCCGCTGTTCGTGCGCGCGCTTACCAACCTCCACCACGTACTCAAGCTCGGCGAGAAACACGCAACCGAAAAGAACGTGGAAGGCTCAGTCATGCTGCAGACCCGCCTGATCCCCGACATGCTGCCGCTGGTCAAGCAAGTGCAGATCGCCACCGACTTGGCCAAGAACGGCGCCGCCCGCCTGGCCGGCGTCGACCCGCTGAAATTCGAAGACAACGAAACCTCGTTCGATGAACTGTACTCACGCATCGAGCGCGCCATCGACTACATCAAGAGCTTCAAGCCGGAGCAGATCGACGGCAGCGAAACGCGCGCAATTACCTTGAAGACGCGCAACGGCGAGCAGCAGTTTGAAGGCCAGGCTTATTTGCTGCACTTCGTGATCCCGAACCTGTTCTTCCATTGCACCACGACGTACGCGATCTTGCGCGAGGCAGGAGCGAATCTTGGAAAGCAGGACTTTATCGGCAAGTCCTGATCGCTTGGCGCGTTGAACCACGCTCCCTCCGAACCCAAACCAGAATCGTCGCGCGTAGGTTGTCGGTGAGCGCACGCGCCCCCCCCAACGTTGTCATACCAGTGGCGATGTTGGGGTTCGCCCCGGAGCAAGTCCGGGGCTCACCACCAACCCACCTCTACCCTCCTGCGAAACAACACGCGCAGTTCGCGGCAATTCGCCAGCGAACGTCGTCCACCACGCGTATCTACGACTTCATATTTGTCCGTGGCGCTAAACGCCGCTTTCAAAGCGGCGAAAGCAGCGCCCACTTGACGATCATTCCTACGTCGCGCCCAGCGATATCTGATTGTTAATACAACGCAGCCCGGTAATTTGATGGGCCATGCGCAAGTCATTGCCTGCGCATTCCACGCAGGGGCGCCGCCTCTATTGACACCTTCAACCACGAGCCTCGGTCGACCCGCTCGTGATCGTTCTTATTCGCCTTCCACCCGCTCCCTGAGCGGCGCGAGGGCTCAGGGAGAAATCGCTATGACATCGGGAAAGAGGTTTGATCGTAGGTCGTTGGTGTTGGCGTGTATGGCCGCACTGCCGGGCACCAGCGTGTTTGCTCAAGATAGCGCACCCCAGCCGGCGAAGAGCCTGGAAGGCATAACCGTTACGGGTTCGCATATTGCCATTCCCAATCCCAACGTCATCTCACCCACTCCAGTTGCGGTTATTACGTCGGATGAAATCCAGGCAACGGGGGCCACCAACATTGGCGACCTGATGGCTACCCTGCCTCAGCTATCAACCACGTTTACGATGGGCAACTCTACGCAGTACATCGGTACTGCCGGCGTACAACAGCTCGACCTGCGCAACCTGGGGCCAGAGCGTACGTTAGTACTGGTCAACGGTCGCCGTTTCGTAGGTGCCAGCGCTGGTTCCACAGCAGTTGACGTCAATCTCATCCCGACCGAGTGGGTGGAGCGCGTCGAAATCATCACGGGCGGCGCCTCAGCCGTGTATGGCGCTGACGCCGTTACGGGCGTAGTGAATTTTATCCTCAAGAAAAACTATCAAGGTGTGAACCTGCACGCGCAGTATGGCGTTTCGCAGCACGGAGGCTTTTCGCCGAAGGAAGCTTCCATCACAGGCGGCATGAACTTCGCAGACAATCGAGGCAACATTGCCTTGTCCGTGGAGCACAGCGAGCAAGATTCGCTGATGTTCCGCGACCGCTTTGGAGATCAAGCCTACCGGAGCATATTGACCCCTACCGATCCCGTCTACGACTCTCGCCTATTTTCCAATGCGGGGGGCTATACCTACACCAATGGCGGCACGTTCTACCTTGGCAAATCGTCGTCAGACATAAGCAAGCGTTATGTATTCGATCCGGACGGCAGCGTACGCAAGCAGCGCTTCGACGGACCCTATGACACGACAGGCTGCGCAGATTGCGATCGCCTTGATACAAATAAGTTGCTGATGTTGCAGCCACAATACAAACGCACATCCCTCAGTTCGGTGGCCAGCTTTAGCATTACGCCGGATCAGCGCCTTTACTTTGAAGGCAGCTACAGCCATGTAGATGTAAAGGACTTTTCGCAACCAGCCTTTGGCACGTACACCATCTATCGCGACAACGCATTCATCAGTCCGAGCCTCGCGGCGCTGATGGACGCCAACGGACTATCGCAACTCAATATCAGCCGCTTTGATGTTGACGCCGGCATTCGTGGTGAAGCCACCCGCCGCGATACCGGCCGCGTTGTATTTGGCGCAAACGGTGTTATCGCAGGCGACTGGGAATATGACGCTTCTGTCAACTACGGCGTAACGAATGAACTTCGTCAAAACTTGAACAATCGTATTAACGATCGCTTCACAGCATCGATCGATGCTGTCAGAGACTCCAACAACAACATAGTCTGCCGTTCTAGCATCGATCCGTCTGCGGCTTCCCTGCTCGATCCCATTGCGCAAAATGGCTGCATTCCTACCAACATCTTTGGCGCAGGCGCGGTGAACCCCGCCGCCGCTCAATGGTTCAATACCACGACGCTGACCCGAACCCATATCACGCAGTTCGTAGGCGGCGGCACGATTACCAACAACAATTTGTTCCAGATGCCCTTCGATGCCGGCCCTGCCAGCATTGCGATCGGCGCGGAATTTCGTCGCGAGACGAGTCGCCAAACTCAAGACCCTCTTGACGCTGACGGCCTGACTTTCATGAATGCCATCCCCTCTTCCAGCGGGGCTTACAATGTCAAGGAGGGCTATGTCGAGACGCTGCTGCCTCTGCTCGCAGATCGTCCGTTCGCCAAGGCTCTGACATTCGACGCGGCCGTTCGCTTCTCCGACTATTCCACCATTGCTCACACTAAAGCGTGGCGCTGGGGCCTTGATTGGGCGATCGACGATAACATCCGGCTGCGCGGAACCATGTCCAGCGCCGTGCGCGCACCGAATATCGACGAACTTTACAGCGGTCAAAGTCAGAACTTCTTCTCCGTAACCGACCCTTGCTCAGCCTCTCAACTCAAGAACGCCCCGGATCCTGCTGTTCGCGCAGCGAACTGCCAAGCGCTTGGCATTCCGCAAGGTTGGCAGTCCACCAACAGCGCGCGCGTTTCAGGCATTTCTGGCAGCAACCCCAGTCTTGGACCAGAAACCGGCAAGACATGGACGGCAGGACTTGTTTTCACACCGCAATTCCTCCCCGGATTCGGCGTGACGATGGACTACTGGAACATCAGACTCAACAACGCCATCAGCGCACCAACGGGTACACAAGTAGTCAATCAGTGTGTGGACAACCCCAGTGGCATCGGAAACATCTACTGCGCTGGCGCTCTACGCGATCCAGACACCCACGAGTTGGTTTACATTAACTCGGTCAATCAGAATATTTCAGCGCTAAGTACGTCGGGTGTGGATATTGGCGCCTACTACTCGCGAGATATCGGTGCGGGCAAGTTGCGCGTCAATGTCAACGGCACCCACGTGTTTCTCTATACGGAACATCCGTTCCAAGACGACCCATCCATTGCCTATCAGGATAACGGCACCCTCGGCTTTCCAAAGTGGAAGGTCACCGTTGGCACCAACTACGCCATCAATAACTGGACGTTTAATTTGCGCACTCGCTACTTCTCGCCGATGTTGCGCGTAGCGAACGAGAGCTACGCATCCAACCCAACGCAAACTACGCCCATCACTGCCGGCAACGGATTCTTCAATGATCTGAATATCAGCTACAAGGTCAAGAACGCTGACGGCAAAGATACGGGCCTGGAGATTTACGGGGGTATTAACAACATTGCCGACCGCGACCCACCGGTCAACCTGTTCGGCACTGGCTTCGGCTCCGCCTTGTACGATGCGATTGGCCGCAGTTACTACGCCGGGTTCAACTACAAGTTCTAGCGACAGTTGATCCGGTAACTGATTAAAGCCCGTCAGCCCTCCCAAGGCCCTGCGTTTTTTGTAACGCAGGGCTTTATTTTTATCTCATTGACTTCGCATGCTTCGCCCCCAGTTGCTTGAAATCGGCCATCCGACGCTCTCTAGGAAAATCGCAATGACCACCACCGCTCGCCTCAAAATCGACTTCGTCTCCGACGTCGTCTGCCCCTGGTGCGCCATCGGCCTGAAATCCCTGCAGCAGGCACTACAGCGGCTGGATGGCGAGGTGGAAGTCGACCTCCACTTCCAGCCGTTCGAGCTCAATCCACAAATGGGTCCGGAAGGCGAGAACGTGGTCGAGCACCTGGCGCACAAGTACGGAAGCACGCCGGAGCAGATGGCGAAGAATCAGGAAGGTATCCGTCAGCGCGGGGCCAGCCTGGGCTTTTTGTTTGACATGGACAAACGCAGCCGCATCTACAACACCTTCGATGCGCATCGGTTGCTGCATTGGGCGGAGCTGGAGGGCAAGCAGCCGGCGCTGAAGTTGGCGCTGCTGGAGGCGTATTTCAGCAAGGGCGAGAACGTCAGCTCGCATGAGGTGCTTGCGCGAGTCGCGGGCGACGTCGGGCTGGATATCGCCGAGGCGCGCAAGGTGCTGGCAGAGAACCGCTATGCGGACGAGGTACGCCAGCAGGAGCAGTTCTTTCAGTCGCAGGGTATCCAGGCTGTGCCGTCGGTAATCATCAATGGTAAGTATCTGGTCCAGGGTGGGCAGCCGCCGGAGGTGTTTGAGCAGACACTGCGGCAGGTGGCGGCCGAGGCCTGAACCCAAGGGCGAGAAGGCTCGCCTGGGTGACGAATCGGTGGGCTGGGATGAAATCCCAGCATGGAAACATGCCAACAAAGCTGGGATTTCATCCCAGCCTGCGATCCCGGGGCGCTCCATCGTAAAAGCGGCGCAAGGCGGCCAGCTTTGCGACAATAGCCTGCCGCGTTACCTGCCCCGCTCCGCATGCTGCGACTCACCGACATCAAGCTCCCGCTGGATCACCCTGAGGAAGCCTTGGCCGCCGCCATCCGGGCCAGGTTGCATGTCGGTGCCTCGGCCGTTCGCAGTTACAGCATTTTTCGCCGCGGGCACGATGCCCGCAAGCGCGGAGCGATCCAGCTGATCTACACGCTCGATGTGGACGTAGCCGACGAAACCAAGCTCCTTGCTCGTTTCGCAGACGATCCGCACGTTCGCCCTACCCCGAATACCGAGTATCACTTTGTAGCGAAAGTACCTCCCGGCCTGGCGCATCGGCCGGTGGTGATCGGCATGGGCCCCTGTGGCCTGTTCGCCGGACTGGTGCTGGCGCAAATGGGTTTTCGGCCGATCATCCTGGAACGCGGCAAGGCAGTGCGCGAGCGCACCAAGGACACCTGGGACCTGTGGCGCAAGCGCAACCTGCATCCGGAATCGAACGTGCAGTTCGGCGAAGGCGGCGCGGGCACGTTTTCCGATGGCAAGCTGTACAGCCAGATTTCCGATCCCAAGCATTACGGGCGCAAGGTGCTGACGGAATTCGTGAAAGCCGGCGCGCCCGAAGAAATCATCTACGTCAGCAAGCCGCACATTGGTACTTTCCGCCTGGTGACGATGGTGGAGAACATGCGCAACACCATCGAATCGCTGGGAGGGGAAATCCGCTTTCAGCAGCGCGTGGATGACCTGCTCATCGACACCGATTCAGAAGGTGCGCGCCATATTCGCGGTGTGGTGCTGGCGAGCGGTGAACACATCCGCACGGATCACGTGGTGCTGGCGCTTGGCCACAGCGCACGGGATACCATGGCGATGCTGCACCAGCGCGGCGTGTACCTGGAAGCCAAGCCGTTCTCGATCGGCTTTCGCGTGGAGCATCCGCAATCGATCATCGATCGCGCCCGCTTCGGCCCGCAGGCCGGCCATCCGTTGCTGGGCGCGGCGGATTACAAATTGGTGCATCACTGCCGCAATGGCCGCTCGGTATACAGCTTCTGCATGTGCCCGGGCGGCACGGTGGTTGCAGCCGCCAGCGAGCCGGGCCGCGTAGTGACCAACGGCATGAGCCAATACTCTCGCAACGAGCGCAACGCGAATGCGGCGATCGTGGTGGGCATCGAACCCAGCGATTTCACGCCGTATGACGACAGCGGCAGCCCGCTCGCCGGCATCGCGCTGCAGCGTCATCTGGAGAGCCGCGCATTCGAGCTCGGCGGCGGCACCTACGATGCGCCAGGGCAACTGGTCGGCGACTTTCTTGCCGGAAAGGCATCAACGGCCTTCGGCGATGTGCTGCCTTCCTACAAGCCCGGCGTGCACCTGACGGATCTGGCGCCGGCATTGCCGGACTATGCGATCGAGGCGATCCGCGAAGCGATGCCTGCGTTCGAGCGCAAGATCAAAGGTTTTGCGCGACCGGATGCGATCTTCACCGGCGTGGAAACGCGCACCTCCTCCCCCGTGCGCATCCGCCGCAACGACGACGACCTGCAAAGCCTCAACACGCGCGGGCTCTTTCCCGCCGGCGAAGGGGCAGGCTATGCCGGTGGCATTCTTTCCGCCGGCGTCGACGGCATTCGCGTAGCCGAAGCGGTGGCGCTGAGCATCACGCATCAGGAAGTTCATGCTTACTGATGCCATCAAGGACCGCATCCGCGATGCCTATGCGCGCGTGAAGGACGGCCTGCCCGGCTTTCGCGCGCGCGCGGCGCAAACGCGCATGATCGCCGAAGTAGCCAAGGCGCTGGCGCAAGAAGGCGGTGCGGCGGTGATCGAGGCACCGACCGGCACCGGTAAATCCATGGCGTACCTGATCGCCGGGGTGGAAGCCGCCCAGGCGCTGAAGAAGAAACTGCTGATCGCCACCGCCACGGTTGCCTTGCAAGAACAGCTGGTGGAACGCGATATCCCGCTGTTCCTGAAACTGCAGGGGCGCGAGATGAAAGTGGCGCTCGCCAAAGGGCGCGGCCGCTACGTGTGCCCACGCAATCTGCGCATGGCCAGCAGCAGTCTGGCCGAAAGTGCGCAGATGGGATTGGGCCTGGATGCCGATCTCGCCTTGTGGAGCAAACCGCCCGCCGAGCGCGACAAGCAAGTGCTGCGCAAGCTCACCGATGCCTTCGATCGCAACGAGTGGAACGGCGACATGGACGCCGCTCCCGAAACGCCCGGCGACATGCTGCGCGCCATGATTACCACCAGCACCGGCGGTTGCACCGGCCGCCGCTGCGCCTATTTCATGCTCTGCCCCTTTTTCGCCGCGCGCCGCGCCGCCGCTGATGCGGACATCATCGTCGCCAACCAGGATCTGGTACTGGCCGATCTCACGCTGTCCAGCGGCGAAGAAAGCTGGGGCGGCGTGTTCCTGCCCAAGCCGGAAGAAACGCTGTACGTGTTCGACGAAGCGCATCACATGCCCGGCAAGACCATCGATCGCGGAGCCTGTGAGGTGGCGCTCAACGTCGCCGTGCGCCAAATCAGCCGGCTCGGCCGACAGGTGCACGCGGCTTACTCGCTGAGCGACAAGGAAGTGATCGGCAAGCTCACGCTCGATGCCGGCGATGAAAAGCTGCAAGCGCTGAGCGATGCGCTGGAAGCGCTGGAAAAAGACATCCGCCAGGCCTGGCTGCCCGATCCGGCCGAGGCCGAACCGGTCTATCGCGGCTCGCTTGGGCAATTGCCGGACAACTGGGTGCAGCACGCTACCTTGCTGTACATCGCCAGCGCCGAGGTGCAGCGCTGGCTTACCGTGGTACGCCGCACCGTCACCGAGATGAGCGAAGGCGGCCCCACCCAGGAAGCCCTGGCGCGCGAACTGGGCATGGCGCTGGAGCGCATCGATCGCCAAGTGCGCACCTGGCGTGCGTGGTCCAGCGACGATCCGGAACACGCGCCGCCACTGGCACGCTGGGTGTCGCTGTCGCGCGATCAGCAACTGGTTTGCCACGCGTCCGCCGTCTCCGCCGGCCCCTTGTTGCGCAGCATCCTGTGGGACAACGCCAGCGCTGCCGTCATGACCTCCGCCACCTTGAGCGTCGGCGGCAATTTCCGTGGCTTTGCCGATGCGGTGGGCTTGCCGGATGACGCGGTAACGGTAAGCCTGCCTTCGCCCTTCGATCTTGGCGCGCAGGCGCGCCTGGAAATACCGGCCATTTCCGCACTGCCGGATGCGCGCGAGCAACACGCACAGGAAGTCACCGACTGGCTGGCCGACCACCTCGATTGGGAGGCCGGCAACCTGGTGCTGTTTACCTCGCGCGCGAAACTGGAGCGTGTATTGCAACGCCTGCCGATCGACAAGGTGCGCAAAGTGCGTGCGCAAGGTTCGCTGGGCAAGACGCAATTGATTGCCGAGCACGTGGCCGCGGTCGAAGCCGGCAAGGGCAGCACCTTGTTCGGCCTGGCCTCGTTCGGCGAAGGCCTGGATCTGCCCGGCAAGCTGTGCGAGACGGTCGTGATCACGCAATTGCCGTTCGCCGTGCCGACCGATCCGGTCGGCGCCACCTATGCCGAGTGGCTGGAATCGCGCGGCCGCAATCCCTTCATGGAAGTGGCGGTACCGGAAGCCACGCGGCTGTTGATTCAATATTGCGGCCGCCTGATTCGCAGCGAGACGGATCGCGGCCGGATCGTACTGCTGGATCGCCGTGTCATTACGCGGCAATACGGCAGCCAGATGCTTAAAGCCTTGCCCCCTTTCCAACGCGTGATCGAGCGTACCGCATGAGCATTGTCCGCCTGCGCGATTGTCCGGCCGTGCCATGGAAGAACGGCATGGGGCGTACGCGCGAATTGGCCGTCCATCCCGCGGGCGCCGGCATGGATGCGTTTGCATGGCGCGCAAGCGTGGCCGAGGTGGATAGCGCGGCGCCGTTTTCGGCCTTCGAAGGTATCGATCGGCACATCGCGCTGCTGGATGGCGCGGGATTTACGATGACGCTGGACGATGATCGCAGCCACGCGCTTACCACGCCCTTCGCGCCGTTTGCGTTTCCGGGCGAGGCGAAGGTGAGCATCGTGCTGCACGGCGGACCGACGCGCGATTTCAATCTGATGCTGCGCCGGTCGAAGGCGCGCGGAGAGCTGGTGACCTGGGAAGATGCGGGCCGGCAGGTGGTCGATGATGCGGTGGCGCTGATCTACTGCGCACGCGGTCATATCGATACCTCGGACGGGCGCATGCAGCCTGGGGATGCGTGGTTGCCGACCGCCTCATCGACGGGACGTGTCACGTTGGATGTCGGCGCATTGGCACTTGTGGCGCGCGTCCAATTGCTGGGAGATTAACGCCCGTTCCTCATTCCGTAAGGTTGGAATGACGATGAGGGATAGGAAGCTTTGCGGATAACTGTAGCCAATCATTCTTGCTGCTGGAGGCTCCCGCCATGCCCGTGCTGATTCTTGGTCTTATCCTCTTCCTCGGCCTGCACTCCATCCGCATCGTCGACGACGACTGGCGCACGCGTCAGATCGAAAGCATCGGCCTGAATCGCTGGAAAGCGATTTACTCCATCATCGCCGCCATTGGCCTCGTGCTGATCGTCGTGGGTTTCGTCATGGCACGGCGCCACCCGGTAGTGCTGTACATACCGCCGATGTGGCTGCGGCATCTCAATGCCCTGTTCATGCTGATCGCGCTGATCCTGTTTCCGGCGGCGCGCGTGCCGAACAACATGATCAAGGCCAAGCTGCATCATCCACAGGTGCTCGCCGTGAAAACCTGGGCCTTCGGCCATCTGCTGGCGACCGGCATGCAGTACGACGTGGTGCTGTTCGGAGCGTTCCTGCTGTGGTCGGTGGTGCTGTTTGCCGCCTCGCGCCGCCGCGATCGGCGCCTTGGCACGGTCTATCCGCCCGGCACCGTGAAGGGCACGGTGATAACCGTCGTGGCAGGTATTGTGCTCTGGGCCTTGTTTGCGTTCTGGCTGCACAATTGGCTGTTCGGCGTGAATCCGATGGCTTAGGAGCCTGCCGGTAGTCATCTGGGGACGGGCAAGAAACTGAGCTAAAGTCGAGGCGTTCGATTGCAGAAGGAGGTAACGCCATGGTGGGTTTTCTGCTTTGGTTGCTGCTGCTGGTGTTCTGTTGGCCGCTCGCGCTGCTGGCCCTGGTGCTGTATCCCATTGTGTGGCTGCTGTTGCTGCCGCTGCGGCTGGTCGGCATCACGATGAATGCCGTGTTCGCCTTTCTGAAAGCGCTGCTGATGCTGCCGGCACGGGTGTTGGGCGGGCGGCCTGCATGAAGTGCTACGTCTAGGGATGCTCTGGTCTATTCCGCGTAGCCGTCACCGCATTTTATTGAGTTCAAATGATGGGGTGACGTCCAGAAGGCCGGCTGCGTGGAATAGATCAGAGCATCCCTAGGAGGCGGCTGGGCACGACGTTTCGCATGGCCTCTTGCATTTATGCGTACCGGGAGCAGGATGGGCGGCGTGGTTTTTTCCGGATTCCCAACCTTGCAAGTTGTCGACACCCTCACGCCCTGCCCTTGCGGCAACCACGCCAGTTACACGCGCTGTTGCGGCCCGCTGCACGATGGCAGCATGGCGCCCACGGCCGAGGCACTGATGCGTTCACGCTATAGCGCCTACGTACTGAAGCGCGAGGATTACCTGCTGGCCACCTGGCATCCCAGCACGCGCCCCGCCAGTCTGAAGCTGGCGGCGCAGCATCCCGCGCCTACCTGGCTGGGGCTGGACATCAAGCGACATCAGGAAGACGGCGAGCAAGCCACGGTGGAGTTCATCGCGCGGCTGCGCTACGGCGGCGGCAAGGCGCAGCGCATGCATGAGATCAGCCGCTTCGTGTGCGAGCAGGGGCGCTGGTATTACCTGGATGGGCAGTTTCCGGAGTAATCCCCGTCAGAACGAGAGCTCGCTCTCGCCCTCGAAACGCCCTGCCGGTCCGAATCGGCGCTCGATGATCAAGCCCTTGCCGTGATGATCGATCGCCACGATGGTGCTGGCGCGCGTGCCATACGGTTCGCCACGGATGAAGGCGGACGACAGCCAGCGCTCGCGCTCCAGACCCACGCCCGTGTCGGGCAGCAGTTCATCCGGCGCGGGGCGTTCATCGGCCAAGGCGTTGAACAGCGGTGCGAAGTCCACTTCGTGACCCGCCGCCAGCCACGCTTGCAATCGCTGCATCAAGATGCGCGTCTTCGGCCATGGCGTGTTGAAGTCCGCATTGGACAGACCATGCACGCCCGGCTCGATCGGCTGCGCCTTGGCGGATGGGCGATTGCCGATGTAGAAGCCATGTCCGGCGTCGAACGTGAGCAGATTGAAAGGACGATAGCTGGGTGCCAGCGCCAACAACTTGCTCGCGTGTCGTGTCGCGTCATCCGCGCCAGCCAGATAGTCCGTGGCCAGCAGGCCGCGCGAGGTGCCGTGCTGCGGATCGTTGGGATCGCGTACGTTGGTAACGACACAGCATCGCCCTGCCGCCGTTACGCCCAGCCAGGTGCCCCCCGCTTCCAGATCGCGGCCACCGATGATGGGAAGATCGTCCCAGCGTGACAGCGGCGCGCTGGCCCGCGCGTGAAATTCATCGCGGTTGCCGGCCAGCAGCAGGCGCCAGCGGGGATGGGTTTGCCAGGCGAAGGCGATCAGGCACATGCGGAAAGGTTACCTGATCGGCACCCCGCTCGCTGTGCGCGCCTCATCGCAAGGCTGCACGCTTGCGCACCGCATCGGCCCATCGTGCGGCCACGCGTGGCGAGGTCATGCACACGGTTTCATCCGTCACGGTGGTCACCGCACGCTCCAGCAATTGGATGTCTGCCTCATGCTGGCGCGCCACATGTGGATCTTCGAAGAAAATCGCGCGCTGGCAGCGCCGCTCCAGCACGAGGTCGGCAATCTGCGCGTCGCCGCCCATCGGGCCGCTCTGGTAGCGCTCCACCCAGTTCTCGCCCTGCGGCCAGCCGCGGCTCCACGCCAACTCGTTCAACTGCTGCCCGGTCGTGCCGGTGGCCACGCGCCGCGCAAAACGCGCCAGCACGTCGAAGTGGTCGGCGGCGTAGGCCATCATCTGCGGCTTCATCGCGTCGTGCGCGATCAGGGCGAGGGTTTGCTGTTCCAGCGCGTGCAAGCCATCCGCACCGGCATCGGGCGCCAACCCGGCCTGGATGCGCTCCATTTCGATCCAGTCGCGCGCCGATGCCACGGTGGACACGAATGGCTTCTGGTGAATCACACACTGGCGCTTCAGCGCCACAGCTTCCGGGAAGATCGACGAAGGGTCGACCGGATCGATGAGGTAGATCGCGCCATCCAGTGTGCGCTCCGGCACGTGCATGCCCACGACTTCGGCCACCAGTTTCATCAGGCCGCCTTCGCGGCCATAGGGATAACGCGACAGGCCGGGGTAATCGGCGAGATAGCCGCTGCGTTCGATGGCCGCATGCGTGCGCCCTACTGCATGCAGCTGAAGATTCAACTCACGAATGCCCCGCTCACATGCGCGCAGCCAGCGAAACAGTGCTGCGTCGTCGTGATCGTGATGTAGCGCGTTGGCGGCAAGGCCCATCCGCATAGTGGTTTTCCCCTGTTTGGCAAATTCAGTCAAAATCAAGTGACACATTCAGTGCGCGCCAGCCTCCCAGCCAGCCCCGCTGCAGCCTACCCTATACACACGCGTTCCGGCTCCAGCGCCCACGGCAACGCACTGATCGAACGGCTCATTGAGCCATGCGCGCAAAGAAAAGGCGTGCCGGTTGCCCGGCACGCCTCGCCTACGGCTGGCTATTTTTGCTGTGCGGCTTACAACCTCCACTTCACCCCTACTTCCCAGAAGCGGCCGACGATACCGGCATACCCCCAGGTCGGGTTATACATGTTCGCCGCATAGTTCAATGGATCGAGCGGCGGCTTGCGATCCGTCACGTTGTCCACCGAGGCCGTGAATGTGAGGTGGTCGTTCAACTTGTAGCTACCCACCAGGTTGGCGTAGGTGAACGAAGACATCGTGCAGTTCGAAGCCAGCGGGCTGCCATCGGCGGCCAACGCATCAGCGCAGAACGGCGTGCCCGTGACATCTTCCGCCGATTCATATTCTTTGCTGGTGTAATAGATCGTAGCCGTCACGCTCAACGGACCATACTCGATGGTGTTTGCCCAGTTGCCGCGAGTGCGTGGCGTACCGGCACCCGAGGACAAGCCGTAAGGTCCTTGCGTTCCGACATAACTCTGCACTTGCCCACCGACGTCTTCCTTCCATTGGAATATCTGCGTACCCTGCAGCTCGCTGATGTACGTAATGCCATTGCCGAACGTAAAGTGCGCCTGCAAATCCAGGTCCAGGCCCGTGGTCTTCAGCCAATCGCCGTTGATGTAATCTGCGCCGATGAACACAGGGCGCAAGGGGGCGTTGGGAAACAACGGATCTGGCGCATCGAACACCATAGTGTAACCGGGCAGAACCGTGCCATTCGCGAAGTAGTTAGCCAACGCAGGCCCGGGGTTTGCCGGAATGATGACGTTGCTTTTGCGGATGTTGTAGTAGTCCAGCGAAGCGTTCAGCCAGCTGGTTGGCTGCACCACTACACCGAAGGTGAAGCTTTGCGACTTCTCTGGCTTCAGGTTGGGATTACCAGTGCTACCTTGCTCAAGTGCATAGGGGTTGCTCACATACGCGTCATTGCCGTGCGCGGCAAGGAAGGATGCAGGCGCCCCCAAACCAGCGACCGAATTGTTGGTAAAGCCTGCACTGAAGCTGCCAGCGCTTTCACCGAATTGCGGAGCGCGAAAGCCCTTGGAGTAAGTAGCACGCAACGCCACCCAGTCAAACGGTTTCCACTTCAGGCCGATCTTTGGCGAAAAGTTGTTGCCGACATGCGGATAGTGATCGAAGCGACCGGAGGCATCAGCCTCCAGGCTGTCAAGCAAGGGCGCATCGAATTCGGCATAGACACCGCTGATGTTGCGTGAGCCGGTGATAAACGTGTCGCCCAGGCCCTGGTAAATGCCACCTGGATTAAGCGGCTGCTCCAACTGCGCCTCATGACGTAACTGAACGCCGGTGGCCAAGCCCGTAGGACCGCCCGGCAGGTCGAACAGCTGGCGATTGACTGAGAAGTCAAACACGTCCATGTCCGCGTGGTCCGTCGTGCTGTACGGTGGTGAAACCGCATTGCGAACAGCTGTGCTGTTCGATGACGGATTGACGAAGCTGTATGTTCCGTTCGCAATCGCATTGAGCAGACCTTGGTAACTCAGGAAGCCCGTTTGCGTATAGTCCAGCGATTGATGATTGCCAACCAGCGACGCTTCATAGTTCCAGTCGCCCCAGGCACCTTGCAGATCGAGCACGGCACGCAGGTTATGGTCATCGGTAATCGTCTGCTGCGGGATGTCACCAAAGGCATAGTTGATGTACGCGTATTGGCCCGGAAACGGATTGGATGGGTTTCCCGGTGGCAGCTCAATGGTGTTGGTGTTATTGGGTACGCCCGATTGGATCTGGTTCACAAAGCCATTGATGATGGTCTTGTTCTCGACGTAGCTCAACGAGGCGTAAGCCTTGGTGGTATCGCTGAACTTATACGTGAAACGACCGTAGACGCCATCCCTGTTCGAGTATTGCTGGGCGAAGCCGTACTGGTTTTGTTGATCCTGGGCGCAGTATGTGCCTTGGGCAAACGTTACAAGCTGCGTGCCACCTGTGCAGGGACCCAATGGCTGTGTCGGGCCAGTGGCGGTCCCACCGGCTGTCGGTCCAGCCGGCGTCACCGAGCCGATCGTGGAGCCCTGGTTGTTGCCGGGATTGCCCCAACGCAAATCGTTACCGCCTATGCCTGTGTAGTTTGCGCTGTTGAACGGATAGCTGCGATCGCGCAAAGGGATCGGCAAATTCTGCTCCCATTCCGCACTGACGTAAGCATTGTAGTGATCCGTATTCAGATCACCGAAGCCGCCCGCCACCGTGGCGCGTTTATGGAAACCGCCGCCGTGCTGTGAATCGCCGATTTCGGCACTGGCGTCCACGCCTTGGTAGCTTGGTTTGAGGATGATGTTGACCACGCCCGCGATCGCGTCGGAGCCATAGATCGACGATGCGCCATCCTTCAGTACTTCAATGCGCTCGACGGCGGCAAGCGGAATGGTGTTGAGATCAACGAATGAACGAATGCCATCGTCCACCAGTGGATAGCTTGCCGAACGCTTGCCATCGATCAGCACCAGCGTGGAGTTGACGGTCAGGCCGCGCAGCGCGACGCCCGAAGCACCTGCCGCGAAACCGGCATAGAACGAGTTCGGGATGCTGCCACTGTTATCCGCGGAGACGGCGCGCACCACATCAGAAACATTGGTGAAACCCGAACGCGCGATGTCCTGCGCGGTGATCACCGTCACCGGCGATGGTGTTTCAGTATCGACGCGTGGCAAGGCAGAACCGGTGACGGTAATCGTCTGCAGTTGCTTGGGATTGCCGGATGGCGCCTGTTGTTGCTGCGATTGCGTAGTGGATTGCTGGTCTTGCGGGGCAGTGCTTTGTGCGAAAACCGTTCCCGAAGCAGGCGCTAGTAGTAAACCTGCGAGCGAAAGCGCAAGTGGATGACGTTTCATTTGGAACCTCTCCAAGGTCTAACCGTTAGTGGTGTAACCGCTTGTGAGTTGTCCAATCGATCCGCTGGATGACAAATTACTAGGGAATCCCTCCAGACCCCGAGCGTGGTCTATCACACCCTGGCCGTAGTGGACAAGTCTTTAACATTGGCAATTATTTGCGACCCCGGCGATATAGCAACGGGCGATAAGTACCGTGATGGAGGCGTTGACTGCTTCAGGCTGAATTTAAAACGATTTCACATTTGAGGAATAATGCGCATTATTTTGCGACGTCACTTAACGTTGAAACGAAATGGCGCGTTACAACGGCAGTCTAATTTTTCAACCTTGCAAAAATAACGGCGCGTCGAATTCGACGCGCCGTTATCAAAAACAAACTTTGATGTGATGGCGATGCATGACGCCTGCGCGCCACGCATCACTACTTATCAAGGCTTAGAACTTTACCTTCACGCCAACATTCCAGAAGCGACCGACAACACCGGCCTGGCTATAGGTCGGGTTGTAGTTGTTCCCGGCATAGTTGGCGGGGTCGAACGGTGCCTTCCGATCGAACGCGTTCATCAGCGATGCGGTCACTGCAAGGTGATCGTTGATGTCGTAGCTGCCAGTGAGGTCGAAGTCGTAGAACGAACCGACGTGGCAGTTGGACGGCATGAAGGCAGTACCCGCGGCGTTGTAGAACAGGCAGGAGCCCGGACCCACGCCGACGTCTTCGGCGATTTCCTGATAGCCACTGGTGTAGTACAGCGTACCGGTAACGGTCAGCGGACCATACATGACTGTGTTGGACCACGAACCCTTGGTGCGCGGCGTACCTGCGCCGGACGACAGGTTGTACGGACCCTGCGTACCGACGTAGCTCTGCACGATGCCGCCCGGCAGGATCATCTTCCACTGGAAGATCTGCGTGCCCTGCAGCTCACTGATGTACTTCACGGCGCCGAAGTTCCAATGCCCCTGGATATCCAGGTCCAACCCAGTGGTCTTGAGCGAGTTGGCATTGATGTATTCGCCAGTGAGCACGGCAGGACGGGCCAGCGCACCCGGATGCTGCGGGTCGGCCAGATCCGGCGTGATCGTTACGCCCGGCACAGTGCCGCCATTGGCCCAGTACTCAGCGAGCGCACTGCCGTAGTCGGGTGCGGTAATGACGTTGCTCTTGCGGATGTTGTAGTAATCCAACGACGCATTCAGCCAGCTGGTCGGCTGCAGGACTACGCCGAAGGTAAAGCTGTTCGCCTTCTCCGGCTTGATGTTGCGGTTCGCCAGCGTGTACTCGGAAATCGCGTACGGCGAGGAACTGTAAGCGTTGCCGCCATGCAGCGCCTGGAAGCTGGCCGGCGGCGTGACGTTGACGAAGCCCTGCGCGGAGCTGGAGCCGTTTTCGGCGAAGCTCGGTGCGCGAAAACCCTTGGAGTACGTGCCGCGGACCGCAACCCAGTCCAGCGGCTTCCACTTCAGGCCGATCTTCGGCGAGAAGTTGTTGCCCACGTCGGAGTAGTGGTCGAAGCGGCCCGAAACGTCGGCTTCCAGCGATTCGAGCAACGGCAGGTCCAATTCGCCGTATGCACCGGCCACGTCGCGGCTGCCTTTCGTGGTGGCGTTACCCAGACCCTGGAACTCGAAGCCCGGGTTCAGCGTCGGATCGTCCTGTGCCTCATGGCGAACCTGTGCGCCCAGCGCCAGGCCCATCGGGCCACCCGGCAGGTCCCACAATTCGCGGTTGGCGTTGAAGTCGAGCGAATCCAGGTCGGAGGTGGACGTCTTGGCATAACCAGGCGCCAACGAAGCACGCACCGCCGCCGAATTCGACGACGGATTAGCGAAATTGTAGCTGCCGTTGTTGATCGCCGTGATCAGCGCGTTGTAGTTGATGAAACCGAATTGGGTCGTATCGAGCGAGGTGTGGTTGATGGTCGCGGTGGTGTTGTAGTTCCAGTCACCCATGGTGCCCTGGACGCCGCCCACCAATCGCATGTTGTGATTGGTGTAGTTGGTGCCTTCCGGAATATCACCAAACGCGTAATTGATCAGCGCGGGCGCACTGAACGGGTTGGACGGATTGCCGACCGGCAGCGTGATGTTGTTGGTGTTGACCGGCGTGCTGTTCTGGATCTGCGCGGGCGTATTTACGGCCCAGCTCTTGGACTGCATGTAGCTGGCCGACAGGTAGGCCTTGGTGGTGTCGTTGATCTTCACCGTGAAACGGCCGTAGATGCCGCCCTGCTCCATCTGCGGTGCGACCTGGGTGTACTGATTGACCAGATCCTGATAGCAATAGCTGCCCGCGCTATTGGTCACCAACTGGGTGTTGGGCGTGCAGCCGCGCAGTGGCTGCAGCAGGCCGGTGGCCGGGTTGGTGATCGAACCGACCGTGGAGCCGAAGCCATTGCCCGGCACGTACGGATTCGGGCCGCCGATCGAGCTGAGGTTGTTGGTGTTGTACGGGAAGTCGCGATCACGGCTCCAGATCGGGTTGTCCCGCTCGTACTGCACGCTGAAGTAAGCGTTGTAGTGATCCTTGTCCAGATCACCGGCACCCGCCAGGAAGGTGGCCTTCTTGGTGAAGCCGCCGCCGTGCTGCGAGTTGCCGACGTCCGCCGTGCCCTCGACGCCCTGGAAGCTGGGGCGCAGGATGATGTTGACCACGCCCGCGATCGCATCAGCGCCGTACAGGGACGATGCGCCGTCCTTCAGCACTTCGATGCGCTCGACTGCAGCGAGCGGGATGGTATTGAGGTCCACGAAGGAACGCTGGCCGTCATCGGACAGGGCATAGCTGGCAGCGCGCTGGCCGTCAATCAGCACCAAGGTGGAGTTCACGGTAAGACCGCGCAGCGCCACGCCGGAAGAGCCGGCCGCAAAGCCGTTGGTGAAAGCGTTCGGGATCGAACCGGAGTTGTCCGCGGAAATCGAGCGCACCACATCGGAAATGGTGGTGTATCCGCTACGGGCAATCTGTTGCGCCGTGATCACGGTCACCGGCGAAGGGGTCTCAGTGTCAATACGCGGAATTGCAGAACCGGTTACGGTGATGGTCTGCAGCTGCTTGGTGTTCTGCGACTGGTCCTGGCCGGTGGTAGCGGCGGGAGTGCTTTGCGCGAAAGCGGTGCCGGCGATCGGGGCAAACAGCAGGCCCGCCAACGAAAGCGCAAGCTTATTACGAGTCATGTTTCATACCCTCCAAGGTACAGCGGATTGTGATTCGCCCAACTAGGTAGGGAAGGGGGAAGTTGGGCGTGTGGGGACACGAGGCCGAAGTCTTTCACAGACGCAAGCGGTCATACAAGTCCTTAACATCACGCAATGTTTTGCGATGACAGCCGTAAAGTGAAATCTGAGGTCGCGCTGCTAATGCCGCGGCGCACAAGAAAAATGCACAAAAGTCCGAATCTATCGGTGTTAGCGATATGTTTAGGCATCCGTACGGCTGCGCCGATCGGCCCGATCTTGTCTTAACGTCTGACAGCGATTTGAATGACGAAGAAGCGACGACCTACGCTGGCCAGGCATCAACGAAAGAAAAAGCGCGCCGATCGCTCGACGCGCCCTTTACTTCGTACTGGCTAACGGCATCGCAAGAAGCGATACCGAAAGATCAGCGACTCAGTCGGTGAACGATGGCCTGCGACAACTGCAACACAGCCGTCTTTCTTGATTCGTGTGCTTTAACCTACGGCCCGTGCGTTTACCGCCGCATTCGCCAACATGCCGGCGATGCTTCTGCCGGCTTCACGGCCGTCATACACCGCACGCACAACCAAATCCGCGCCGCGCACATTGTCGCCACCGGCAAAGATTTTTGGATGGCTGGTCTGATGCGGCAGCTGGCCATTCGCACCAGTGACTACCTTGCCGGAACGCGCCAGTTCAACACCATGTGACGCCAACCAGTTCGGCGGACTCGGCAGAAAGCCGAAGGACTGGATCACGACGTCAGCCACGATGTCCGCTTCCGTGCCGGGCACGTTCTGCGGCGCTGGACGTCCGTCACCGGAATCGACCAACTGCGTTTCCACCACGCGCACGCCGCGCACCTGGCCGTGGCCGTTGTCGAGAATGGCGATCGGCTGGCGTTGGAACAGGAAAGTGACGCCTTCTTCGCGGCTGTAATTCACCTCGCGCGCGGAGCCGGGCATGCTGGCCTCGTCGCGCCGATACACGCAGGTGACGGATGCGGCACCGAGGCGGATCGCCGTGCGATTGCAGTCCATGCCGGTATCGCCGCCGCCCAGCACCACCACGTGCTTGCCGTGGAAGTCGAAGGTGGAAGCCGGTTCGTCACGCAGCAGGCGCTCGGTGTTGGCGATCAGGAACGGCAATGCGTCGTGCACGCCGAGCAGTTCGCGTCCGGGCAGTTGGCCATCCACGAAGGTGTAGGCGCCGGTGCCGACGAAGATCGCGTCGTAGGTTTCCAGCAAGGCGCCGAATTCCACATCGCGGCCGACCTCCTTGCCGAGCAGGAAGCGCACGCCCATGCCTTCGAGCACCTCGCGGCGCGTGCGCACCACGCCCTTGTCCAGCTTGAACGGCGGAATGCCGAAGGTGAGCAGGCCACCGATTTCGTGCTGGCTATCGTAGACGTCCACGGCTATGCCTTCGCGGCGCAGGCGATCGGCGCACGCCAAGCCGGCAGGGCCGGCGCCGATCACCGCCACGCGGTGGCCAGTTTCGCGCACCTTGGAAAGATCCGGGCGCCAGCCCTGGCGCAAGGCTTCGTCGGTGACCCAGCGTTCGATGCTGCCGATGGTCACTGCGCCGAACTCGGTCTGCTCCAGCGTGCACGCACCTTCGCACAGGCGATCCTGCGGGCACACGCGGCCACAGATTTCCGGCAGCGGATTGGTTTCGTGCATCAGCGTGGCCGCTTCCATGATGCGGCCCTGCTGCACGAGTTTCAGCCAGTTAGGAATGTAGTTGTGAACAGGGCAGGCGTGTTCGCAATATGGATTGCCGCAATCGATGCAGCGCTCCGCCTGCGTGGCGGCCTGCGGCGACGCGAAGTCGCCACCGATTTCACCGTAGCCGAGCACGCGCACCGCCACTGGGACGGTGCGCGGCGGCTGTCGGGGCACGTCGAGGAATTGGAAAAGCTTGGCGCTCATGCGGCCCTCCTGAGTTCTTCGGCCAGCACGGCGAGGCTCGCGGCTTTGGGTTTCACCAGCCAGAATTTGTATTGCAGGCCGCGAAAGTCGCGCAGAATCTGCCGACCCCATTCGCTGCCGGTCAATTCGACATGGCGGGTAACCAATTTCCGCAGGTGCTGCATGTAGTTTTCCATCCCCTCGGGTGAGATACGCAGAATGTCGACCAGCTCGTGGTTGTAGCAGTCGACGAAATCGCGCTCGAGATCGAGCACATAGGCAAAGCCGCCGGTCATGCCGGCGCCGAAGTTGAGGCCGACCTTGCCGAGCACGGCGACCACGCCGCCGGTCATGTATTCGCAGCAGTGATCGCCGGCACCTTCCACCACCGCGATCGCGCCGGAATTGCGCACGGCGAAACGCTCGCCCGCGCGGCCGGCGGCATACAGCTCGCCGTCGGTGGCGCCGTACAGGCAGGTGTTGCCGATGATCGATGCATCCTGGCTGGCATACGGTGCGTCCGCCGGCGGACGCACCACGATGCGACCACCCGCCATGCCCTTGCCGACGCCGTCGTTGGCTTCGCCCACCAACTCGATATGCACGCCGCCGGCGTTCCAGGCGCCCAGGCTTTGCCCGGCGGCGCCTTCCAGCTTCAGTTCGATCGGGCTGGCATCCATGCCGTGATCGCCGTGACGGCGCGCGACGTCGCCGGACAGGCGCGCACCGATCGCGCGATCAGTATTGGCGATGCGGTAAGCGAAGGAACCGCCGGTCTTGTTCGCCACGGCGGCGGCGGTGTCTTTCGCAATGCGCGATGCAAGTTCGGCTTCATCGCGCATGGGGTTGCGCGGCAGCGTGCAGGCGAAGTCGCTACGCGCGCTCAAACCTGCGCCATCGATCAGCGGCGTGAGATCCAGCCGGTGCTGTACCGGCGTGACGCCTTCCAATTGTTCCAGCAGATCGGTGCGGCCGACGATCTCGCCCAGCGAACGCACACCCAGTTGCGCCAGATGCGCACGTACATCCTGCGCGACAAACGTGAAGTAGTTCATCACCATTTCGGGCAGGCCGATGAAGTGGTCCTTGCGCAGCACCGGATGCTGCGTGGCCACGCCGGTGGCGCAGTTGTTCAAGTGGCAGATGCGCAGGTACTTGCAGCCCAGCGCCACCATCGGGCCGGTGCCGAAGCCGAAGCTTTCCGCGCCAAGCAACGCCGCTTTCACCACATCCAGGCCGGTCTTCAAGCCACCGTCCGTCTGCAGGCGCACGCGACCGCGCAGGTCGTTGCGGCGCAGCGTCTGCTGCGTTTCGGCCAGGCCCAGTTCCCACGGCGTGCCGGCGTATTTGATGGAGGTGAGCGGGCTGGCGCCGGTGCCGCCATCGTGGCCGCTGACGGTGATCAGGTCCGCGCCGGCCTTCACCACGCCGGCGGCCACGGTGCCGACGCCGGCGTGCGAAACCAGCTTCACCGAGATCAGCGCCTGCGGATTCACTTCCTTCAAGTCGTGAATCAATTCGGCCAGGTCTTCGATGGAATAGATGTCGTGATGCGGCGGCGGCGAAATCAGGCCGATGCCCGGCTTCGCATAACGCAGGCGCGCAATGGTGGCGTCCACCTTGTGGCCGGGCAGCTGGCCGCCTTCGCCGGGCTTGGCGCCCTGCGCGATCTTGATCTGCAGCACTTCGGCGTTGACCAGATAGGCCGGCGTGACGCCAAAGCGGCCAGACGCCACCTGCTTGATCTTGGAGGCTTTCTCGGTGCCGTAACGCGCCGGATCTTCGCCGCCTTCGCCGGAATTGCTGCGTGCGCCGAGGCGATTCATGGCAATCGCCAAAGCCTCGTGCGCTTCCGGCGACAGCGCGCCCAGCGACATGCCGGCGGAGTCGAAGCGCTTGAGGATCGCGTCGACCGGTTCCACTTCTTCCAACGGAATCGGCGTGGCGGCCTTCAGGCCAAGCAGATCGCGCAACGCCGAGGGCGGGCGGTGATCGACGTGATCGGCATACACGCGATAGTCGCGCGCGCTGCCGCTGCGCACCGCCTTCTGCAGGCTGGCGATCACGTCGGGGTTGTACATGTGGTATTCGCCGCCGTGCACGTATTTGTACAGGCCGCCGGCGCGCAGGGATTGCGCCTGGTTCCATGCTTCGGCCGCCAGCAGGCGCTGCTCGTGTTCCAGGTCGGCGAAGCTGGCGCCGCCGATGCGCGAGGGCGTGCCGGGGAAGCACAGTTCCACCACTTCGGGCGCCAGCCCCACGATCTCGAACAGCTGCGCGCCGCGATAACCGGCGATGGTGGAGATGCCCATCTTCGACAGGATCTTCAACAAGCCCTTGCGGATGCCACGGCGATAACTGCGGCCGATTTCGGCGCGGTCGCCTTCGATATGCCCTTCGCGGCCCAGCTCGAACAGGCTTTGGTATGCCAGCCACGGGTAGATCGCGGTGGCGCCGTAGCCGATCAGGCAGGCGAACTGATGCGGGTCGCGCGGCGTAGCGGTTTCCACCACGATGTTGCAATGGCAGCGCAAGCCTTCATCGATCAGGTACGCGTGCACGGCGCCGGTGGCCAGCAAGGAATGGATCGGCAGCCGATCGCGGCTGGGATAGCGATCGCTGAGGAACACCAGCGCACAGCCATCGCGCACGGCTTGCGCCACTTCACGGCACAGACGGCGCAGCGCGGCTTCCAATCCTTCTTCCGGCGCATACATCAGGTCGAAGCGCGGCGCATTCGCGTACTGCGGCATCGCCACCAGCTGGCGCAGCTTGCGCTGCGAAAGAATCGGCGAATTGATCAGGATCTGGGCGGCGTTCTCCGGCTTCAGGTCGAACACGTTGCCTTCCGGCCCGATCTGGGTCACCAGCGACATCACCAGCTTTTCGCGCAAGGGATCGATCGGCGGGTTGGTGACCTGCGCAAATGCCTGGCGGAAGCGGTCGAACAAAGGACGCACCTGGCGCGACATCGCGGCCATCGGCGTGTCGTCACCCATGGAGCCGGTGGCTTCGGCTTCTAGTTCCGCGATCACTTTCAGGACCGTTTCGCGTTCTTCGCGCGAGAGTCCGTACAGCTTCTGGTAGCAGCGCAGTTCATCCGCGGGCAGCGGTTCGGCCGCCAACGACGGATCGATAAGATCGGATTCAAGATAGCTCACGCCGGCACGCAACCAGTCACGGTACGGCGCGCGCTTGCGGTTGATCTCGTCGATGTCGGCGTCGCGCAGCAGGCGATGGGCCTGGAAATCGACCGCGATCATTTCACCCGGTGCAAGGCGGCCCTTCGCCATGACGCGCGAACTGGGCACGTCCCACAGGCCGGCTTCGGAAGCGACGATCAGGTGGTTGTCGTCGGACAGCGCCCAGCGTGCCGGACGCAAGCCGTTGCGGTCGAGCGTGCATACCGCGTAGCGGTCATCGCACATCACCAGGCCCGCAGGACCATCCCATGGCTCGCTGTGCAAGGCGTAATACTCATAGAACGCGGCTAGGTCTTCGTCGATGCCTTCGCGCGCCGCGAAAGCCGGCGGTACCAGCACGCGCATGGCGGCAAGCATGTCCAGGCCGCCGGCCAGCAGCAGTTCCAATGCGTTATCCAGGCTTTCCGAATCCGAACCGCTCTGACGCACGAACGGACCGATGTCGCTCAAATCCACCAGTGGCGAGCGCCACACTTGCGCGCGCGTCTGCATCCAACGGCGATTGGCGCGGATGGTGTTGATCTCGCCGTTGTGCGCGAGCAGCCGGAACGGCTGCGCCAAGCGCCATTGCGGCGTGGTATTGGTGGAAAAGCGCTGATGGAACACCACGGCATCCGCGACCAAGGCAGGATGGCGCAGATCGTCGAATACATCGCGCAGGCGCCCCGGTGCCGCCATCGCCTTGTAGCCGATCACCTGGGCGGAAAGCGATACCACGTAGAACTGCGGGTCATCCGCCAGCGCGTGCTCGGCACGGCGTCGCGCACGGAACAGCGCACGCTCGAACGTGGCGTCATCCATGTCGTCCGCGGCGTTGATGAAAATCTGCCGCACCAGCGGCTTGGCGGCAGCGGCGATCGGACCGCAGGCTTGTGCGTTCACCGCCACGTCGCGCCAGCCGGCGACATGCAGGCGCTCCTCCGCCACGTAGCGCTGCAGTGTCTTGGCCGCTTCGCTGTCGGCCGATTCGAGGAACACCAGGCCGGCGGCAAAGCGCTCGCCCAACGGGATGCCTGCCTGCACCGCCAGCGCGCGCAGCCACGAATGGGGGTGATGGATCAGCACACCGCATCCATCACCGGTGACGCCGTCGGCGTTCACGCCACCGCGGTGGGAAAGTTTGGCCAGTGCCGCAAACGCCGTATCGACCACCCATTTACTCGCGCGGCCGTCGATCTGGGCAACCAGACCAAAGCCACAGCTATCGTGTTCAAAACAGGGGTCGTACAACCGCGGCAACACTGACATGAGCTTGATTTCCTCCCGGTTTGTTAGAGCCTGCTTACGATTCCTGGGTGGTCCGCGTTGCGTCTGAGCGCGGATTGCGCAGGAATGGCAGGCAGGCTCTTTGGGCGCAAAAAGCCTGCCGCCCGAAGGACGGCAAGCGGCACGCGAATAAGGCTTGCAAGCCGACTTTAAGCACAACTTGTGCGTCGCGTCAAAGCCGGCTAGACGTCCAAATGAAAAACCGTCGTCCGTTGTATGCGTGCACGCTAACAGACCAGTGCGGTCGAGATGTCCGAAAAGGCGCGACCGGGAGCCATTTGTGGCGCCTCGCGGAGATAGGCCAGCTCAGACATAATTCACGGCATGCCAACCTCCTCCCATGCTTTGCGCCCCCTGGCGTTCATCCTGCTTACCACGGCAACGACCCTTTCCATTGGCTTTCCCGCTGCCGTCAGTGCCGCCCAAGACAGCAAGGCCGAGGCCCAACAGGCCCAGGCCAAGCAGCAGCTGACCGACCTGCGCGCGAAGATGCAAGCGCTGGCCAAGGAGCAGGCCGATACCGCCGCCAAGCGCGACAGCGTGAATGCCGAACTGGCCAAGCAATCCGATGCGGTGGCCAACGCCGCCAAATCGGTGCGCGATACCGATGCACAGATCGCCGCCAAGCAGCAGCAGCTCGATCAGTTGCAAACGCAACGATCGGCGCTCGACCAGAGCCTGGGCAACCAGCGCGCGGCGATTGCGGATCTGCTGCGCGCCACCTACGCCATCGGCCACGGTTCGGACCTGCGGCTGCTGCTGGGCGACGAGGACATTGCACGCATCGCCCGCTCGCTCGCCTACTCGAAGTACTTCCAGCAGGATCGCCTGCAAAAGGTGCAGCAGCTGATGACCGAACTGGCCAAGCTGCAAGACCTGCAGAACCAGATCGCCGCCGAGCAACAGGCGCTGCAAGCCACGCGCGCACAACGGCAGCAGCAGGCCGAGGCCCTGCAGCAGCAACGCAGGCAACAGCAGCAGCTCGCTAGCCAGATCGACGCGCAATACAAGAACCAGGCGCAAAAACTTGTCGCACTGAGGCAGAACGAGCAGTCGCTGAACGACCTGCTCGCCAAGCTGCAGAAGGCGATCGACGAGGCGGCGCGCGAAGCGGAGCGCAAGGCGCGCGCCAACCCCACCGTGCCGAGCGGCGGTGCCGGCAAGGCGCTGGCCAACATCCGCGGCAACCTGCCCTGGCCTGCGCCCGGCCCGGTGCATACGTTCGGCAATGGCGTACTGATCGCGGCACCGCGCGGTGCCGACGTGCGTGCGGTGGCGCGCGGGCGGGTGGTGTATGCACACTTTCTGCGCGGCTACGGCCAGCTGATTATCTTGAGCCACGGCAACGGCTGGCTGAGCATGTACGGCAACAACGAAACGCTGCTGCACGGCGTGGGCGACGATGTCGAGGCCGGCCAGGCGGTCGGCACGGCCTCGCTCAGCACCGGCGACACCACCGGGGTGTATTTCGAGCTGCGGCAAAATGGCAAACCGGTCGATCCGAAGACTTGGCTGAGCCGGCAGCGCTAAACGTATGCGTCATTGCACCCGATGGAATCAGGTAAGCCGTGTAGCCACTAGACCTAGCTGTGGGTTTCCCGTCAAGACTACGACGGCATATTGGACCGTATCAGGATTATGAAGAGCGTTGTCAAAAGTAAATGGAGGCATATCCGTTCTCTCATACGTACCCATCCTGCCTAAATTGGGACTTACATACCAATTGTCGATATCCCTGATATTATCGGTATGATTAATCTCATGAATCATTTTGCCCACAAGCAGCCCGCGGGGACGGTTAGTCAATTGAAATTCAGAAAATATGACGCGTGGCCCGGACGTATAGGCATCGGGACTGTCGTCGCTTCCGTCCATTAAGTAGGGCGTGGTATAGAGATTCCTTCCGCCACTAGCGTCGCTATTTCTAAGCTCCTGCCATGTTCTTTGAAGCTTTTCCAGCAACCGCGCTTTACCTTGAGGGGTATCGATAGATGACCCGAACAGCTTTTTCAAGTTGCTCAACATCCGACTGCCAAGCTGATTATTTTTTAGCACATGATAGGCTTCCGCAACTTTATCGGCGGCGTCGCGAACGATTCCACGCATGTAATTCCACAAGCTGCCGCCTTGACGATCAATCCCCCAATCACCTTGAGTACGCTCAGATATTTCTGGGCCATCGGCACGGCCTGTAGATGAGTTCACTAACCGCCACGAGCGCTCTTTCGGATTGAAGTTGCCCACCTGAACAGCACGATCATGGGCAAATGTATAAAATCGTGTCTCGCCGTTCGTCTTGACCGTATAAATTCCATGTTCATCTGGTCGAATATTTTCGAATAACGAAGGGGAAACCACGTAAGGCCCGAGTTCAGCCGATAACCGCTGCACATGTGGCTCCCATTGCACGGGTGGCGCCTGTCGTTCCACTCGTACTCCGGCGGAAGATGTGAGCCTTTCGCTGTTCGGTGGCGCTTGATGTGACTCGTCCACGGTTGAATCTAGCCGTTGCGGCAGAGACGTGAAATGAGTATCCACTGCTTGCATAGCAACCTCCTCGCTGGGTGGGCGGAAGTAGCATAGTCACCGGATTGAAGGGAATCAGGTGATACATTGATAATTCCTTCGGTCATCGCCACTCATTGGCTGCGAACTTCCATCATGGCCGATGCGGCTCTGTACAAGGCGTTCCCGACCCTTGTCCCATAACACCTTTGCGACCAGGATCGGCGTATTCTTGACACCCGCAGAATTTCGATTGCGCTTAGCGATCCTTGGCGTATCGTCACATCCTATGCTCTGGAGTTTGCCCCATGCGTTTCCCCCGCCCTTGCCTGCTCGCCCTGTTGCTGGCGACGCCCCTGCTGCACGCGCAGGCGGCGTCCGCCATGGCGCCGGCCGAAAGCGCGGCCGGGCCGGCGAAGGCGGCGAGCAGTGCCGCGCCGGCAGACCAGGTGGATCTGGACGACGTGCGTAATTTCGCGCACGTCTACCAGATCATCCGCCAGGCCTATGTCGAGAAAGTCGACAACAAGACCCTGATGAACGACGCCATCAAGGGCATGCTTGCCGGCCTCGACCCGCACAGTGCCTACCTCGATAAAGAGGGCCTGCAGGAACTCAACGAGGACACTACCGGGCAATACGGCGGTCTTGGCATCGAAGTGATGCAGGACAACGGCCTGTTGAAGATTGTGTCGCCGATCGACGATACACCCGCTTCACGCGCCGGCATCAAGCCGGGCGACGTGATTACGGCGGTGAATGGCAAGGTCGTCACGCCGGACAACATCGACAGCATGTTCGACGACTTGCGCGGCGACCCGGGCACCAAGATCACGCTGGGCATCCTGCATGAAAAAGCCGAGCAGCCGGTCACCATGACGCTCACCCGCGAGCGCATCTCGATGACCAGTGTGAAAGTGCGCGAGCTGGAACCTGGCTATGCGTATATCCGCATCAGCCAGTTCCAGGACGACACGGCCGGCGATCTGGAAAAGAAACTCGGTGGCCTGCTCCAGAAGAACGGCACGCAAAAAGGTGCGGTGCTCGACTTGCGCTCCAATCCCGGCGGCCTGCTGACCTCGGCCGTCGCGGTGAGCGATGACTTTCTCGACTCCGGCATCATCGTCACCACGCGCGGCCGCTTGCCGGACTCCAACCTGACCTTCAGCGCGCATCCCGGCGACCTGTTGAATGGCGCGCCGATGGTGGTGCTGACCGACAACGGCACGGCCTCCGCCGCGGAAATCGTGTCGGGTGCGCTCAAGGACAACCATCGCGCCCTGATCGTCGGCCGCCGCACGTTCGGCAAGGGCGTGGTGCAGACAGTGCTGCCGCTCGACGCCGACCACGCAGTCAAACTGACCACCGCGCGCTACTACACACCCAACGGTACGTCGATCCAGGCCGAAGGCATCAAGCCGGACATCGCGCTGGCCGACCTGGCAGTGACCAAGGTGGACGATTCGCAGGTTCCGATCAGCTCCGAGGCCGACCTGCCGCATCACCTGGCGAACGAAGTCGCCGGCAATGGCGGCATCAACAACGACGGCAGCGCGGAGAACGCGAAACTGGCCACCAGCGATTACGCGCTGTCGCAGGCGTTGAACATTCTCAAGGGGCTGGCGCTACGCAAGGACGCCGGCCAGCCCGTCGCACACTGAACCGCGAGCCGGTCAGAAGTTGAAGGGCTTTTCCAGGGTTAGGTAGACACCGCGCTGCGGCCCGTACTGCGGCGCGCCCACGCCCACGCCGGTACCGCTGCGCAGCTCATACGTGCGATCCAGCGTTGATCAACGCAAGCTGGGTATGCAACTTGCCGATGCTGCCGAAGTTGAAGTCGTGCGACACGTTGAAGTTGAGCGGGAAGTAATACGGCAGCGACAGCCCATCGGGCACCAGGCCATCCTCGCGCAGACCGCTGCCGAACAGGTAATCGGCACCCACCTTGGTGTCGTCGTTGAAGGCATAGCTGATACCGCCCGACGAGGTCAGCTTCTGGTCGTGGTCCAGATGGATCCAGTGATCGGCAATGTAGGCCAGCTCGTCCTCACCGAAGTTGTACTGGCTGGTGATGACGTCCTTGCCCATGGCGCGACGGAAGGCGGTGTTGAAGTACGCCGAGATCGGACCTTGGTTGTACGTGACCGAGAATTCGGTGCCACGCACGCGGCCGTATTTGTAGTTGAAGGTGGAGTACACCAGCGCGCTGCCGAATTGCCTTTCGTCCTGCAGGCGATCCACGTTGCTGCCGCTGTCATCGATCGCGGCCGGCTGCTGTGCCGCAGGCGCTGGCGAACTGGCGGCTGCAGGACCGCCGGCGCCCGGCAAGCTCGGCGCTGCTGCGGCACAACCGGCGCTGGCATACAACGCAATACTGAGGCCAAGGGCAAGCAGAGATAAGTTTCATGAAGGAGCAATTCGAGGACAGGTAAAGGAGGAATCGCATGAAATGTTATAACATTTTCAATATACCTGATGACCGTCCCACAAGTCATGCCCAGGCGTGCATGGCGCGCCTTCTGTAACCCGGTGGCGCGGCTTGGCGCGTTAAGCGACGCAACGCGCGCTGGGCGAAGGGCTGCCGCGTCGGATACCGATCATCACTGCGGGCATTGGCGACGACCCTTGCGTTGCCGAAGAGCAAGTTCGCTACGACAGAACCAGAAGGATGCCACTGCGGGCGTGGCGCAGGCCATGCAGGCAACGCGTAGAACAACACGCCGCACAACTGGCGTCGGCACAGAAACGCCCTACAATGCCGCTATCCCCGAATATCCGGAATTCTCAATGACGTACTGCGTTGGCATCCAGGTCGAGGAAGGCCTGGTCTTCGCCTCTGACACGCGAACCAGCGCATCGTTCGACGACGTGCGCGTGCATACCAAGATGCACGTTTTCGATTTTCCCGGCGAGCGCAGCTTCGTGCTGCTTTCGGCCGGCAATCTCGGCACGACGCAAGCCGTGCTCTCGCGCCTGCAACGTGACCTTAGCGACAACGCGCATACCCATCTGCGCACGCCCAAGCACTTGTTCGAAGTGGCCGAATACGTGGGCCAGGCGCTGGTTGCCGCACAGGCGCAGGTTTCCGGAAGCGCGCAGCAAAACGGCGTGAGCGTGGAATCCACCCTGATTCTGGGCGGCCAGATTGCCGGCGAAGCGGCGGGCCTGTTCATGATCTACCCGCTCGGCAACTGTATTGCGGCCTCGCCGGAAACGCCTTATCTGCAGATCGGCGAATCCAAGTACGGCAAGCCGATTCTCGACCGCATCATCCGGCATGACACCACGCTGGAGGACGCCTCGCGCTGCGCACTGGTGTCGCTGGACTCCACCATCCGCTCCAATGTGTCGGTCGGCCTGCCGATCGACCTGGCATTGCTGCGCGACAACGCCTTGAAAATCGGCGAACGTATCCGCCTCGACGCCGACACGCCGCTATATATGGACATTCGCGACAACTGGTCGCGCAAGCTCGAAGCCGCGGTACGCAGCCTGCCGCGCTTCCCGTGGGAAAATACCGATAGTCCACCTGCCGACGCACCCGCCCAGGCGCAACGCCGAGTCATTCCTCACGACGACGTGGTGGCAAGCCAGGCAGCCCAGCAGCAGCAGTAACATCGTTCCCGGCGATCAGCCCGGGAAATAGGACTGGTGGATCGCGGCATCCAAAGCAGCCAGTTCCACTTGCAGCCGATCCATGAATTCGCACGGCCCGATGACGACCAGACGCGCCGGATCGGCATCGAATACCAACCCCAGCCCGCGGCGGAATGCCTGTTGCACCAGCCGCTGTGGCGGCATCTGCTGCAGCATGCCCTGGATCCGCGTCAGGCAGAACAATACGCTGCGCGGAAATTCCCGATCCTTGAGCAGAAACTGCAGCGCCAGCTCCGCGCCGACGCGCTGGCGCAGGTGCCGCCGATACATCTGATAGGCAGCCAGCGATTGCAGCACACTCATCCACTGCATCGCGCGAAACGCTTCCGCGTCGTCCTCCGAACGCGCCTGGATAAGGCCGGCCGCAGCGGCATCGATGATGCGTGACGTCATGTCCGCCTGCTCGAGAGCCGAGCCCAGGCGCATGAACTGGTAGCCGATATCGCGGCTGACATTGTTGGCCAAGAGCGCCGAGACGCGCAGGCAACAATCGATCACGCGCGCCAGGAAGTCCTGCCGGTACCGGCGATGGCCGGCACGCTCGGCGCTCGTTTCGATGTGCAGGTACAGATCGTTGACCGCGATCCAGCAGTCCTGCGGCATGGTTTCGCGCACGGTGCGCAGAATTTCCCGCGCATGGCGCACCACTCCGCGCAGGGCCAGCGGATTCTCCGGCTCCACCAGCAGGAAACGGATCACCTCCGCCTCGCTGGGCGCGTCGCCGCTGCCGTGCAAGCGCTCGAATTCGGCGCTGGCGCCCAGCGTATCGACCAGCGGCCGCCATGCGATGTGCGCCGTGCGGGGCAGATCCAATTGCAGTTGGCTGCTTACGTCGATCAGCCGGGCCATGTTCTCGGCGCGGCGGATATAACGGCTGAACCAATAGAGATTGTTGGCGACACGCGAGAGCATCAGGCGGTTTCCTCCAGATCGACCACCCAGGTGTCCTTGGCGCCGCCGCCCTGCGAGGAGTTGACCACCAGCGAATTCTTTTTCATCGCCACGCGCGTGAGGCCGCCCGTCGTCACGTAGACATCCTCGCGTGAAAGGATGAACGGACGCAGGTCCAGGTGGCGCGGCTCCGGCCCCTTGTCCCCCAGGATCGGCGCGGTGGAAAGCGACAGCGTGGGCTGCGCCATGTAGTTGCGCGGGTCGGCCTCGATCAGCCGCCGGAACTGGTCCCGCTGGCGCTTGGTGGAACGCGGCCCCACCAACATGCCATAGCCGCCCGATTCGTTGGCCGGTTTCACCACCAGCTTGTCCAGATGGTCGAGTACGTAAGCCCGCTCTTTCGCGTCATGGCACAGGTAGCTCGGCACGTTGGGCAGGATCGGTTCTTCGCCCAGGTAGTACTTGATCATCTTCGGCACGTAGGTGAACACGACTTTGTCGTCGGCCACACCGGCACCCGGCGCATTGGCCAGCGCCACCTTGCCGGCGCGCCAGCTGCGGATCAGGCCGCGCACGCCAAGCACCGAATCGGGATGGAAGACTTCCGGATCAAGAAAACTGTCGTCCACACGGCGATAGACCACATCCACCCGCTTGGGTCCGTACACCGTGCGCATGTAGCAGATATCGTCGTCGCCGACGAAAAGATCGCCGCCTTCAACCAGCTCGATGCCCATGCTCTGCGCCAGGAAGCAATGCTCGAAGTAGGCGCTGTTGTAGATGCCGGGCGTGAGCAGCGCGATCACCGGCGTGTCGCCGGGACGCGGGCTGAGCGCGGCTAGCGTGTCGTAGAGCTGGGCCGGATAGTCATCCACCGGGCGGATGGCACTGGTCTCGAACAGCTCAGGAAACACCTTTTTCGCGACCATGCGATTTTCGATCATGTAGGACACGCCGCTCGGGATGCGCAGGTTGTCCTCTAGCGCATACAGCGTACCGTCGCCGTCGCGCACCAGATCCGAGCCGCAGATGTGCGCCCACACGCCAAGCGGCGGCTTCACGCCCACGCACTGCTCGCGAAAGTTCACCGAATCCTTGAGCAAGGCGCGCGGAAATACCTTGGCCTTGACGATCTTCTGTTCGCCGTAGATATCGCCGATGAACAGATTCAACGCCTGCATGCGCTGGCGCAGGCCGGCTGCCGTGCGCTCCCATTCGCGTCGCTCGATGACCCGTGGAATCAGATCGAACGGCAGCGTGCGATCAACATTGCGACCTTCGCTGTAGACCGTGAAGGTGATGCCCATGACGCGGGCGGCTACATCGGCAGCCAGTTGCCGCTCGGCCAACTCGCGGCGGCTCAAGCCGGCCAGATAATCAATCAGCGGCCGCGCTGCCGGGCGAGCAGCGCCGTCGGCAGCGACAAGCTCGTCCCATGTTGACGATCGATACCCCGTCCAATCCACGCCCACCCCCGCGCCACATCAGACCCTGCGCAGCATGCTGTTTCGCACGCATCACCAGGGCGAGAGAACTTGTGCATTGCAACATGCATGGATTCCGCAGAGCCGTCAAGGCTTTTGCACAAGACCCCTGCGTGGCGCGCAAGCATGAGCGGCGCGGCCCATTCAAGTCCGGCAGGGTTCGTGGGTTCATGACACCCTCATCAGCGCTGCACAGGGGCGGACTATGATCGCCAGACCCCTTCATTCCCGCGGAGCGCGGCATGACCGAGCCCAACGAAACGCAAGCCACCCCTAATCTTCCTGCCGTGGTGACGCAGGACGAAGCCAGCGGCCGGGTGACGCGGGCGATCCTGGATTTCATCAGCCAGATCCCCGCCAGCAAGGTGCATAGCCAGCACGACGCGGAAGCCGAAGCGCGCCGCCTGGCCAACCGCGCCGCCCAACGCGCCGCACTGACGGCCGGTACGCTCGCCCTGCCGCCCGGTCCGCTTGGCTGGCTCACCATCCTGCCGGAGCTGATCTCGATCTGGAAAATCCAGGCGCAATTGGTCAGCGACATCGCCGCCGCCTACGGCAAGCACGCGGAACTCGGCCGCGAACAAATGCTGTGGTGCCTGTTCCGCCACACTTCCGCGCAGGCGTTTCGCGATCTGGTGGTGCGGCTGGGCGATCGCCTGATCTTCCGGCGCGTGTCCTACGGCGTGATCGAACGCATCGCCAAGCAGATCGGCGTGAAAGTGACGCAGCGCGCGCTGGGCGAAGGGCTCTCGCGCTGGATGCCGATCATCGGTGCGATCGGGGTGGGCGGTTATGCGTATTACGACACGCGGCAGGTGGCGGCGACGACGATTGCGATGCTGAAGAGCGAGATCGCTACGACGGATG
>NZ_DATJMN010000296.1:0-5178 GCF_035508675.1 Dyella sp.
ACCCGCTTATGGGGTCAAGATGGGAACCTGCCACGGTGACGGTACTGCCCGACGACACGATGAGTGGATTGACCTGTGTAATGACGGGCGGAACACCCGAATCGTCTACGACAAACGCCTCTACACTTGTTGCTGTCTGGCCACCCGTCGTTACGCTGATCAGCCCTGTCGTGGCGCCACTCGGCACGGTAGTGACAAGCTGAGTAGCGGATGCAGAAAGCACCGTCGCAACGGTGCCATTGAAGTTCACTGTGTCATTGGCCGCATTGCTGTCGAAACCTTGCCCTTGAATCGTGACCTGTGTTCCCGTCACGCCATGCGTTGGCATGAAAGTGAAAACAGCTAATTGACCAGCCGCTATCGGTGCACTGACTTGGGACGTATGACCCAACGAGTTGTAGCCGTATTGGACGCTGCTGCCGTTGGCCGCAGTTACCGCGACGACACGTCCATCGGCGTCATAAACGTAACCGGAAGTCTGCGCGCGTACGACATTCGATGCCAGTAGCAAGAGGCAAAGCACCCCCAGAGCGCATGCGTGAAACCATCGATCAATCCCGCGTCGAAGATGATTGCTGTCGCCCGATCCGCTCTGCGCACGATCCCCGCCCCCGACCCACCTTCCGTTCCCCAGCGATTCCATTGCACAGTCCTTTCTGCCGCTCCTTGGGAAACGGCTAGCCTGATCTCAAACGCGTGAATCCCTTGACTTCGACGCCGCTCTCCGGGTGAAAGGGGCGTGAAATTGCTCTCGAATCGCACCAGAATCGTCGTGAAGAGCCCGTGAAGATTTTCACGGTAGGCAGACGACATCGTGTTGTGGTCTGATCACGCAGCGTCGCAATGGGCCTTCTTGTCGACGCGACGCGCATCCGCAATCCATCGCACCACGAGGGGACCATGAATCGCTTAGGACATCTGACGCTTTCCGTCACGCTGGGAGCGCTGCTCGCTGCCTGCAACCACTCGGCCCCCACGGCTAACACATCGAACGCCTCAACGGCATCCTCCGTGCCGGCCAAACCCACCGCCACCGCTGACGAAAACACCTGGGGCAACTACCTTGCCGAACAAGGCAAGTTGCATGGCAAGGACGTGGAAATGAAACCGTACATCTATGTCATTCCGGCAGGCGATAGCGTGGCCGGGAATGATCGCCGCCAGAATGAAACCGATTCGATCGTACACAGCATTGGGCCGATCCTGATGCCTGGCGGCATGCTGATTCTGGGTGGGCCGGATGCGAAGCAGACCACCTCGTTCATCACGAATCTTTCCAAGCAGCTGAAAGCGGATGTCATGAAGGGGATCGTGGTGATGGTCGTGAGCGATGCTTCCGAACAGGCTGTCGATACCGCTGCTCTGAAGGCCAGTGGCGCGACGGTGCGTTTTGTCACCATGTAAGCCTGCCGGCTTGCAAGGACTGCCCGGTGTCGATACGGCCAAATTCGCGTTTCCTGCGCCTGATAGGGATGATCGCTCTATCAGGTTGCACAGTATGGGCCACGCTTGCGCTCCATGACAAAGCCGATAGCCATGCCGGGTCGCACGCACTCGCCGGCCAGCGCATTGCACTTGGCAAACAGCTTTTCTACGACCCACATTTGAGTGCCGATGGTACGATCCGCTGCGCATCTTGCCATATCCCTGAAAAGGCTTATACGGACGGACGGCGCGTTGCAATCGGGATAGGGGGACAAGCTGGCACGCGCAATACGCCCAGCCTGCTGACAATCAATGCTGCGCAAGAAACATCGTTTTTCTGGGATGGCCGGCGGAATGCGCTGAATCAAGCAGTACTCGACCCGCTCACAAATCCCGTCGAGATGGGCTTGCGCGATCAGGCGGAGTTATTGCAGCGCGTGCAAGAAAATCCTGCCTATGCACAGGCTTTTGCCCAGGCTTTTCCTGGCACGAATGGTCCGATCACGTCGAAGCTGATTGCAGCCGCACTTGTGGATTATGTTCGATCGTTGCATCCGGCTGAGAATGCCTATGATCGTTATGTCTTGCATGATGACAAGAGCGCACTGAGTCCACGTGCCTTACTTGGTCTCGCCATCTTCTCCGGCAAAGGGCATTGTTCGGAATGCCATCGGTTGGAAGGTAGTCCTGCTACATTTACGGATCATGCCTATCACCGCACCGGTGTTGGCTTGAACGCCATTGCGCCGAATCTGCCCAGCCTGACCGAGGGCGTCATTCAGCGCTCCCTGCAAGGCGCGGCTGTCGGCAATCGCGTCGCCACGCACGCGGATGAATCGCAACTCGGTCGCTTCAATGTGACGCAGGACCCGGCAGATATCGGGCTTTTTCGAACGCCTTCACTGCGGGGTGTTTCGCACACCGCGCCGTATATGCATGACGGGAGCGTACCCACGCTCGAAGACGCGATCGACCGGGAAGTCTATTACCGCAGTCTGCAAGCCGGGCGCCCGCTGCAGCTTTCGGTGGAAGAGCGGCAGGATCTGAAAGCATTTCTGGAAGCCTTGTAGCCGCTGCGGCTCGCCAAAAATTGCATTCACACCGCGTCAATTGCGGTAGGATTTCCACCACCTCAAGGACCTCACACACACCTATGACCAGCCCTGCCCTGGAGTCGTTGTTGTTGCCCCTGGATGGTGAATCGCCCACGGGGGCAAATCTTGAGTACGACCCTGATTTCATGGCCCTGGAACGCCTGGCTGCGCCCAAGGCGGAGCGGGGTATCGGCGATGAGGTGATCGCGGCGGAAGAGCCGGACTGGGACAAGGTGTCCAGCCAGGCGGAGGAACTGCTGGGGCGGTCCAAGGACTTGCGCGTGGCGGTGCATCTGGCCACGGCCTGGATGCGCACGTCCGGCCTGCCGGGCTGGAGCGCCGGCCTGCAGTTGATCCGCAGCCTGCTGGAGCAATTTTGGGACGGGGTGCATCCGCAATTGGATGCGGAAGACGATAACGACCCTACCGCACGCGTGAACGCCGTGGCGGCGATTGCCGACCTGCAGGGCATGCTGCGTTTTTTCCGCAGCACGCCGTTCGTACAGTCGCCGCGGATGGGGCGGTTTACGCTGCGCGATTTGCGCATTGCCAACGGTACGTTGAAGCTCGGCGACAACGAAGACGAAAACGCCGAGCGTCCCGGCCTGACGCAGATCGAAGCCTGCTGCATGGATTGCCCGGAGGAACAGCTGGCCGGCAACGTGGCGGCGATCACCGCTGCGCTCGATCACGTCAAGGCGATCGATGCCATTTTCAACGAACACGTAGGCACCGCCGGGCCGGAGCTGAAACCGCTGCTCAGCGATATTTTCGAAGTGAAGAAGTTTCTGGAGCCGCAGTTGGCGAAGCGTTTGCCGCAGGTGGCGGAAGCCATCGGCGACGCCGCGGGTGAAACGGGCGCTGCGGCGCCGGGTGCCGCGCAACCGGCACAAAGCGGTCGTATCGAAGGGCCGCAGGATGTGATTCGCAAGCTGGATGAAATCTGCGATTACTACGCGCGATGCGAGCCTTCCAGCCCGATTCCATTGCTGTTGCGCCGCGCGCAGCGGCTGGTCGGCTTGAGTTTCGTGGACCTGATGAAGAATCTGGCACCCGGCGGCATGAGCGAGCTGCAGGTGATTTCCGGCGAGAGCGAGTAATGAGTAGGCTGGGATGTCATCCCAGCCTACGACATGCCACCCTACGGCATGCTGCGAATGCCTCAGTACACGCCCTTGCACACATTCGCCGCCGAACGCACGAATACCGTCCGCGTCGATGGGCTCCAACTCAGCGTGAACCCTGCAGGCAATCCCAGGGTGATATCCGCCGCGGCAGTCTGTTCCACCGGTCCCACCGACGCGCTGTTGCCGTCACCGAACATCAGCTTGGCGCTGATCGCGTAGCGCGCCGCTTCGCACGCCGCAGCTTCCACTTGGCGCGACGAGGTAGCGCCGTAAGCGGTGATGTCCGGCAGGGTTCCGGAGCTGGGCACGCGTTGGCCGTTGCTGCAAGTGGTGGTCAGGTCGTAGCTGACGGAAACGCGCATGGGTGATGTCACTTGCAGCGCCGTAACGGCTTCCGGCTGTGCTGTGCAACCCCGCAAAAATACCTTGTGCTTGGGTATGACGTGCAGCACCAAGGGGCCGGATGTGCTCCCTGCCCCTTCCGGAAATTTCAGTTCGATGCGCGTGGGCAATACACCGGTAATGACCGGCTGCGTGTCAAGCAGCTTGCCTTTGTCGTCGGTGGCGGTGAGCTGCGGATCGGCGCATTGTGGATCGGAGAGATTGGTACCGACCAACGCCAGCGCTACCGGCGCATGGCCGGGATGCAGCGCGAATACCGGGCGATGATCGATCGTCTCGACACTGCCGATCACCGGTGTCGCCTTCGACGAACTGGATGTCTTGGCGAGCGTGTCGACAGTGTCGGCCAAGGCGTCCGTCAGCGCTTTGGCATCGCTGCCCGGGCAGCTCGGCGCCTCATCGAGATACGCGCGCGTGCGCTGCACGGCGGCATCGCCGCGCAGCACGGCGGCGCGCCGGCTATTGTCCATGATGTCGGCCGGCTGGCTGGCTTTGTCGCCCAGCGTTTTGCGCAGCGCGTCGGCCATGTCGCCCAAACGCGTGCTCACCGCGGCGAGCCGATCGTCGTGCGCGGTGGCCGCACGCGCCGCCAGATCCTGCTTGGCGGTGTCGAGGCGGGCGATCACCGCCTCGCCGGTCAAGCGCGGCGCGATCTGCGCCGAGGCATGCGTAGCGGCTACGGCCCATAACAGGCCGCAGCCCAGCGACAACAGCCCGCGTGCATTTTGCATCTAGTTTCCTCGCTTACTCATCCGGACAATCCGTACCGCCACCCGACTGGCAACTCTGTTGATCCGGCGGCAACAGAATGCCGGAAGGCACGATGCCGAACGAGCGGTAGTTGGCCGTGATCACGCTGGCGTCAATGTACGAATCCAGGTGATTGTTGACGTTCTGCGCACGGCTGGAAAACAGCGAGGTGGGAATGTTCACGCTGTCGCCGACGATCGGCAAAATCGCGCCACCCGCATCCACCGCATAGAAATACGCCGGCGGATTGCCGACCAGCGGCACGTATTGCGTGGTGGTGCCCGTCACGTAGATCGGATTGGCCTGGGTGCCGATGGCGCCGGTCGACGACCATGAGCCGGTGCTGTCGTACGTCCAGGTGTGGTCGGACTGATACAGGT